>CAYJSA010000017.1:0-11695 GCA_964372785.1 uncultured Candidatus Saccharibacteria bacterium
CTGTCAACAATGTGAATAACTTTACAAACTGGAATGGGTAAAAAAATTGATAAATAGTATTTTTCGTGATTAAATGAAGCAAACAAAAACCCGAAACTATGGAAAGAAATCCGCGTCCGGACATTAGTATCATCCTGCCATGCAGAAACGAACAAGAAGCTCTGCCTTTTTGTTTACAACAAATAAAAAAAGTAATTTTACAAAAAAATTTATCGGCTGAAATTATTGTTTCAGACTCTTCAACAGATGCAAGTCCCAACATAGCAAAACAAGAAAATGTCATACTAATAAAACACGACCTTGAAGGTTACGGCAGGGCCTATTTAGAAGCATTTAAACGCGCTAAAGGAAAATATATCTTTATGGCTGACGCCGATTGTAGTTATGATTTCAATGAAATACCAAATTTCATAGAACAACTTAAAAATGGTTATGATTTAGTGATGGGAAACAGGCTTTCCGGCAATATTGAAAAAGATGCAATGCCCTGGGCCAATCAACATATAGGCACTCCTCTACTTTCACTAATGTTGAAAATCTTTTTTGGGACAAAAATAACAGATTCCCAATCCGGAATGAGGGCGATAACAATGGAAGCATTAAAAAAACTTAATTTACAAACCGACGGAATGGAATTTGCTTCGGAAATGATTGTAAAAGCCATAAAAAATAATTTGAAAATAAAAGAACTGCCGATTCACTATTACAAAAGAAAGGGGCAGTCAAAACTCAAGCCATTTCGGGATGCTCTGCAACACATGAAGGTCATGGTTTTTCATTTACTTTTACAAAAATGAAAACAGTGGAAACGAAAAAAATCGCTATTTTCCATAATTTTCTTGACAACATTGGCGGGGCGGAAAGAGTCGGCCTAACCCTAGCAAGAGAACTTGACGCAGACATATATACCACCAACATTGACCGGGAAAAGATAAAAAAAATGGGGTTTGATGGTGTTATCCCACACATTTATTCCATCGGAAAGGTGCCTAAAAATGCTCCCTTCAGACAACAAATGGCCCTATGGAAATTCGGAAAGTTAAACCTGGGGGGAAAATATGATTTTTACATCATTGATGGTGATTGGGCGGTGTCCGGGGCGGCGCACCATAAGCCCAATTTATGGTATGTACATTCCCCCATCCGGGAAATTTGGGATTTATATGAATATACCAGACAAAATATTGTTCCGTGTTTTTTACGATGGATTTTTGATATTTGGGTTTTCTATAACCGCCATTTAAATAAAAAATATGTAAATGAAGTGGACAACATTGTATGTAATTCGGCTAACACTCAAAAAAGGGTATTCAAATTTCTAAAAAGAAATGCCCAGGTGATGCATCCCCCCACCGAAACTACAAAATTCAGGAGTAAAAAATCCCAGAACTTCTGGCTATCAGTTAACAGGCTGATAACCCATAAAAGAGTTGATATGCAATTAAAAGCATTTTCTCGTTTGCCAAATGAACGGCTTATTATCGTAGGAAGCTACGAACAGTCCAGCCATTTTTTAAAATACGCAGCATATTGTAATACAATAAAAACGGACAACGTTGAAATTAAACATTGGGTAACTCAAGAAGAACTAGTTGAACTGTATGCCACTTGCAAAGGGCTGATTGCCACTTCGCGCGATGAAGACTTTGGTATGAATGCGGTGGAGGCCATGGCGGCGGGCAAACCCGTGATTGCTCCCAACGAGGGTGGGTACAAAGAAACGGTGGTTGACGACCTGACGGGGATGTTGATTGATAGTATAGATGGATACAACCTAGCTGAAGCCATCCGCAAGGTGGGAACAATATTGGCGGGCAATCCAAATTACTATGTCACGAACTGTCAGAAACGGGCCCAGGAGTTTGACACCCGCATATTTATAGAAAAGATTAAGGGAGTAATTTTTGAAAAACACAATGAAAAACATCAAACACAACCTCATCGTCACTCTGGCTAACCGGCGATACCTCAATCACGCCAAACAGGTCTTTTCGAGCCTGTATTTTAATGCCGGTTGGGATGGCGACTATATGTTGTTGGCACACCAAATACCCAAGCAGGAATTGGAATGGTTTTTAAAAAGGGGCATATTGGTAAAGGAGTGCGACAATATATTTGTCGACGATGAATTAAAAAAACTCTATGATGAAAAAAAGGTATTTGCCCAAAAAAATAAAGTAAAGCTGATAAAAAACCTTGCTATTCATTTTCAAAGAGCCGTTTTGATGACCAAAACGTTTTTTAAGATAGCGGCTGAGAAGACGGGCAACCTCGTGGGCAAAGCCGGAATACTGCTAAAAAACATATCGCCAAAGACTTATTATCTTATTAAAAAATGAGAAAATGAAACCTAAAAAAATCGCCATATTCCACGACTATTTCAGAGTAGTCGGAGGCGCGGAGAAACTCGTACTGACAATGGCGAAACACCTTGGCGCGGATGTTATTACCGCCCAAATCAACCCCGAATGTATCAAATATACTGGCTTTGATGATGTAAAAATAATTTCTCTGGGAAGGATTTCAAAATTCGCCCAACTCCTGCCAAGTGCCTGTATGAAACGATTTTCGCAATGCGATTTTTCTAGTAAGTATGATTTTTTTATTTTTTCCGGAAGTTTTTCAATCTACGCGGCAAAAAAACACAAACCCAATATGTGGTACTGCCATACCCCGCTGAAGGGTCTATATGACGAACCAAGCAATGACATGCCGGTTGACAGAATGGGGATGAACCTAAAAGAAGTGGGGAGAAATTGGAATGAATTTGGAGAAGTTGACCCCCTTTGGTCAATTTTAACTCACAAAGATAAGAAAAATAATCTCTGGAATAAAAAAGAATTTTTTAATACAGGCGATATCTTAATGCAAAGCACTATGCGGGAAATCCAATCCCTTTACCCGGGCTTAGTGTATGAAAATGCCCTGGATTTTGGCTGTGGAGTTGGTAGGCTGACCAACCCACTGGGAAATTACTTTAAAAAAGTCACCGGCGTAGATATAGCCCCATCTATGATACAGTTGGCAAAACAATACCAAAAAAACAACAACTGCGCATTTCTGTTAAATACGAAACCCGATCTTACTCTTTTCCAAAATTGTCAATTTGACTTTATTTGCTCCTTCATCACACTCCAGCATATGAGTCTTATGTACCAACTGGAGTACCTTAAAGAATTTGCCAGGATATTAAAACCCAAAGGACTAATGGTTTTTAATATTCCCAATGGATTGACCCTGAAAACAGAAAAGAAGATAAAAGAGGCGCAGGCAATCTGGCAACCTAAAAAACGTTACTTCAACAAGGGACCTATTATGGAAATGCACTATACCAGCGAAAAAACAATCATCGAACATCTAAAGGAAAATGACATAGAATTAATCCAGTATAATTGCTCCGCGAGGGGACCAATCATCTCCTGCAAATATATTGGTTTTAAAAAACATGGGTGATAATATTACACTGTACTCAAAAATTGTAGCCTTTAAAAAAACGCTCTTCAAAAGACGGGTTATGCCGAGAGCCATTGCCTTTTTGATGGATAGCTTTTTCAATAACCTTCACAGCAATATTATGGCCACTCAGAAAGACTCAAGAGAGGCCCTTGAAACCGAGGGCAAGATGGGGCCAATGAAGAAAAAAATATTGTTTTATGTTGTATTCCCGGCTTCTCTTGCTTTAAATCTTATTTCTTTAGTTGTGGAGTCACTTTCTCTCTTTGAATTCCTTGTCAGTGAAAAAAGTGATAAAGAGGCCGTGAGCAATATCAATGCCATTGTGGCAAATAGTAAAAACGTGCAACATAGAATAAAAAAAATTTACGGCCTGAATGCCCAGGTAATACACCCGCCCATCACCACCAATGTACCTAATGGTAGTGAAAATCACGAAGATTACTGGTTGTCTGTTAACAGGTTGACGCCGGAAAAAAGAACCCATCTTCAGGTGAAAGCGTTTGGAGCCCTCGAAGACAAATTGGTGATAGTGGGAGGGTATGATAATTGCCACGTCACCTATTTTAATAAATTAAAAGGAACTGCCGGCGGTAATGTTGTGTTTTTGGGCAATGTGAGCGAGGAGCGATTGCAATCCCTTTACGCCAACTGCAAGGGGCTGATTACCAGTTCACGCGATGAAGATTTCGGCATGAACGCGGTGGAAGCCATGGCATCGGGCAAACCGGTGATTGCTCCCAATGAGGGAGGGTACAAAGAAACGGTCATTGATGGAACAACAGGCATATTGATTGACAATATCAATGAATATGAACTCATTAAAGCAATCCGTAACATGGGGGCAATCTTAAAAGCCGACCCTACGCACTACGTGACTGCCTGCCGCAGACGGGCGCAAGAATTTGATGTAAAGATATTTATGGAAAATATGCGAAAAGAAGTCATAAAACAATATGCTTGTAAAATTTAGAGAAACTATTGAGAGACAAAGAAATTCAGAAGAAATAATTTGGAAACTGTTGGTAGCGGTAAAAGATTTTTTATGGTGGGTTCTAATTAGCGAAAAGAAGCCCGCGAAAAAAGAAGCGCTGTATTTCAGCCAATTGGGACAGGATCTATGGGTTCTCAAACAAACTCATTTTAAAAAAAGGGGGTATTTTGTTGAAATTGGGGCCGGAGACGGAATCTTTTTAAGTAATACCTACGCGCTTGAAAAAAGATTCGGGTGGCGCGGGATTTGCGCAGACCCCGTTTACGGCGAGGAACTGAAAAAAAACCGTCTGTGCCATATTGAAAAAAGCGCGATATTTACACAAAGCGGTATATCGGTGGTGTTTACGATGGAAAGTTACCTTAGCGGCATAAAAAAATACTTTGATAAACTGCACACGAGGCTTGGCAAAGAAATTGTCGTAACGACAGTATCACTGCATGACTTGCTAAAAAAATACCACGCGCCTAAGAATATAGATTACCTGAGCATTGATACCGAGGGTTCAGAATATGAAATCATCAAAGATTTCCCGTTTAGTGAATTTAACATACAATGTATTACTATCGAACATAACGCAAACTCAAACCATCCCGATGACATTAAAAAAAGGGGAGAGATTAAAACACTATTGAAACATAATGGTTACGCGCAATTTAATTCAAAAAAATTCATAGAAGAATACAGCGAAGGCCATCTCACAGATAACTTTGAAGATTGGTATCTGCCCGACCCCTCCCGCAAAAAAACGTTTAAGCTTGATGTAGAGATGTTTGTGAGAAATATTAAGAGAGCGATCAGAAGAGTATGAAAACGCTTTTTATCGGAGCATACGGATTCGGAAATCTGGGAGATGAAACTTGCCTGATGGAAGCGCTGGGTTTTTTTGATTCAAAAGAAAAATGGGTCAGAACGGTTTCTAAAGAATACACTTCAAAATTTGTAACCTGTGACGGGTTCATTGACTGGGACCCGGCTCGTCCGGATAAAGATTTTAAGGTACCCTTTGAAAGAGTGGTATTGGGCGGGGGTGGTCTTTTAAATTGTGCGTCGGGCGTAGACTATATGCATTGGATCATAGCCGCTCAAAAGAGCGGGGCAAAAACATATATCCATAATGTAGGCGCATCAGAAAATCTGGATGACTTTAGCTGGGTAACCGATGAAATAAAAGAGGCCTTTGAAAAACTTGATGGATTTTCAGCAAGAGACGAATACTCAATTGGCCGGTTAAAAAATTGCGGGATAAAAAAAGAAATATCCTTGGTAAAATTTCCTGAAAAAAACACTCAAAAAGACATGTCTTTGGCCACCCTGTTGCCTAAGGTCAGTATTCTTGGAATTTCAATCACTAATGAAGAAATTCTTTGGAATGCCCTGATAAAAAATAATGACTTCGTAAAAGAATTTGTCAACCAATACCGAGGATATAAAGTACTCCCCATTATCAGCGTAGTCCACCTATTTTCAGAAACAGAAAACGATATTGAAGCATTCAAAAAATTCTACGAAATGTTTTTAAAAGATTTTGAAATTCTCTTACCGGAGACTTTACATAAAGAATGGTGGCATGAAAATATGAATCCCCAAAGACTCAAAGGGCTCATAAGCAGTTGCGAAACACTCTTGTCCAGAAGAAAACATAACTGCGTCCATGGAATATCTTCCGGCGTAAAAACCATAGGGATTTCCTTGCCGGAAAATCTGGGGACTGCAACGGTGTTTGAATCGCTAAAAGATGAATTACCGGAAGGGTCAAAACTCATTACGTTAGACTAACGATTGGTAATTTTCTTTATAGTAACGTATTACTTCTTCGGGCTTGCCGGACTTTATCACACAACCCCTGTGAAAAAGTAATACCCATTCGCAATATTTTTTTATAACATCAAGATTGTGGCTTGCCATAACCACCGTCGCTCCTCCATTAATCAATTGCTCCATTTTTTGCAAAGCTTTTTTGTTAAAATCGATGTCGCCACCCGTCTCAATAATTTCATCAAGTAACAAAATATCCGGATTTTGGTGCGCCACACAATGAATCCCCACCGAAAAATTTAGCCTAATCAACATTCCTGAAGAAAATTGGTAAACTTTAGTATTTACAAAATCTTCCAATCCCGAAAACGATACTATTTCTTTAAACTTTTTTTCGATATCTTTTTGACTAAGACCCATCACCAACCCCATTAAAAGTATATTTTCCCCCATGGTTAATTTCGGCTTCAAGCTATAGCCAAATCCGTTGACGTATATCACCTTTCCATGAGTAGTAACCATGCCCCCATTAGGAACGTATATTCCCGCAATTATCCTCAATAGAGTAGACTTCCCGGAACCATTCTTCCCTATTACTCCTATATTCTCTCCGGCCTGCGCCTGAAATGAAATATTGTCTAAAACCCGGACTTCTTTCTTATTCTCCCTACCGGAAACTAACGAAAAAATTCTGGACAAAACGCCTTCTCTTTTTTTAAATCCCATGTCAAACATTTTCCAAAGGCCTTCAATATGTATTCTTTTCATACTAGCTCTGCAAACTTATTTTTGTATTTCTCAAATATTAACACTCCCACTATCAAAGATATCATACTTAAAATAAGGGCAACTGCTGTCAACCATACCTCGGGAACTCTTTGGTAAATCACCACTTCTCTAGTTATGGTTAAAAAGTAAAAGAGCGGATTAAACATATTTACTGAGTAATGGATTTGCGATTTTTCCACAACATAAAAAGTGGGGGTAATAAAAAAAAGCAGTTGGCCCGCCACCATCCAAACATTGCCCAAGTCATTTATATACGCCCCTAATGAGGCAAAAACAAATGAAACTCCAAGGATGAATGTAGCAAAAAAACAGAAAATCAGCGCGTACCATACTATCCCCATCAACGGTATCCCATAATAGACCATCAAAACGATTATAATTACAACCTCAAATGCGTGGGAGAAAATCGACTGGATTACTTTTGATATCACTAAAGATTCATAGTTAATTTTCACTGACTTGATAAGTCCCGAATTATTTTGCACCACGTGTATTGAGCCATATAATGTCTGAATAAAAAAATTAGCCATCACGATACCTAAAATAAGATATAGCGGGTAGTAGGCAATCTTGATTTGAACAAACGCAAGCGGACCAACAAATAATATTACTCCAAATAAAGCGAGCGGGTACAAAAGATACCACAAAACTCCAAGATAACTTCCCTCGTTACGCAACTTAAACTCTGCCCTTGCCAGTGCCAGGCTTAATTCTAAAATATTTTTTAACTTATAAAAACGACTGCTAAAATCCATGGTAACTATTTAATAAACCGATACAAAACAAACCCCTCCTGACTCTCATCTATTTCTTCAAAACCCGGACAATCAAAGTCGTATAAATATATATAATCCAAATTTTTGTCTTGTGCCATCTGGTTTTTACCCCTACAATCTGACTGCAAAAAAATATCCACATCACCATCCAAGCCAAAATGAATCGTTCCCGCCTTTACTACCAGTGGATAGTTATCAGTGGCAACCCCTATCACAGTCCCCTTCCAAGGAATACTCAAAAACCTTTTATTCTTAATATTCTTAAATATCCTTATGTCATCTTCTGTTAAATAATTATTTGCGGGAGCCCGCGGAACCCCCGTTACTCCACTTACAGAGTTAATTGATATAAGTTTTGCCCAATTACTATGGTTTGTATAAAAAGGCATCAATAATAAAAATAATAATACAACAAAAAATCCGCCATAATTAAATACCACTACGCGCGCATTTTTGAACTTTGAACCGATATAGTTGAAAACCACATCTAAACCAAAACCCGCGACAAGTGTGATAGTAATAGAAGTAAAAAATACCACTCTTTCAAACTCTATAATAATTCTGTAGGAAATGAAAAAATATGTTACCCAGTAAAAGCATCCTATCACAAGTACGGTCAACAACCATTTTTTATTTCTAAAAATAAAGGGCAGGGCGATAATGGCCAATAGAATAACCGGGATGGGAATAATATAAAAGATATTAAACTGGGGAGTAAAATTTCCCAAAAGTGGGACATAAAATAATTTCCCTGTCAAATACCACACAAACCCGCTTAATGGAGAAATTACCAATAAAATTAACGCCAAAGGAGCTATCAAAAACAAAAAAACGGCGGCATATCCTATTATCTTAGCGACAGCCTCTTTATTTTTGGATAATTTAGGTAGTAAAAATACTAGTATCGCCAGGCCATAGAAAGGAATGAGTAATCCGTAAAACAAAGAAGCCATTACAAAAGATAAAAATACCATTTTTGTATCGTTAAGAGAAATAAAACAAAATATCAGTAAACAAAATAGTACTCCGAATGTGACAGGTAATAAATTCCATATGCCCGGTAAATTTACACTCGAAGTAATATATAAAATTGATAACGAAGCAACTGCCGATGATACTCTGGAAATGGCATGTATCCTTAAAAGCGTATATGTCAGGATTATTACTAATGTATTTATAACTATTGAAAGAACTGCGTAGTGCAACAAGGGATTGAGCCCAAAAAGAACCATTATCTGGGCCAGGAAAGAATGGCTGAATATTTCCAGATTAATAAATAAATCGTTATTAAATGCGCTGTTAAATGGCAGACGGTGTGAATCAATAGAACTATTGATAAGAGAAACTGCATACCACTCGTCTGAAAAATATGGGTACGCATACTTCATGTTTTTTACATCATGATACTCATTGGGTAAATCATTAACTAAACTCATTTTACCCGTATAGTTATAGTGAACTTGGTATAAACTTAAAACTGAAATGATAATCACGGCCAGCAACATCCAATCTGCCGACAACAGCTTTTGCAACACATTGGCAGTAGATGTACTTTTAACATCGTATTGCCAAGGTTTTTTTACATAAAAGAACCAATAAACAACTACCAAATCTGCCAATACGGTTATCGTTAGTACAACCTGGTAGTAAAATATGCCAAGCAGTTGCGTGAAGAAACCCAGAGCGGCGTGAAACAAAAAGAGAGAAAATATTACATAAATAAAACCTCTTTTTTTATCTTTAAAGAGGGTGACTAGTGAGAGTGGAATCGCAAATAAAACTAACCCAACGACAGAAGCTATCATATTGATAAAGTATATTGCAATTTGAGGTAAAAATCAAAGAAACTTACCATGAAAATTACAATAAAAAATCCCAATTAGGGATTTTTTATCACTTGATACTGAGCTCCGCAGGTAGGATTCGCCCGATCATTCGATCGGGCGCCCAATCGGATGATCGGGCGAACCCTCTTTTTTGTTGATTAGAAAAAATAAATCTTTTAATTGTTGTTTTAAAAATCTTCTTCCCTCGGTTGTTTTTAAATACTTTTCCCTTCTTTCTGCATCAGATTTTAGTAGATATGCCTCATAATGAATTAATTTCAATGGTTTTTTGTATTTTGTTGATACAACTTTCCCTAATCTATGTTCATTAACCCTCCTTTTCAAATCTTCAGTTATGCCTTTATAAATATCATTGTTTTTTAAAAGGAGGCAATAAAGATAAAACATACCTAATAAGCACTTTGCTCCGGTGGTAGGATTCGAACCTACGACCCATTCCTTAACAGGGAATCGCTCTACCGCTGAGCTACACCGGAGCAAAATACTTATGTTAAATTTTTGAGAAAATTTTATTCCACAGCGAGCCACTCTACCGCTGAGCTACTGCGGAGCCCAATATCATGTGTGCTTATCATACTAAATTTAAAATACTTTTCAAGACAGGAAATACTAGTTTTGAAAAACACTTAAACTTCCTACCTATGGAGCCCACATTACTATATAAATAAAAACCCCTATTGGGGGGCTTTTTTTATTTAAGAATACTCTTTAAATCTTCTAGTACTTCCCTACTATGTTCTGCGAGCACTACCTTTTCATATACTTTTTTATCCTGGTCTAAAAGAGTAAAATCCGGTACCTTATTTCCTATTTCCAAATTCATTTTAGTAGTAGTCTTTTACTTTCTTTAAATCCGCGTGTCTTCGTAACTTTTCAAGCGCCTTGGCTTGAATTTGCCTGATTCTTTCTCGGGTTACACCAAACTCTTCTCCGGTTTCTTCAAGGGTGTGCATAACTCCGTCTTCCAAACCGAATCTCATCCCAAGAATTTTCAATTCCCTTTGGGTGAGTTCGCTTGAAATTTGGTGCAAACGTTCTTTCAAAAGATTCCTGGAAGCTTCGGTATTAGGAGCAATACTTTTATCATCTTTGATAAATTCAGCCAATACGCTGTCTTGCTTATCTTTATCTTCTCCGATCGGAGTTTCCAACGAAACGGCCTTTTGGGCAATCTTTCGTATATGATGAACTTTATCAACTTCAAGCCCCATTTCCGCGGCAATTTCTTCGGCCAAAGGTTCTCTGCCAAGTTCCTGCAAAAGATTTCTCCTTAACTTGGTGTACTTTGAAATAGTTTCAATCATGTGAACCGGAATCCTGATGGTCCTGGCCTGGTCAGCCAAAGCCCGGGTTATAGACTGGCGGATCCACCAGGTTGCGTAGGTGGAGAACTTATATCCTTTGCGCCAATCAAATTTTTTCACCGCTTTAAAAAGCCCCAAGTTCCCCTCTTGAATTAAATCGAGCAGGGTTAAATTTGGTGACCTGCCGATATATTTTTTAGCAATAGAAACCACCAGCCTTAAATTAGCCAGCGCTAATTTATTTTTCGCGTCTTCTTCGCCGTGCTCAATTCTTTTTGCCAGTTCTTTCTCCTCTTTAGCGGACAAGAAAGAAGCCCGCCCGATTTCTTTTAAATAAATTTGGATAGGGTCAATTTTATCCAAAGGGACTTTTTTGGCCTTTTTCTCTTTTTTAGATTTTATCTCCAAAAACTCCCTGACTTCTTTTACTTCAATGCCATCTTCTTTTAACACATCGTAAATCTTTTCCAACTCCTCAATATTGTTTTCTATATCGGGAATCGTGTAGAGTATTTCAGACGTAGTTAAAAACCCTCTTTCTCCCCCTTTTTTCAAAAGAGTGTCTATTTGTTCTTGGGTTACCTTGGTCTTTTTCTGCCTTGGCCTAGTTTTCTTACCTTTTTTGCGATGTTTTTTACTAGAAGATTTTTTTTTGCTTGAAAACTTCTTCTTCAAAGGTTTCTTTTTCTTAAAAACCTTCTTTGGCTTGGCAGTTCTTTTCACCTTCTTTTTCTTGAATACTTTTTTACTTTTTACTTTCTTTGGCATTTGGTT
>CAYJSA010000018.1:0-8633 GCA_964372785.1 uncultured Candidatus Saccharibacteria bacterium
CTCGTGGCGTGTTCACATAAACACTCACACGGCCATGCCCAAACACGCAACCGCGGTTGCGTGTTTGTCTGCTAAAACACGAAAAAACCTCTATACCAGACGATAATCTCTTGGCCCCAAAACATGGCTAAAAAAGTCCCTAGAATTAAAAAGGGAGCAAATGGCAACTCGCTTTTCAGCCCCTTTTTATCTAAAAGCATTAAAGTTACGCCTATAATGGCGCCAAAAAAGAAGGCTAAAAATAATCCCACTATAATATTAGGGAATCCCAGAATAAGACCAAGCAAGATGGCCAATTTAACATCACCAAACCCCATCCACCGCCCTCTTGAGACCATGAAAATTATTAAAAAAAAGCCCGCCGCCAAAAACGAGGCAAAAAGATAATATATGAGTGGGGCGGAAATCCAAAATTCTAAATCCCAAATCCCAAATAAACTCCAATTTCCAAAATCCAAAAGACGATACAAAAAAGTGACTGCTACCGCCGGAAAGAGTACCACGTCCGGGATAAGATAGTGCTTTAAATCATATACAAAAATCACTATCAAAGAACTTGCGATATAGAATAAAAACAATAAATTTATAATATTTAAAATTTCAAATTGATTAAAAATTAAAAATTTAAAATTTAAAATTAGGAGAAATATCAACCCAGTTGATATTTCGACAACAGGGTACTGCCATGAAATTTTTTTACCGCAATACCTACATTTCCCACGTAAAAACAAAAAACTGAAAATCGGGATTAAATCCAGCCAAATCAAACCGTGCTTGCATTTGGGACAGTACGACCTTCCTCCTAACTTTTCAGATTTTTTCCCGCGAACGGGACCCCGCTCTGCGGTGGCCAGCCGCAAAATAACCACATTCAAAAAACTGCCGATGATCAAGCCGAATAAAAAGACTAATATATTAAAATATATATACATAGTAGATTTTACTATTTTATCATTTTTAATCGCAAGTTTAAATACAAAAAACACCGCCCACGGGCGGTGTTTTAAGTATATTTTTATACTTAGCTAAAACTAGTCAATGCATACACCGTTGTCAGGTGTAACACACCTTGCGGCGCAAGCTCCGGTGTTTTGAGTGACTTTCTTGTATCCAGTTGAGTCTACACAGAATGTACTGCCAACAATATCAGCGCTGGTGGTCTTTAAGGTAGAACAAGAGCACCAAGCGGTATTTCCCGCATTGGCATCGCAAACGGCTACTCCTCCGGCGGCAGTGATTGCAGATGAAGGGGCAGTAAAGTTAGTAGACGCACAGTAGCCATTGTAGCTGCTGAATTGGTCATAAAAGACAGCGCCATTTGTTGTGACGGTTGCTAAGTTTGCCTTGATGGCAGAATTTTTACCTTGGTTTATATATCCCGTTACATTAACTAACACAATAGCGGCCAATACGGCGATAATAGCAATAACTACTAGTAATTCGATGATCGTAAATCCTTTTGATTTTTTATTTTTCATTTTGTAACATGTTAAAGTAAAACTAAAAACTCGACCTTTCGAATATTAAATTCTTTATCAATTATAATATTTGCAAAACCGGTAAGCAATGAGGGGGCTGTGGATAATTATATATTGCCCAAAACCCCATACAATGGCGATAGGACAGAAATTGCCAAAATGGCTACAATAACCCCCAAAAATATAATCATCATGGGCTCTAAAAGGCTGGAAAACAGGTCCACAGACCTTTTAATGTCTTTTTGATAAAAGTTGACTACTTCCATTAGCGTCGTGTCCAGTTTCCCCGTTTCTTCACCAACCCTAATCATCTGAACAATGAAATTAGGGAAATAGCTTTGGTACTTTACCATAACCAAACTCATTTTTTCTCCTCCCGAAACGCCTCGTTCTATTTCGGAAATAATGCCCTTGTACACCACATTACTGATGGTATCTTCGGTAATCTTCAGCGCCTTGTTGATTGAAATCCCGGCCGAAATTAGAGTAGAAACGTTACTGCAAAACCTGGCCAGATATACCTTCTTTAGCAACCCTCCCAAAAAGGGGGCTTCCAGAGACAACGCATCATAATTTTTTTTACCCTCCTTAGTGCTAAAGTAGTAGAGTAAAACTATCACAATAAAAAACAGCCCCAAGACCATATGCAACCAATAACTTCCTAAAAACACATATCCTTGTAACATTAAGGATGTAAAAAATTCCGGCTTACTATTCGTTTCCTTGATGAGGTCAACCACCCTGGGTATCACCTCTATCACAATAATGCCCAACACTACGAAAAGAACGCACGTGACAAACACCGGGTAAACCAACGCCTGTTTTATTTTCGCCGAAACATCATTTTCTAGTTCCAAATGTTGCGAAATATAACCCAGCGAACCGGAAATATTACCTGTTGATTCGCCGGATTTAACCAAACTTACGCAAAAATTGTTAAAAATGTTAGGGTAGGCCGAAAGCGCCTCTGAAAGCGGCACTCCCTCCTGCACCAAATTTGAAATTTCTTGCAGTATTTTTTTGAAACCGGCTTTATTGGTTTGATTAGATAAGCTGGAAAGACTGGCCACTACCGGAACCCTGGATTGGAGCATAAGGGATAACTGCCTAAAAAATACTGCCAACTCTTTCTTGGAAATGCGGCCTTCGAATTTAAGAAAATGTAAAAACGAACTTTCGGCATCTTTTTCTTCCAAATAGGTTACAAAAATATTGTACTTTTGCAATAAAAGAGTCGCCGCTTCCCGAGAATAAGCCTCGATTGTCCCTGTTTCCATCTTGCCTGCCTTGGTTCTGGCTTTGTATATATACTTCATAATTTTTTGCGAAAAAATACCCTACGAATTACGAATCAAGCCGAATTACGAATAACGGCTTTTCGTGCGTTCACATTCGTAATTCGATAAAATTCGTAATTCGTAAGGGCTATCACCTCAATAAATTTTTCAACTCCGCGGGGTTTAGAGAGTAATCAACCGAATCTTTCAAGGAGATTTCTTTTTTCCTTACTAAATCGGACAAAGACCTGTTTAAAGAAACCATCCCCTCTCGCAAAGAAGTTTCAATGACTGCCGGGATTTCGTGGGTTTTATTTTCCCTGATTAAATTAGAAACCGCCGTATTAGCTATCATCACTTCGCATGCAGGAACAAACCCTCCGCTGATTCTGGGAACTAATCTTTGCGACACCACCCCCAGAAGCGAAGATGCCAATTGGAACCTGATCTGGTTTTGCTGTTCAGAAGGGAATACATCAATAATCCTATGAACAGATTGGGCGGCTGAGTTAGTGTGCAGCGTTGCAAACACCAAATGCCCGGTTTCGGCTGCTGTAATGGCTGTTGAGATGGTTTCTAGGTCCCTCATTTCCCCCACCATAATCACGTCCGGATTTTGCCTGAAAACTGCCCTTAGGGCGCTGGCGAAACTATGGGTATCGGTTGAAACTTCTCGCTGCTGGACCACGGCCTTATCTGATTCGTACATATATTCAATCGGGTCTTCAATAGTAATAATGTGGACGGCTTTTGTATGGTTTATTTCATCTACCATAGCCGCCAGGGTAGTTGATTTCCCCTGGCCCGAGGCGCCGGTAACCAGTATGAGTCCGTGAGATTTATTAGTAAATTCGTGCAACACCGCCGGAAGAGCTAAATCTTCAATGGTTTTTATTTTTGAAGGAATAAGGCGCAGGGCAAGACTGATACAGTCCCGCTGATAAAAAATGTTTACACGAAACCTGCCCTTGCCGTCAAAATCATATGAAAAATCTATTTCTTTTTCCTTCAAGAATCTTTCTTTTTTCACTTCATCCATCAGGCCAAAAGCAAAATTCTGAGTGTCCGAGGCGGTAAGTTTCTTTTCGTTGGCCAAGGGTACCAGTTGCCCAGTAATTCTTATAACCGGCGGGTGATTAACCGAAATAATCAAATCAGAAGAACCTTCTTTTATGGCGATATCTAATATTCTTTTAATACTTTGTAGGTGATCCATGAATTGATAAATATTAGGTTAATATTTCTTTTACGGCTTTTGATATTTCTTCGGGCGTCGTTTGTACTTTCAAAAAACACTTTAACACTCCGAATTTTGAACCGATGGAGACACACTCATCATGATCAAGGTTGGATATAACAACTACTTTAAGGTCTTTAATACTTGGGTCACTGCGTACCATTTTTAAAAGTTCCCATCCGGTCATTTTGGGCATGGTAATATCTAAAAGCAAAATGTCAGGGTGGGTATTTTTTATTTTTTCAAAGGCCATTTGGCCATCTTTGGCGACATCAATGGTATACCCATCGCTTTTGAGCTGACTGGCATAAATATCTATAATGAATGGGTCATCTTCGGCTAACAGAACTCTTTTCATGGTAAAAAAATATTAATAATCTTTTTCCTGGGTTACCTGGGTTATTTCATCAATAGTTGTTTGCCCTGCAAGAACCTTTAAAATACCCCCTTGGGCCATGGTAAGCATCCCCTGCTTTTGAGCAGTCTTTAAGATTAAGCTCTCCACAGGATTTTTTAAAATAATGCTGGCCAACTCCTCGGTCATCGCCAGCACTTCATAAAGCCCTATCCTGCCCTTATAACCCTTAAAGTTACATTCTTCACAACCATTCGCTTCATATACATGCAACAAACCCATGCCCTCAATTTCCTTTTTTCGGGCTAGGGGCAAGTCTTTTATACTTTCCGATATAAAACTCTGGGCTTTTTCGCTTAATTTCGCTTTCTTTTTACATCGGTCGCAGAGTGTTCTTATTAAGCGCTGGGATATGGCAATTTTCAATGTGGAGGGGATTAAAAAGGGACGTACCCCCATGTCAATCAATCTTGGTATCACTCCCACGGCTGAATTAGTGTGCAGGGTGGACAGCACAATATGTCCGGTCAGAGCGGACTGTATCACCAAGCTGGCCGTTTCTTCATCTCGTATTTCCCCCACCATAATAACGTTAGGGTCTTGGCGCAACACTTGCCGTAACGCTTCGGAAAAGGTATAGCCGATTTCCGGTTTTACCTGAGACTGATTGATGCCGTCAATGGAATATTCAATCGGATCTTCGATAGTAACAATATTTACCGTTTCTTTATTCAGCTCGCGTAAAAATGAATATAAGGTTGTTGTTTTTCCCGACCCGGTCGGTCCGGAAGACAAAATTAATCCGTACGGATTTTTTATGGCGGCTTGGATAAGTTCTAAATTCCTTCCCGAAAGCCCCAGTGCGTCAAACGATTTTGAACCTTCACTCGGATCCAACACCCTTATTTCAACTTTTTCTCCATACAGCGTAGGAAACGTAGCCACCCTAAAATCAATATCTTTATTGTTAATTTTGGCGGAGAATCTGCCATCTTGGGGAAGCCGGTTTTCATCAATTTTTAAGTTAGCAAGAATTTTTATACGCGATACTATTGAGGGGTGCACGCTTAACGGTAAAAATAGGCTCAAATGCAATACGCCGTCTTGCCTAAACCGAATGTTTAGCTTTTCCTTATTGGGCTCGATGTGGATATCGGAAGCATCTCCTTCAATGGCGTGCCGTAAAATTACCAGCACCATTTTTATAATGGGAGCATCTTCGGTCATATTCAATGAAGAAGAGGGCGTGGTAAAAGCGTTTAAAATTTCGCTTTTTTCCTTACTGAATTCTGTCAGGGCTTTTTTGGTTTCTTTTTTAAGGGTTCGGTGTTGTTTTAAAATATTGTTCAAGTCGGAAAAAGTGATCAGGTAAATTTTATATGTGAAGTTTTCTTTACGGCTCAAAAACCGCAGGGCGTTTTGAGCTAATATATTTTCCGGATACACCATACCTATCCCAACGGAATTATCTTCTTTAAACAACGGTATCATTTTGTAATTAATCGCAGCCTCTTCGGATATCAATTCCAAAACTTCCAACGGAACTTCTTGGGCCTTGGGTTTTATCAGTGGAACCTGGGATATCTTGCTTTTCAACTCAAATAAGGATTCTTCATCAACCACTTTATTTTTCAAGATAACTTCTTCTTCGGTTGTTTCTGTTTTTTCCACTTCAAGCTGCAGCTCATTGGCGCGCTCTTCGCTCAATTTACCGCTGGCGCGTAGTTCTTGGATTAGATTCATATGATTTAATGTATATTTTTAAGTTTAATTGGGAGCAAATGGATTGGGACGCCCCCCGCCCGCTTCTTGCGGCCGCATGGTTCCAAACAACTGCAAAGTTTGAGTTTGCTGTGAATCCATAACGGCGAAATTTATTTTAATTTCCGGTATGCTCATGGTATCTTCCAGGGGAAAGTCTTTAAACCTATTGTTCAGCTCTGGCAAAAATGTAACCAGCGCCAATACAACCAAAAGGATTACTAACAATCCCATGACCAGGAGAAAGAATATCCGTTGCTTTTTTTTAGGTGATTGGAAAACGATTGCCATAAGTATATTTAATATGCGTGAGTAACAACTTCCAGTTTGAAATCATACACTGGCGCCAAAGAATTGGGCCGCCCCCTGACCTCTGGCGTTTGGACTGGAGCAAAAGAAATGGTATTGGCCTCGAACAGGCGCGAAGAAGTGTCAAGAACGGCTAGAAACTGTTTAAAGCCCTGGTAACTTCCTAAAAAGTTAATGGTAAATAATATGTTTTTCAATTCTTTTGTAATCCCGTTCACGGAAGTTTTTCTATAGGCCACGGGTGAAGCTTGGGAAAACTCTAATGATTTCACTATCAGGCCATTGTTTGCCGCGTTTTCTTGGAAAAAGTACGTTATGTCAGCCAGGGAAAAATCTGCCGGCAAAGAACTGCTCACCTTTTCTAACACATCTTTTCTGCTTTGTATTTGAGTAAGGAGTTCGGATATTTTTGCGTAGTACACAGATTTGCCGTTATATTCTGCCTGTTTTTGTGAAATGGAAACCTGCAAATTCCTGACCTCCTGGTATTTAGGAAAAACAAAAAGCAAAACCAACAAGAGGGAAATGATGATGACAATAATAGTAGAAACTGGCTTGTTTATTTCCATAAGAAAATATTAGGGTTGAGGGAAGCAGTTAAAATAAACTTTACCTTGCCCGATGCCTGAGTCTGCGAGCTTAAAACTGTTATGCTCTTAACATAGTCTTTATTTTTTTCGAAGACCTCTCCCTGCCTGCTTAACGTTTCCATATTTTCCGCCTCCCCAGACAATCTTATTTCACTGGTAGTTTGAGACATATTAAAGACTGAAAACCACACGTTTGGCAGGGTATTTTGTTCTATAAAAGTAAACACATTGGAAGCAATTTTATGATTGCTCATAAGCTCGGCAAAGTTATCTATTCGTTTTTTATAATCAAATACTTCTTTTTCTTGGTCTTTTTGTCCTTCGGTGCCATATAAAGCTATTTTTGCGTCAACTTCTTTTATTTTGGCCCGCAAAAGATACCCCTTATACTCAAACATCAAATACGAGGCAATAATGGTTATCAACACAGCGAAAAAGCAGTAGAAAATCACATCCGTCCATACAAACCTGCTCTTTAATCTTTGGAATAAACTTAGGTCCATGCTTTTGCTTTATTATACAACACCTAACCTGACATAACTAATAACTATTAGACATCCAATCCCCCTAAGGCAACCCCTATGGCAACGGAAAATCTTGGCGCCATTTCCCTAAGCGTTTCTTCAAGAATGGGGGGATACAAAAAATCTGAAAAACAATTGGAAACATATACACTTTTCTTGAGACTTTCCGTAAAGTATTCTTTTAAACCAGGCATATTGGCCGTACCACCGGTCAAATAAATTTCTTCGACTTGTTTCTGCTCTGATTGCAAAAATTCGGCAGAAATGTTTTTTATCTCAACTATGAGGGGATTAATGAGCAAGTATAATGTCTGGGCAACGCCTGGACGTGAAGAGGTAACACCCTCTTTCCTTAGTATTTCTTCCGCTTTTACAGATTCAATTCCTAGGGCAGAAGAAATGGCTTGTAACAGTTTGTTGCTGTAAAAATTAAAACTATAACTTTTTCTCAAATAACCATTATCAACAATATTTACCGTTGAACTTTGCACCCCAATATCCATCAAGCAAACTGTTTTCTTATTGCTTTTTACTAGGGCTCGGGTAATGCCAAGCGCCTCGGCTTCCAAGGCGTATAACTCCAAACCTGCCATTGATGCCAGTTGCTGATACTCTTTAATAACCTGGTTTGGGACGGCAATTAAAAATACTTTCAACGGAGTGTTTTTATCGGCCATTGGGTTTGGTATGATTTTCCAATCAAGCGTCACTTCTGAAATGGGAAGGGTTACGTACTGGGAGGCATTGTATTGGATGGCTCCGGCAATTTCGTTTTCTGGCATGGGAGGAATTTCAAACGAAGTGCAAAATGTGGAAAAATCTGGGATGGAAAACACCACTTCTTTGGTTTTAATTTTAGCCTCTTCCAAAATTCCTTTTACCCCTTTGGCAACAAATTCTGTTGAAAGCAAGCTACTGGATTTTTCAGAACTTGTTGGAGCCTCTTTAAAAATAAGCGAGGATTTTATTTCTCCATAATTCTCTAACGTATAACCACTGCCCCAGCGGGAAATTTCCACCACTTTAATTGAGGCGGTTCCGATATCTATCCCCAGCATTTTTTTGGGAAAGAAAATTCTGAAAGGGTTTTTAAAAATATTCC
>CAYJSA010000018.1:8733-10623 GCA_964372785.1 uncultured Candidatus Saccharibacteria bacterium
AAAAAAATGCCGAACTTTTTTCGTTTTGCTTTAATGTATTATATAATAAACAAAAGGCAATTACACTGTGGATAAATTAATGAAAAATTTCAAAGAATTTATTTTAGAATTATTCTTTCCCTCCTTTTGCCTGGGATGCAAAAAAGAGAGGACTTTTCTGTGCTACGACTGCAAATCAACGCTGGAAATTTCGGAATATAATTACTGTTTATGCAATAAAGACCCTCTACGTCTGCCAAAAACCGAAGATACTCTAAATTTAACGACCGTTCAAAATAGAGTATTGCCGAACCAAGGCGAAAATGGAAAGTGCAATCGCTGCCAAGCTAAAAAACTTTCCGGCCTGTATTCCGCCCTGCCTTACAAAGAAAAGTTTTTGACCAAAAAATTAATCCATAATTTTAAATACAAACCATGGATAAAGACTCTAGCCAAACCTCTTGCGGACATCATCCTTGAACATCTATTTTTAGCAAAAAACCTAGAGACACACATTTGGGAAAACAGCATAATCATTCCAGTGCCACTGCAAAAAAGCAAATGGAAAGATAGGGGTTATAATCAAAGCGAAGAGCTGGCAAGGGAGTTAGGACATATACTCAATGTCCTATTGGTTTTAGATAATTTAGTGAAGATTAAAAAGACATTGCCACAAATGGAACTTTCCGCCAAAGACCGTCAGGAAAACCTAATGGGCGCTTTTATAGTAAAAAATCCTGACAATCTGGCAGGAAAAAAAATATTTTTAGCGGATGATGTTTACACAACCGGCTCAACGATGGAAGAATGCGCCAAAACACTAAAAGAAGCCGGCGCAAAACAAGTCTGGGGTATTGTAATCGCAAGAGAGGGATAAGCTGAGACAAAAAATAAATATTTTTTCAACGGCTCAACGGCGCAAGCCGTTGAGCCGCCAGTACTCTAAATTACCCCCTTGCGCCACCGATGCACCCTTCCGTTCTGTCTCCCTGACCGGGTCCTACATCCTTTCCATTGGGAAGTTCAAAGCCCCTGTCGAAAACCGCGATGATAAAAATCCACCCTTCTACCAAAGTGCTAGTAGTGCCATCACTGACTATAATTCTAATCTTAACATAGCCATTCTTAAATTCTCCAGTTAAAGAAACTACATCACCTTCGTGAATTACTGCCAGGGTTCGAGATCTACAGCTCGCTTCAGCTTTTATGGCAGCTCCTTGGACTATGACTTGCGCAGTAAATCCAGGCGGAGGAAATGGAGGTGGTCCCCATGGCCATGGCATAGCTCCTGTAATATTAGGGAGTAAAAATAACACCAATAATGTTAAAATAAATAATTTTTTCATAGGTTAGTAAGTTAATTGCCTTGCCCCGGCGAGTTGCCGTTAGGGAGAATTAACTGTGGCGGGTTTAGAATGCCCTCTATACATCCCTGGTATTCACGTTGGGCCCTTTTTATACACTCTGTGTCTGTGAATGTAACTGCTGCCCGATCACCAACTATTAGATACGTGCATCTTTCTCTTGCTCTATGATACGTTTCCTCGCATATCTTCATTCGACGAATCTGTTCATATGATATAGATGGCCCAGGTGGCTCTACGGTTGGATTGATTGGCGGAAGAGAAACACTTGCCAACGCCACAGAAGCAGTTAGTGCAAACGACAAAAATATCCCCTCCAAAGCCAATCGATGTATCTTTTTCATAATGAGTAATTTGTTTAATAATAAACGTTAATTACTGTCGACTTTTAAATTTTGTGCGGTGTCTGTTTGAAAATATCCGAACGGAACTGACTGGGCTCGGCGGGCGGAATTCCCCCCCACACCCCCCTTCCGCCCGCCTCGCCTTGAGCCGGAGCGGAAAGGACGATTTCAAGTTTTTCTTTGGCGGAAAATTCTTTCAGAAA
>CAYJSA010000019.1:0-10374 GCA_964372785.1 uncultured Candidatus Saccharibacteria bacterium
ACACATCCTGCACAAATTCCTGATATTCTTTTATGGTAGTACCGGGTTTTACTTGTAGCATATGTTACTCGCCCCTTTTCCACTTTGAAGAGTTAATTAGTGGCGCATAGATATCGTTATTTTTATCTATTACTAAGGGGTCATTATTTAATGTATCAAATTGGCTAAATTTTGCCAAGTTGACACCTTCCACAATTGCTATGGGAGTTTGTTCTTTGCCTTCACCCATAACCAAAACGGCGGCAGCGGCCACAGAATCAGCAATATTTGTCTGGGACATTTTTAAGACTCTCCCGAATATATCTTTTTTGCCACGATAATCACGCAATGGATAAAAACCGTAGTAACCGATGGCAATGCCCATAATTCCGTTTTTTAATGGCGTGCAATGGCTATCAGAGATAATTACACCAAATTTTTTTAATTTGTAATTTTTTTTTATAAAATGATAAATTTTTTGAGCAGCTAAGTTGGAATTAATGGGCCATAAAATATAATGGCCATTGGCATTACTTTCATCAATACCAGATGATGGAATCAAAATATTATTTTTAAGGGTTAAAATTACGTATCCTTGTGGTACTTTGTCTCTATCAATGTAAAAATCCGCCTCTTGCTTGATAAGATCGTCTTTAACAACTCCTTTTTGAATTTTTATGCATCGGCCCTGCCAAATAGCCACTATTTTTGAAGTGACAACGATTATTGATTTTTCCTTTAACCTTAGACCCTTAAAACTCTCTTGGATTAAAGAGAATAGATTATCTTTTGGTGGTAAAAAAACCCTTGTTTTAATTGCAATGACTTTCACCCCGTTAGAAGTCTGGGCAAAAAATATGCAAAGCATATTTTTTGCCTGCACAGATTACTTTTATTATTAATACTCTATTTTCCTGTTAGAATTCCTATTTATTAAGCCTGACTTCTAACGGGGTTCATGCGGTTTCTTTCAAATCATATTCTACCACATTATTGTCATTATCATAGACAAATCTGCCCTCAAATGTCTTATTTTCTAAATAAAGAGGGAGCCATTGTTTGACCTCAGGCCACATAGTATCAAACGGCACATCTTTTATCAAAAACCACTGTGGCCTCATCTCTTCGGTCTCCATCGCCTCGCCCGAGAAATCAACTGCCTTAAAACTATGTACTTCCAAAACATCTTCTTGGCTGCCCTGTCCCGATGCCGATACATCGGCATACGAGGATCCTCGGTCGCTTCGCGATCGGGACCAACTAAAACTTAAAACACCCACTTTTTCAAGACGGGTGCAAGTCAATCCCGATTCTTCTAGTAATTCCCTTTTGGTGGCGTCTTCAATGGTTTCACCTTCACCAACTTTGCCCCCAAACCCATTCCACTTACCCATGCCAAAACCACTTTTTTTCATTCCAAGCAGAATTTTACTTTGTCCATCCGGAGCCTCCGGCGAAGGAGGGTCATCTTTTAAAACTAAACAGAGTGTTAGTACTTTTTTAGCCATGTAAAATTTAATTGGGCGCTAAACGAAATTTGAGCAATGTTGCTCAAATTTCGTTTATCCTTATCAACTTTTTGGTTAAAGCTTATGAATATCTTTTATAATTTTCTTCATTTTCGTGATGCTCTTTTTTATACGACCATTAACACTATCCAAGTCTTCCTTGGGGAGCCTGGTACTCAAATAAACAATCAATTCGTTTAGCTCGCCTTCAACTTGCCTGAATCTTTTAGTAAAACGGTCTTTGGTATGTGAAAAGCGGTATATCCAATATCCGATAAGGCTGTTAATCACCAAAAATAGTATAACGTTCAACCAAATCACCATAGACAAAGTTAAGCGCACAACACCAAGGTTCAACAAATATTTTTTTTCTACTACAAGTATTCTTTCCGGTGTCTGAAGACTTTTTGACTCATTCCCATCTACGACAAAAAAGGTGACTGCATAACTGCCATTTAGCAAATATGAGGGCCAAGTTAATGTAAACTGGCCAAGGTTATTGGTAAATGTGTTCTGTTCTTCAATAGTTTGGCCGTTCTTTTTTAATATAGCTACCACGGTGGCGATAGGATATGACCTACCCGTTATCCTAAACGCATCTCCTTCATGAATTTTATCGGGCATACTGATGATTTGGGGCAAATCTAAACCGATAATTTCAAAACTATCGCTGGCTTCAGTAAAGTTGCCCGCCTTATCATAGGCTAAAATTTTTATTGAATAAACGCCCGGCTCTTGGGGGGGGATGACATAGGGATTAGATTCCGCCACGGCATCAGGCAAAAGCTGATAAGAGTGCTTATCCCCTATTTTTACCTGGTAATGGTCAATTCCCGAAAGACTATCAGTCGTATTAAAGAGGGCCACCGGACGATTATCTAAAGAAGAGGCGCCGTGCGGAAAGGTTAATACGATAGGTTTTGGTTTTTGAGTGTCTATTTGCACGGCAAAATTAGCCACCTGCCCCCATCCATTTTGGTTTTTAAACTTTATGTGAAAATACCAAACACCATCTTCAATGTCTTTATACGCATAGGTTTTTATCAATCCACGCAGTTTTTCAACGGTGCTTGTGGGATGAGTATCTAACAGAAAACTTACGTCCGTGACGTCTTTGGGCAAATCCCATTGAAAGGCAACATCAGAGTTTACATACCATTTTAGAGAATCAGGGTGAGTGGGAGAACTTACTTTGGGAGCAGAAGGCGTTCCGGTAGCAAGAGTTGTAGCAGGCAAAGAATTTATCTTAACGGACGTTAAAGCGTTTATCGTAAACTGGGCATTATCAAGATTTTTTAATATGTTAGTACCCTTGCCATCATTAGCCAACACAGACCCGGATTGAAAATTAAGTAAAACTAACCCATCTTTTTTGGCTTTGAAATTCACCGTTATAATCCTACCGGCCTCCCCCGTAAACCCGGGATTTAAAACGATTCCCTCAAAATTAATGGTGCCATCAGTATTGGAAAACGAAGGGTCTTGAACCCAAAGGTTTATAATAGACCCGACTTTTGAAATAGATACGACTTCAAGCTTATCTTTGGGAAATGAGACAACGCCGGAAACCGCATTTGTTGGCTGATCGGCGCTTGCCACAATTACCCTTATTGAGAAAGTCTTACCAACTTCGTAGTAACCGGAAGGTTGGGAAAAATATAAATTAGCGGCACTGACAAAAGCCGGACTTATAGCAAAAAAGAATACGGCTAATGTGATTATTTTTATGTGTGTGATTTTGACCATGTCTTGCGATATTTTAAGATTAAACATGCCAGTAGCGTGAAAACTGCTACTGCTACAATAATTATAATCCAAATTATAACATTTTGATACCACCCACGATGATACGGCAAGTTCACCGAAACAACTCTTTCGTTGCCAGCCTTGTCAACCGCTTTGACCAACACATGACCCTGTAATTTTTGATCTTTAAATACATAAGGACTATCAGAAACAACCCAGGGATGCAGGAAGTACAAAAAGTCTAAACTAGATTCTTTTACTTCATAATAATCCACCCCCGAATTTTTATCTTGAGTACTAAAAGCTAAAAACCATTTATTACTAAAGATATTCGGAGCTTTTGCAATTTGGGGCGCAAAATCTTCCGGCATTATAGTATCTTTTATTTCCGAAGAACTTGATTGAGCGCGGGCGATTGAAAAATTAAAAGGCGCGACCATTAGTAAGTCTTGCGTGCCAGAGTCGTCATTTTTTAAAAATACTCCATCGCGTAAATCAATAATGGTGTCACCGCTCTTTTTGGTTTCAAACACTGCAGAAAATAACAGTCCGCGATTGCCTGAAAATCCGCCGGGCGTAATGCCGGAAAACATGATTACGCCATCGTCGGATTTCGGTTTCTCAATCCAGAAATTCACAATACTATTGCCGTCAATAATCTCTTTTACCAAAGCTGCATCTTTGTCAAAGGTGACTATTCCTTCAAAGGCGTTAATAAATTGTCCTTGAGTATTCAAAAAAACGTCCACCACAGACCCTCGCTGTTCAAAAAAAACTTCGCTGGCAAAAACCACTTGCCAAGAAAATAGAAAGTAGAAAGTAGAAAGTAGAATGAAAAATGTTACTTTTTTATGTTTCATGTTTTATGCTTCATGTTTTATGAAGTTATCCTGTCCAATAAAATGCCATGATTGAAAAATCAATCAAGTTTACTTTACCATCTTCATTAAAATCCACATTTTTTGGCGGAGTGGGTTTTCCATACCAATAGGCGGCGATAGAAAAATCAACCAGATTAATTCTATTATCTGAATTTAAATCCCCTTTCCCCTTTAACGCCACGGCAATAGCATTAACATTTTTTGCGCCAACAAGAAAGGCGACAACTTTTCCGAAGGGGGTTATTTCTCCACCGAAAGTCGATTTTGATTTAGCCTGATGCTGGCCTACCTCTAAAAACGAGGTATCAAAATTAACAAGATACGCTCCGTTTGCATCGCTCATTTTTTTCACAAAAACTTCTTCTTCCGAATTAACGCTTACGGTAATTTCCGCCAATGGAACACTCTGCCCGAAAATAACAATACTATCCCCGCGCCGCACTTCACTTTTATCGGTTGCAATGGTTGGAGCAATAAAAATACCGCTTATTTTAGTCGTTACATCCGATGTAATGAAAATCGGAAATGTAAACAAACTTGAACGGATATTATTTTTATCTTCCCCGTAGACGGCAAAATTATAATTACCAGCCGAAAGACTGCTTATGGTAGCCGTAAAATTACTATCTGGCCCCGCAATTGTTGTAACTACCAATTGCCCATCTTTTAGAATACTAACCCTACTTAGTGGATATGCCCTGCCGGTAAATACGATATTGGTTGCAGGTATTGAGGGACCACTTCCCCCACCCCCCCCTCCACTCCCACCAGGAGAACCTGTGGTACAGAGCGAAGTATTAAAAGTGCAAGCGGAAGTACAAGAAAGCGAACCGCCCGTGAAGCCAAGTGACGAACATGAAGAACCTCCCAAGTTAGAGCCTTCGCACTGCTCGCCAATTCCTATATCGCCATCGCCGCATCCAGGTACTGTCGCCGTTATCTCAACCGTAATAGCCAGAAGGCTAGCGGGCAAAGAAATGAAAAGAAGCAAAAAAGCAATTAAAAGTAATAGATGGTTTGACTTTGAATTGCGAAATGCTTTCATTCATTTATGTATTTTTCTACCTACCGATCGCTTTTGAAATAATCCACTTATTATATTTTTTAAGTCCGAATGTTGCCAGGAAGAACACTATCCCCAATACAATGAGAATAATAGTAAGCAACTGCCACGGAATAACAAAGAAACTGAATGATTCGCTTGCTGTTTGATTATTTTCCCCAAAAGTAAGGCTTACGTTAGCCGAGTACCAGCCAAAATGAAAATCTTTTAATTCTTTGAGAGCCAT
The DNA here is from genome assembly GCA_964372785.1 of uncultured Candidatus Saccharibacteria bacterium. Taxonomy (GTDB): domain Bacteria; phylum Patescibacteriota; class Minisyncoccia; order Minisyncoccales; family Staskawiczbacteraceae; genus VGLO01. The sequence continues at coordinate 5,404 of CAYJSA010000019.1, forward strand.
GCCAAAAAATCCGGGTGCTTTTGCTTTATTGCCATCTGGCGGTTCTTCACCCCATAAAACTTCAAACTTCCTAACACTGCCAGGGAGGACGCTTCCCTCTTTCTTATTTGCCAAAAATGTCGTAGGGGGAAATACAAATAAATTCCTTATTTTTATATCACCGCGAGGAACCATGCGGTCGCCTCCGGTATTATTTAACCTATATTCGAAAGAAACAGGAGTCGCTGTAAAAAACCGTTGATTATTTTTGGTATTAAATCCCAAAAGTCCTCCGCCTTCTTTTACATCTCCGGTGACACGCAAAAGCACCAAAATTCCCAATTTACTGCCAATAGAAACTTCTCCGCCGGACTGGGAATCTGACGGCTGGCTACCCCAAAAGATAGCTGCAAAATGTCCTCCTGGTTCGGCATTTTTGGGAATAGTTATTGAAAAAGATATTTTTTTACGCTCTCCCGGAGTTAATGTAATCTTATTATCAGTTTTTATCCACGTAGCAAGACCATCATTGGATTTGATGAAATGGGGGGCGCCTGATTCGCCGCTTGACTCAAAATTTGCGAATGACGAATATAATGTTTTTGCATCTTGTTGCTCATTAAAAAGTTCAAATTGATCGCTAATAGTAGTGCCTGGATCCCCCGATATCTCCAGTTTTGCAGGAGATATAGTCAAAGCAAAAGCCGAAGAAGCTAAGCTTAATCCTATAAAAGACATCAAAACTCCACTAACGAGAAAATGCTTCATTTAACTTTTATTTAGAAATTAGCCGTTGCGGTGTAGGTAAGGGTAGAGGTGTACGCACCCGCCTCGGTGCTTGAAGTAATGTTAGCAAGGTATCTGGCTGAATAGGTTGTGTTTGCTGAAGCACCGCTCGCGGAGGCAACTTGGCTAGGGAACGCTGCAGTATCCAATGCAAAACCAGATGCAGCATAAGGCGCAGTTACCGCTCCAGTTCCGCCAGAGGCTGTCATACGTAAACCAAACTGTTTGGTTGCTGTGGCAGAAGCTGTGTTAGAGGATCCAATTGCAGTAATCGTGAAAGCTCCCTTTGTAAGCGTAGTTCCGTTAACCGTCATAGTGTAGCCATTTGATGCGTTCGTACCAACAATAAGGTTATGAGCTTCAGCTTCCGAGGAAGTACCAGCTGTATCTCCACTGGCAAATCTTGCTGCTGATGCAGAAAGACTTCCAAATCCAATGCTATTATCATTAATACTGAAGGTCAAAGATTCAGGCACCGTGGCAGTTACCGATACCTGGTCATCGGTAAGTAGTGTGACAAACATATTTCCTGTGTCAGTAAAGGTTCCCGACACCGGTATGGTGTAAGAAGTAGCACTTGTAGCATTAGTAGAGTTGGTGTTGTCGTAGGTGATGATTACTTTGTCGTTAGCTGCCAAAGCGGCGGTTCCGACTCCATCAGTTGGAGTGGTTAGTGTGAAAATACGATTTTGGGTACCAGAAAAAACTGCTCCCCAAGCAGTAGCCGATGCGCTGGCCGCAAGAGTTTCCGCGCTTTCTAAGCCTGTTGAGGCTCCGTGGGTAAAGGTAACAGAAGTTATCGCTTTACTAGTAAAGTTGAAATCGGAGGGGAAGGTTATGATAATAGTTTGACCGGCGGTGCTGGTCCCTGTTGGTGTGGTAAATTTCATTTTATGGCTAGAAGCGGTACTTATCTTAGAGGAAGATAATGTATCGGTCAAATTACTTAAGGCCGCAGCTTGCGCCACTTGAGTAAATGGCCCCGCAAACATTGTTAACATCGCTACGATTAAACCCAAACTTGCAACTTTACTAAACTTTTTTATAAACATATATTTTATTACTATTTACTTTTTTATAAGCGACTTTTAAAAAATTAATATACTTTAATAAATTCTGCGTTAGGCAATTATATCATGTTATAAAATCTGCGCAATCCACAGGTCAAGTCAATGTTAAAAATTTGCTGTTACGGTTAGGTAATTATATCATGTTATAAAATCTGCGCAATCCACAGGTCAAGTCAATGTTAAAAATTTGCTGTTACGGTATAGGTTAATGTAGCGCTATAGCTCCCCTTCTCTGTTGCAGAAGACACATTTGCGATATATCTTACTCCAAGCACTGTGGTTGACCCGTCACCACTACCCGAAGCCACCTGGCTCGGAAACGCAGCTGTATTAAGCGCCCAATTTGCCGATGCGTACGGCGAAGTCGCAGAACCTGTGCCAGAGTTTACGATAAGACGTTCGCCAAATTGTTTTGTCCCCGGCGCCGATGCGGTGGCCGTCCCGCCAATAGCTGTTACAGTAAAAGCTCCGCTCGTGAGTGTTGTGCCATTTACGGTAATTGTGTATCCGTTTGAAGCGTTCGTTGAAGCGGATATGGTATGAGCATCGGCAACATTTGAAGTAGCGCCCAGGGTATCGCCGGTTGCGTATCTTGCGCCGGAGGCAGAAAGTCCGCCAAATCCAATGGTGTTGTCAGAAATAGAAAAGGTCAAAGATTCAGGTACGGTGGCGCAAATTTTAGTGGCGTAGGCGCTACTGTCTCCCATGTGGGCGTTGGTCACACCCGAGATAGAGGCAATGGTAGTATCGTAGCCTGTGCAATTATTGGCCTGATACGCCAAAGAAATGGTTTCGGTGGAAGGCACGGAAAGGCAAACGCTGTTGGCGTAATTTGACTGGCTGTTTTGCTCAGCATGAGCATTAATGGTGCCCGATAATTTCAAAACTGTTACAAAAGATCCTGAACAAGCGGTGCCCAAATTGGTTACCCCACCACAACACACGCGTTGAGTATAATTTGATTGGCTATTTAATTCTGATTGAGCGTTGGTGGTGGCTTGCATTTTAAAAACGGTTACTTGACTGCCTGCGCAAGCGCTAGAACTGACATTACAGGAAAGCAACGCCGCTTGCGAAATGGCCGGCGTTAATAAAAAAATTGCTAAAATATACTTTACAACATGCCTGTTCATTAAAATGGGGCGGTAATAATTTGGTTATCTTCCGAATTTTCAGTAGGAGAAGGCGCCGTTATGCTTTCTTGAGACGATGGGTCGGGCGCTTGCTGTGTTATAGTTAGCGCTAAAATCGAATTTATAACTTCCTGCAAGGCTGATAACTGGGGCGCAATAGCAGGAGTACCAACCAAATCAACGGAATCCGAAGGAACATCTGCCATCGGTGTCGCATCCGGCGTTGTGGTAACAACCCCTACGCCATCAATATACGCCGTAGTAATACTGGATGGAGCGGTATCGTCTATAGAAGTGGTGATAGCAGGAACAAAAGACGCTGGAGCAATGTCGCCAAACGCTGAAATTGCCTTTCCGTTGCTATCTGAACCAAATACCATTTGAGCGAAATCAAATATGGTGCTTTCTGAATTAACATATTCGTATTCGCCGTAATCGTTATTATCAATCTTAACTTTGAAAGTCCCCCTTTCTCCTCTCTTACTATCAAAATCAATTGTGAAAAGATACCACTGGCCAGCGTTATACTCTTTAAGGAGAGTGATTTGCTTTTTCCCTTCTTCCAAAAGAATGCCATTTGATTCGGTGAACTGGATACTAAACAACAACTGCCCTAATTCATCTGACGTAAGGGCATAAAAATAAAATAATCCTGATTTATTATGCTTCATCCGGAATTGAAAAGCTCCGGCATTGACCGGCGCAATGCTATGGCTTACAACCAAGGAATCATCATTGCTTATTTCTACGTACTTTGACCCGCCGTCAGAATTGATTGAAGAAACATCAACCGTGTTGTCAGAATTTCCATAATAATTTATTACGTTCCAACCACCTTGCCCATTAAGGCTACCGGGTTCACGCAACTTGAAATTATCGGCAAACGTCCATTCATCAGCCGACGCGGGATATACGATAAAAAACGTGAAAACCAAAAGACATACCATTGCGACAAAAAGACTTGAGAATTTTGTATTATGTAAAAAACGCCTGTTCATATATTCTTTGGATAATTCAACATATACTTATATACTCTTTGGCTAACATCACCCATGATGGCATCTGCCTGATTGGCGTCATAATTTTTTACCATAACAATCAATATGTAGGGCCTGTTTGGCAGGTACACAATACCGGCATCAAGATATACTTTCTTGGCTTCTTCCACGCCTATTTTATGGGCGAATTTGGTATTCGACGGCATGCCTCCGGCCAGGTAATCATTGAATTTCGATTCAGACATCCAAGCCAAAACTTTTTCAGAGTTCTCAACGGTCAGGTAAGTAGCAGAAAAAAGCGTGCGCAGAATCGGAGCATATTTTTTGGCGCTAATGCTTAAATCATCGGAAATAAAATCATATAATCCAAGATAATTTTGAACTTTGACAATCTCGCTCGGGTCAAGACTGTTCAGTAACATAAGGTAGGAAGTATTGTCAGAGTTTATAATTGTCTGTTTAATAAGCTCTTCAATGGTGAAAGGCGTGCCCACCGGCTCCTGCCACAGCACGCCGAAAGATTTGTTTTTATCCGCTTGGGTAAGCTTAATTTCAGTGTTCCACCGCCATTCGCCCCGTTCAATCTTTTTTACCACCGCCATAATCAGTGGCACTTTTAGCAAGCTGGCGGGAAAAAATTCTGCATCTTTGTTAATGGAAAGATTTGCCCCCGTATTTAATGCTTCAAAGTAAACTGAAACATTCGGATTTTTCTCCAGTACATTAAACTCGTCACGCAGTGGCTGTATATTGATTACCAAGTCATCTGCCCGATAAAATTGCCGGGCCGGGTCAATTAAAGATTGGCCGACCACACCGCTTTGCAAAGGGGTTTTACCCCATATCACCAGAACAATGGTGACGACAAACAGAACCGCAATAATTACCAGCAAGAATATGGCTAAACGATGATTGTTCATAAAGCTTATTGCAGGTTTTGTAACTCTGCTTGAACCTGCTGGACTGTCCAAGCGGCAGATGTTCCTGGTGTTACGCTTACCCCGA
>CAYJSA010000020.1:0-10075 GCA_964372785.1 uncultured Candidatus Saccharibacteria bacterium
AGCGCAACATTTTTGTTGTAATCTGAAAAAAGGGGGATTTGCAGAGAATTGTCGATTAACCACAAATCCTTTCGCCGATTACCAAACTTGTTCACTTGGGCTTGGGTTTGGCCACCCACGCTTTGTAAACATAAGGAGCGTAACGATACCCCTTGGACTCGGTGTTTGGCGCAACTTGGCCCACGATCACCGGGTCGGTTACTTCGAGCCCATGCGACCGTGAGGCAAAGGCATCAACGCGGGTATCTGTAACCCCGTTCTTCATGATGCCCACCTGAAAGACCACCAGCCCCGTGTCGGCAACCACGTAAGGTACCGACATGACGTACCCCTCCACCTCGGTGGCGGGGTCAACGCCAACCACGAACTGTGCTTCGCGTGGCCACAATAACGCGGTAGCTATAACGCCCACGCCAACAATGGCGACTAACAACCAACAAAGAGCAACTTTCATCGTAGCCTCCAAAAAGATTTCCAGGATTCAGGGATTTACAAATGTGTTCCCTTTTTTCAAATCACTAAACCGCAGTAGTAGAATTTCTTTTGGAAATTCACTACACGGCACAGGAACTTATCATTCTGAAAATCTGCTATAAAAGCGTTTTCTGATATTCGACTAATGATTTGAAAAAAGGGAGAGAAAATGCCAGCCATGACATGTTCTCCCATGTGATTTTCGGCGATGCTCTATTTTTTATCTGTCGGTGGTGGTTTTGGGGGATCCCAGTCAATCCCGGTATAGCGTAGAACTGCCACGGCCGCCACAATGGCCAACAAGAAACCACAAACGCCCAAACTTGTTCCCCAAGCAAAACCCTCAGCGCGACCGGCCCAAGTGCCGCCGGCAAATGCCATCAAAACGAACACTATTCTACCTAACCAGGCCATGGGACACCTCCAAAGTTGTAACTTCATTTTTTGTCAAAGGGCTAAACGCTTGCCCCTTCTTTCAAATCACTAACTTACCTGACATCCGTTGTTTCTATAAAATCAGATTAAACGTTGATATCTCTATTGCTCACTAATGATTTGAAAGAAGAGCAGGAAAATACGTATATTCTCCCAATACTTAATTATACTACAACCAATAATGCTTGTCAATACTTGCTTATCAAAAAATCGCCCAGAAGAGCGATTTTTTGACAAAAATATTTAGATTAAAATTATGCTTTAGGAGTTTCTGGAACTGGCACTCCTGCCTGCGCAGGCAGGTCAGCTGGTTTTTCTTCGGCTTTCGACTCATCCTTTGGCGTTTCAGAAACAGATGACTTAACGACCGGCGCTGGGGCGACGCCTGCAACCACAGGAGTGGCTGGCGCAACCGCCTTCTTTGACTTTTTAAATTTGTTTATTTTCGGCGCATCAATGATTTTTTCACTCACCAACAAATTATGTACGGTTGCGCTGGGTTTTGCCCCTACACCCATCCAATATAAAATCCTCTCTTTTTTCAAAGATTTCCTTTTTGTTAATGGGTCAATGTATCCTAAAATTTCCGATGGCCGGCCACCCTTTGAAGACCTGCGTTTATCAATCACCACCACCCTGAAAAACGGCTGGTTCTTTTTCCCTTTTCTGGTTAATCTAATTGTTAGCATTTTTGTGAATTATTCTAATTATTCTAATTGCTCTAATTATTCTAATCAAATATCAATTTCTAATTAATTGAATTTCTAAAACGTTTTGGGATTTAGGAATTTTGGCATTGGCATTTGATTAGGTCAATTAGGTTAATTAGACCAATTCTTAATTTCGAGCGCCATTTTGGCCGCTTCTTCTTCTGCTTCTTGTTTTGAATAGCCTTCGCCTTCTGCTACCATTTCCTTTCCTAAAAATACGGCAACGGTAAATTTCTTTTTGTGATCCGGCCCCCATTCTTTTATTACCTTGTAAACTGGCGTGACCCCCACTTTTTCTTGCGCTTGTTCTTGAAATCCTGATTTAGCATCTTTATATAACTTATCCTGTATAATTAAGGGTAATTTTGTAAGCAAATATTTTTTTATAAAAGTATCGCAGGTTTGGTATCCGGAATCAAGATAGGCCGCTCCAATGAAAGCTTCAAATGTATTGGCTAAAATGTACTGGCGCGCCTTTCCTAATTCTTTGGTTTCTCCCCTGCTTAACAGTAAAAAGTCATTAAAACCCAATTCTTCAGCAACCGATGTAAGCATTTTTGCATTTACAAGCGCTGCTCTCCAGTTGGTTAATTCTCCTTCGGCCTTATCGGGATACTCTTTATAAAGAAATTCTGTAATGACTAATTCTAAAACAGCATCTCCCAAAAATTCAAGCCGCTCGTTTTGGTCAAGGCCAAAATCAGGATTTTCATTCAAATAAGACCGGTGCACAAACGCCTGGGTCAAAAGGTCTTTATTGTTAAAATCCAGTCCCAGTTTTTTCTCAAATAGTCCAAAATCTTTCATGGTTCCTTACGAATTACGAATATCCTCGAATTACGAATCGTGTTTGACGTATTCGTAATTCGCTTGCATTCGTAATTCGTAGGGTTATTGATTTTCCAGTTGCTTATACACGGTTCCCAATACGCCATTTACAAACTTTCCCGAAGTTTTCCCTGAAAATGTTTTTGCTAATTCAATGGCTTCGTTAATAGCAACTTTGGGAGGAACTTCTTCTTTGTTGGCGTATAAAAGTTCGGAAAGTCCGATCCTTAAGACGTTTCTATCAATAATCGGGATTTGCGCAATGGGCCATTCGGGCGCCGCTTTTTCAATAATAGTATCAATCTGGGCAATATGGCTTAAAATACCTTCAACCAATTCATGGACAAACTTTAAATCCTCCAAACCGGGACCAAAATCCTTAATGTTTCTTTCAGTGATGATTTGCAAAGCGCCTTCTTTCCTACCATAAAAATCCCATTCATATAAGCTTTGCATGACAATTGACCTTGATAAGTGCCGTGAAGCCATTTTTAATGGAACGAATTTTCACGAATTAGGCACTGCAGTGCCACGAATATTCACGAATCACGAATTCGTGATTCGCGGGATTCGTTTTTAGAGATTCGTGGGATTCGTATTTTTTTTCTCGACTTCTTTCATTTCCCTTTCCCTCATCTTTTTCTCTTTCTTGGTTAATTTCCCTAGTACATTAATAATTTCTTTACCTTTATAGTATCCGCAGTTTTTGCAAATCGTATGGGGCCTTACTGATTTTCCGCATTTTGAACACACGGTCAAAGCCGCAGGCCTGATAAAAATATGCATCCTACGCTGGCCCACACTTGACCTGGTATGTTTATGTCTTGGAACTGCCATTTATGAAGATTTATGATTTAAGATTTAGGATTTAAGATGCTTGTATCTTATCAGATAAATTAAATTTTGACAACCCTTGGTTCATAATTAACACTCATTCACCGGGTAAAAGGTTTTACGGTGTATTTTACAGGGTCCAAATTTTTCTAAATTTTTGATGTGAAGGGCGGTTCCATAACCTTTATGCTTATCAAACCCATAGTTGGGATATTTTTTATGCATCTTTTGCATCATTCTGTCACGGGTAACTTTGGAAATGATACTGGCGGCGGCGATGGAAAACACTTTCGAATCCCCTTTTATGATAGACTTTTGGGGAATTTTGGCCTGCAGGCCAAAATTCCCGTCAATCAACAAAAAAGATGAGTTGGTGCCTAAATCCTTGATAGCCTTTTGCATCGCCAACTTGGTAGCCTCTAAAATATTTATTTTGTCTATGATTCTTTCTGAAACGATTCCCACACCCCATTGTATATTTTTATCGTTCGTTAATTTTTCATAAAAAAACTCTCTCTGTTTTTTGGAAAGTTTTTTACTGTCATTTATTTTGAGATTCATCAAATGACGCACAACCCCGCTGGGCGGGGTTTTAGTCCCGCTTAGCGGGACAATAACAGCCCCGGCAACTATCGGTCCGGCCAACGGGCCACGTCCGGCTTCATCAAGCCCTGCAACAGACTTAAAGCCTTGCTTCCATAACTTTTTTTCTTCGTTAAAATTCGGCTTCATTAGGAATATGGTATCACAAAAGTTTTACTATAAAAAATCTGCTGGCGTGAAAACACAGCAGATCTATTGAGGTTTCAATTTCTTCTTTTTTCCCTGCCTGCCGGGGCAGGTCTTTTTCTTCTTTACCGATTTGCAGTCGGCATGCTGATACCCGGACTCATCAGATGTGAGGGTGATTTTTTCTCCGGGTCGCATTTTGCAATTGCAAACCGGACAAACCTTCTTAGAAGCCTCGTCGCCACCAATGCATGGGAAAATAGGTTTTCCCATAAAGAACTCCATAAAGAACTGGGATCCTCAAAACGACGCCCTGAGGTTGATATTACCCCTTCTATCAACAGTGTCAATATTGCCATTTTTTGCCAAAAGTATATTAAAAAACCCGAAAAGCTTATCGCTTTCGGGTTTGGTTTTCGCCGCCTTGGCAACTTTACAATCCCAGGATCTGTGCCACCAATGGCACCAAGTTGGTGCCATTGGTGGCATGGGTGGCCATTTTGGGTCCGACCATGGCGACATTGGCCGCCGGGTCGCCGGAGTTGACCAGGATGGGCTCGAAACCGGAGCCGACCTGCCGCACCAGCGACACGAACACTTCGGCGCTCATGCCGTTGATTTTGGCTCGCGCCACCACCAGACAAAGCTCGCGGCGGTTCTCTTCATAGAGCTCCCGCCCCTTGACAAAATCCTTGGCGACCAGCAAGTTTTCCTTGCCAGCCAGACCCTCCAGCATTTGTCGGACATCCGGATCGGGGTCAACCAACAAAATCATCTTTCTTTTTTCAGACACGGTACTTCCTCCTCATTGGTTAAAGGTTGCTGAAAAATGGAGCTCTCCGGATAGAGAGGTGTTTTTCAACGATCAACGTTCTTTGGTTAAACTTATACACTTTTTAATCATAATTGTCAAACCTTCGTCCTGATTTAAAAAACGCGCGGAAAGTCAATACTGTTCAAAATTTCTCACAAACAAAAAAACCCAAGAGCGTTACCATTCACTGTTGAGTTTTGGTCACCGGTTTTTTTGCAGGGGATTTTGGATACTTGGACTCTTTGACCGCATACTTATGGTCATAGAGTATCCACACACCAATACCTGCAAAGATGATTGCCGGTACCCCCAATGAAATCCCAATGGCCCAGAGAAAATCAAGGCCAGACATCCATAGCGCCAAGAAAATGGGAGCGGGCGCCAGTAAAATGGCGACCTGGATTATGGTCCTGGGCTTGGTTTCCTTGCTGAAGATGTTTTGTTCCCCCATCCAGGCTCCAACTACCACAAGACCCAGAGCCAAGATTGCGAGGGATCCTCCCACCAAAATCAACAGTATCATCCCCACAGCCCTGAACAGATCCGACCAGGCGAACCACTTCATCACTCCCAGACCCAAGAAAACGATGACCACGAGTGCCAGCATGGCAACTACCAACAAAAACTTGAAGGTTTTGTCCATGACTCTGCTCTCTCGGCAACATGAAAGATAGGAAACGACGCAACGGATTTTTTTCCTCCCCAGTTTGACAAAGTACCACTATAGTAATTGTATACCTACCAAGATTTCTTACAACAAAAAAGCTCTGCCGTTGATACTGCAGAGCATGTGATCGCTCGGGGATCGCCCTCTACCCCTGCCACAGATTCACCACCCGATACGATTGGGTGAAAATGGAGAAGTCAACCCAGCAGAATTGGATATACCAACCGGGTTTTTCCTCAAAATGCATGTAGGGCATATAGAACTGACCATAACGACTTTGAAATGTCGTAGCGGGAAATAGCAGGGTGTTTTGCCGAAATTCCTTAGGCAAAGCAAACCGCTGATTGAACAGGCATTTGGCCGTTCGCTGCCCGCCAGGGCAGAGCCTCATATCAAAAGAGTGAATCATAAGTTCCTTGCTCCTAAGATATTTTTCTTCAGCTCCAATCACCTTGACCAATTCGATGTGCCATTTGTCGCACACTGGCTCCGTGTCGGAGAATAAACAAAACTTGTGTTTCCTAACGCCGAGAGTCGGTGGTTGACCATCCATTGAGATGGTCAAATCAAACTCTTTTTTTTGAGAGATCTTGACCATTCAAAGACTCCTTGCACGAAACCTTGTTTTAGTACTCAATGAACATTTCTTATAATTACAGCACCGACAGCAAATAGTCAATATTGCTTTAAACAAAAAAAGCCCGACGTAAAACGCAGGGCCTATGCAATCGTTTCTCCATCCAAGATGTTGGCTTCCTGTGTCTTGGGAAACGGACTGCCAATCCTGGCAATCCGTTCACAAAGCTCAGTGATAAGCTCTGCATCCTCCACAGGATTGAGTGGGCGGATGAATTCCACGGTGATACTGGTTGACCTTACTACGCACCAGTTGAAACCGGCGTCATTGGTGACGAACTCCTTTTCGTCTCCACTAACGAAGTATTCGACCTTAAAGTAGGTGGTCTTATACTTCGCCAGCTCCTTTTCTTTCTTGAGGAGCTCGGCATCCACTTCCTTGCGATCGGCTCGCCACCAGTAGATGATGAGGGAAGCTCCGCCAACGGCGCCCGCCACAAGACACACCACGGCAATGACAATGCAGTCCATGTTGCACCTCAAAGAACAAAGGTTACTAGTTTAATTTATACATTATATACTTTACTGACAATGTCAACTCTTCACCATTGTTAAAATCAACTAATTAAAAAATAACATAATTAATACGGTGAAGAGTCAACCCTTGTTTTACTTTTTATAAAATTTTAGAATGAGCATACAAAATATGAAGTTTACCCAGCACCACTTTTGCGATAGACTCTTTTAAACAACTAAAAATTATATTTTAATGAATAATGTAAATAGTGCTAAAAATTTAAATGGCAAAAATGGTGCTGGGTTTACGCACCTCCATACACACTCACATTATTCCCTCCTTGACGGACTTCCAAAAATTCCGGAGCTTTTAGATTATGTAAAAGAATTAGGAATGGATTCCGTTGCACTAACTGATCATGGAGTTTTGTACGGAGCTGTAGAATTTTTTAAAGAAGCGAAAGCCCGCGGAATAAAGCCGATTATTGGCTGTGAAGTATATGTTAGTTATGAAGGCAGATTAGATAAGCGCCCCAATATAGACAACAAAATCTATCACATGATTTTGCTTGTCAAAAACCAAAAAGGCTATGAGAACTTGGTAAAACTTGTCACCAAAGCGCACTTGGAAGGATTTTACTATAAGCCCCGCATTGACGAAGAAATTTTAGAAAAACACGCAGAAGGTTTAATTGGTACCTCTGCTTGCTTGAACGGAAAAATTCCAAAATTGCTTTTGGCAAATAGATTAGACGAGGCCGAGGCTTTGGCAAAAAAATATTCTAGTTGGTTTGGGCCCGATAGTTTTTATCTGGAACTGCAGCACCATAAAAATATCCCAGACCAACAGACGCTAAACAAAAAACTCGTTGAGCTTTCCAAGAAAACCGGCTTGCCCTTAATCGCTACTAATGACATCCACTATTTGCGTCCGGAAGACGCCGAAGCCCAGGATATTTTAATGCTGGTAAATACCGGTGCCGAAGTAAATGATCCAGAACGGCTGTCGTTAAAAGATATCGATGTTTCAATGAAATCCCCCGAAGAGATGACCAACCTTTTTAAAGATTACCCCGAGGCCATTGAAAACACCCAGAAAATCGCTAACTTGTGCGATTTTAGTTTTGAATTGGGCAAAGTGCAACTGCCGAAGTTTGATGTTCCGGACGGGAAAACACCGGAAGCATATTTAACCGAGCTTTGCGAAGTCGGGCTTACCAAACGATATGGAAACGAATTACACGAAGTGAATTCGCCGAGCACCAAAGATTTTGGTGCTCTGGTGCGTCAGCGCATGGAATATGAACTTTCGGTAATAAATAAAACCGGTTTTGCCGGCTATATTTTAATTGTCCAAGACTTTGTAAACTGGGCAAAAAGTAACCGGATTGTGGTAGGGCCGGGCAGAGGTTCGGCTGGAGGTTCTTTAGTTTGTTACTTAACCCAAATTACCAACGTTGACCCCCTAAAACATGATTTATTGTTTGAACGGTTTTTAAATCCTGAAAGAATTTCTATGCCCGATATTGACATGGACTTTACGGACAGAAGAAGAGACGAAGTCATCAAATATGTGGGCGAAAAATATGGCCACAACCACGTTGCCCAGATTATCACCTTTGGAACCATGGCTGCCCGGGCGGTACTGCGTGACGTGGGGCGGGCCCTACAATACCCCTACAGCTACTGTGATGTACTGGCAAAGATGGTGCCGTTTGGCATGGACTTGACGGAGACGATGGAAAAAGTCAGTGAATTTAAAACATTATATAAAAGTGACCCGCAGGCAACAAAATTAATTGACCTGGCCATGAAACTTGAAGGAGTAGCCCGGCACGCTTCTACTCACGCTTGTGGCGTGGTAATTTCCGCCAGTCCCCTAACGGATTCGGTACCCCTTCAACATCCACCAGGGCAAGATGACAGTATTGTCACCCAGTACGAAATGCACAGCATTGAAGATTTGGGGCTTTTGAAAATAGACTTTTTAGGGTTGAAAAACTTAACAATTATTGAAGACACTCTGGCCAGGATTTTTGTCATACGAAATGAAAAAATTGATATTGATAAAATTCCCTTCGACGATAAAAAAACCTATAAGCTTTTGCAAGACGCCTTGACCACATCTATTTTCCAATTGGAGAGCGAGGGCATGAAGCGATATTTAAAAGAATTAAAACCAACCGAATTTGAAGACATTGTGGCTATGGTGGCCTTGTACCGACCCGGCCCCATGCAATTCATCCCTGACTACATTGAACGCAAGCACGGCAAACAGAAAATAGAATATATCGTACCCCAACTAGAGCCCATCTTAAAAAACACCCAAGGGATTATGGTTTATCAGGAACAATTAATGAAATTGGCACAAGAAATTGCCGGCTTTACCTTGGGTGAAGCTGATGTGCTGCGAAAAGCGGTTGGAAAAAAGATTAAAGAGCTGCTTGAGGCGCAAAAAGAAAAGTTTGTTTCGGGATGCGTTAAAAAAAATTTCAGTAAAAAAATAGCGGAGGAAATTTGGCAGTGGATTTTGCCATTTGCCGCTTACGGGTTCAATAAATCGCATTCGGCGGCTTACGCCACCATTGCTTACCAAACGGCTTACTTGAAGGCCCATTACCCTGTTGAATTCATGGCCTCGGTATTGACTTCGGAAAAAATTGATGTAGAAAGGATTGCCTTTTTAATAGAAGAATGCAAAAAAATGGATATTGAAGTGTTGCCACCCAATGTTAATGAAAGTTTGAAAAATTTCACCGTGGTTCCGGGCCAAAAGAAAATCCGGTTCGGGCTTTTGGCGGTTAAGAATGTCGGTGAAAATATTATCAACGCTATTTGCGATGAACGCAAGGCTAACGGCCAGTTTACTTCTATTGGCGACTTTGTAAACCGTGTACAATCAAAAGACTTAAACAAAAAATCCATGGAGGCCCTAATAAAATCGGGCGCCTTTGACGCATTTGCCGAACGTAATCAATTATTGGCCAACTTAGAAAAACTTTTGGAAATTGCCCGCGAAAACCAAAAAAGCAAGAATAGCGGGCAAATAGGGTTGTTCGCTAATTCATCGGTGGTTATCAAAAGTGAAATAAAAATGGAGGCGGCGGTTCCGGCTAAAATATTTGAGAAACTCACCTGGGAAAAAGAATTGCTGGGGCTATATGTAAGTTCTCACCCACTCAACGATTTTAAAAAGGTTTTTGAATCAAAAACTATTGCAATCGTCAAAATTGATAAAACCATGGTAAACAGAAAAGTCCTTATTGGCGGGCTTATTAATAACGTCAAAAAAATAATTACCAAAACCGGCAAACCCATGCTATTTATGAAACTAGAAGACCTTACCGCAAAAACGGAAGTAGTGGTGTTTCCCAACTTAATGGAACGCAACCCGCAAGCTTTGCAAGAAAACAAAATTGTATTTGTTGCCGGCCGGGTGGATGACAGAAATGGAGAAATCAAGATTGTAGCCGACGATGTGCAAGAGATTGT
>CAYJSA010000021.1:0-9476 GCA_964372785.1 uncultured Candidatus Saccharibacteria bacterium
TAACAGTCTCCCCTGGCTTTGGATGACTACAACAAGTATTTGTCCATAAACCACCGGAATGGTATTTTTTAGATGAACGTTTTTGCAAAAGTAGCTCTCCTTTGGAATTAAAAACAAAAACAGAAAAAGCTCTATGCAATCTGCCCTCTTTATGGGCTTTTAGCTTAAACTCTGTTCCGATCTCTTTATCTTTTTTATCAACAAGAATAACTTTATTTGGCATTTTATTTTTTGAATAAAAACAGGCGTTTTCTGTTTCTATGTTACCAAAAAACCGCCCGACTGGCGATTTTTTTATGTGAGCGGGTATGGGGAGTCGAACCCCACTCAAATGCTTGGAAAGCATTGGTAATACCGATATACGATACCCGCGCCAATTTTGTCGGGCTGCTGGGATTCGAACCCAGACTAAACGGTCCCAAACCGTTCGTGCTACCGTTACACAACAGCCCGATACAAACATCATATTAGCTAAAAATCTTTAACTTGTCAAAGGAAAAAATCCCTTTCAATTGAAATAAAAGAACTTATATAGTATTATTAAGTAAATATATAGTGCAGGTTTATATATATATGAAATTTCAGCAAAAAATTCAAGCAATTAAACTTAGAGAAGCAGGAAAAAGTTATAGCGAAATTCGAAAAACAATAAAAGTTTCGAAGGCTAGCTTAAGTTTATGGTTAAGAGATATTACCCTCACACCAGAGCAACAAAAAAGAATTTATGTAGAATTACGACAAAAGAATGCCTATAGAATGGCCAAGGCCAACCAAACAAAAAGGATTAATACAACCAGAGAAATTGTTGAAAAGGGTAAAAAAGAAGCGGCAGAACTCTTCAAAAACCCTTTATTTTTGTCAGGTTTAATGCTATATTGGGCAGAGGGCGATAAGTCGGAAACACAAGAAAGGGTAAAGTTTACCAATTCAGACCCAAGGATGATAAAAATCATCATGAGATGGTTCAGAGAGGTATGCAAGGTGCCCGATTCAAAATTCAGAGTATGTGTCTATATTCACAACCTTCATGCTCGTAAAAACATTGAAAAATACTGGTCTGAAGTTACTGATGTCCCGACTAATCAATTTCATAAAACACAAATAAAAGAAACCACCTTAGGACAAAGACGAAATGTATTGTATGAAGGCACTTGCGCAATCACAGTATCCGATAAAAGTCTCTTCAGGAAAATTAAAGGATGGAAACTTGGTTTTATTGAAAAAATAGATACAATAAAGTTATGAGAATGCCCTCGTAGTTCAACGGATAGAACGAAAGGTTTCTAACCTTTTAATCGAGGTTCGATTCCTCGCGAGGGCACAGGGTTTAAAAATTATGGAGGCCATAGTGTAGTGGTTAACACAGCGCTCTGTGGCAGCGCTAACGGGAGTTCGAATCTCCTTGGCCTCCCCAATAACCAAAAACCGCGTAACTGCGCGGTTTTTGGTTACTATAAATTGACATCATAAAATATATTGTGTAGTATTCGGACAGTGTTCGTTGATTTCGTAACCAAAGTTTCTTTGCAAAGGAGCATACCATGCCCGACGAAAGTTGGATCATCTTTTGGGTTCTAATGTTGGGTTGGGCCCTATTTGCGTCTGAAGCATATCTAGGGTTCCCGATCAGTCTGCACGTTTGGCGGACAGCCAAAATCTGGCGGCTCAAAGCCAAAGTCCGTAGGGCCAAACTTATTGTCGGTATCAGCCTTAGCTTCCGCCAAGAGCAACGGCACGCTCTTGACGAGAGCGGCCAAGCGGCTTTCTGGCGGGCCATCAGCAAATTAGAGGGTGTCTTTGCAGTCATTGTGGCAGATCTAAAAGACTCCTCTTTTAACCGAGTGGACTTAAGGCTGGAGCTGGACATGGGTTCTTGGGATATGAGATACGGTGACGGTGATTACGAGCAACAAATGGCTTTTACCATGCGCGTCACCAACGACCAAGAGCCCACCACCGGTTGCATCCGAATTCCCATTACCAAATGGCGGCCCGCTTGGCTTGCCAATTGGCAACTGCAACAAGAAATTGTATTGGTCATACTGGAAGCGGCCAACCAGCGGCTAAAATGCTCCAAGGCCACCGTGCTGGCTGGATGACAACCAAGTCTTCGCGCATGCGAAGACTTTTTTTGTATTTTAAAAGCCGCCGCGTTTAACGCGGCGGCTTTTAGTTTACCTTGCAAACTCTATCACCCTGTTTTCCCTAATCACCGTTACTTTAATTTCTCCCGGATATTTCAATTCTTCTTCAATGTTGGTGGCAATTTGGCGGGCCATCTTAGTAACTCCCATATCATCCACCTTGTCCGCCTTCACAAACACGCGGATTTCACGTCCTGCCTGAATAGCGTAAGATTTTTCAACACCTTCAAACTTATTGGCAATATCTTCCAGCGCCTTTAATCGTTGCAAATAGTTTTCAATGCTGTCTTTGCGAGCTCCCGGGCGGGAAGCCGAAATAGAGTCAGCGACTGTCACAATAATAGACTCTATGGATTCGTGTGGATAATCACCATGGTGCGACTTCATTGAATCAATCACTGCCTTGCTTTCACCGTACTTTTCCAAAATCTTCATTCCGATTTCAATGTGTGAGCCCTGAATTTGCTGGTCAAGCGCCTTTCCAATATCGTGGAAAAGACCTCCGCGCTTGGCAACCTGACTATCGGCACCCAACTCTTCGGCAATGGTTTCGGCAATTAAGGCTACTTCCACTGAATGTAATAATACATTTTGACCATAGCTGGTTCGGTAAAACAACCTGCCCAAAATATGAGTTAGCTTGTCGTTTATCCCAATGAGCGCCAAATCATAAATGGTTTTATCTCCCGCTTCTTTAATTTTTTGGGAAATTTCTGCAGTTGCTTCAGCCACTTTTTCTTCAATTTTGGCCGGCTGGATTCTTCCGTCTTGAATCAATTTATCCAGCGCCATTTTGGCGATTTGTCTGCGCACAGGGTTAAAACAAGAAATAACCACCGAATCAGGGCTTTCGTCTAAAATAAGTTCAACTCCGGTCATTTTTTCAAAGGCTTTAATGTTTCTACCTTCTTTACCGATAATTCTTCCTTTAATATCTTCACTTGGGATAGTAACAATGGTAGTGCTTAATTCTTGGGTATGGGGCACGGCGCATTTTTGAATGGCCAATGTCACAATTTCCCTAGCCCTTGTTTGCAGGGCATCTTTTCCGGTTTCTTCTAGTTTTTTCATTCGTTCTAGAATGTCTTTTTGATAATCTACTTCGACTAAGCTTAACAATTCTTTTTTTGCGTCTTCGCGGCTTAAGTTGGCCACTTTTTCCAATTTAGTTTCAGCTTCAAGGCGTAATTTATCTAAGCCCTCTTTAACTTCTTTCAACTTTTCCACTTTACCCACAAGCTCCACTTCTTTTTTCTCAAAGCCCTCAATTTTTGTATCAAGCAATTTTTCCCGGTCTAAAAGCACCTGCTGCGCCTTTAAAAATTCCCTTCTTCTCTCATCAATCTCCTTTTGGCTTTTTTCTAATATTTCAGAAGATTTGGCTTGCGCGCTTTTTAGCAAATCAGCGGTTTCCTGTTTCACATCTTGAACCCTTTTTTGAAGTTTTGCTTCTAAAGAACCTGCCCGTTGTTTGGCGATTGTTTGGCGGATGTAATATCCGAAAATGATACCAAACAGTAAAGCCAAAACTGGGATTAAAAACAATAAAATTTGAATGGTTTCCATGTATTTGTTGTTAAATTGTTTGTATTATTAAGACTTTTTGCTTGAAAATAATTACTCTGAATTGTTTTCAAACAAAAAAACTCATCCAACATGGTGAGCTGACATATTCTCGGCTAAAAGTTAACCGTTATTTATTTGGTTGAACTAATAACTTCGTCAATTAGGCCGTAGGTTTGGGCTTCTTTGGCAGTCATATAAAAATCTCTGTCGGTATCTTTCTCAACCGTGCTTTGTGGCTGGCCGGTGTGACTAGCCAAAATCTCGTTGATCTTGCCTTTGATTTTTATAATCTGCTTTGCAGTAATCTCAATGTCTGCCGCCTGCCCTTGCATGCCTCCGGCAACCTGGTGAAGCATAATTTCAGCATTAGGCAAGGCAAACCGTTTGCCTTTTGCTCCTGCTGCTAAAAGCACTGCTCCCATAGAAGCCGCCAGTCCCACGCAAATGGTAGACACTGGGCATTGGATGAACTGCATGGTGTCATAGATTGCCAAACCCGCTGTAACCGAACCGCCCGGGCTATTAATGTAAAGCTTAATATCTTTTTTAGGGTCCTTGCTAACCAAGTACAGCATTTGTGCGATCACCACATTTGCATTCATATCGGTTACGGAACCGGCCAAAAAAATAATACGCTCTTCTAAAAGCCTAGAAAATATGTCGTATACGCGCTCACCGCGTTGTGTTTTTTCAACAATAGTTGGTACTATTGGCATATTAATTTTTATGCGTAAAAATTAACGAATAACCACGAATCAGGCCTGCTGGCCACGAATGTTCACGAATTCGTGATTCGTGTTGATTCGTTTATCAATTCGCGTTAATTCGTATGAGAAAGTTTTTCAAGAAATTGAAAAACTTTCTCATTGAATATCGCACCCTTACTATACTCCCTTAACTCGTGGATGTCAATTTTTTCTAATTGCTCTTTTGAGTACCTTTTTGACACCTTATTCATCTCTTCTTCCAATTCCGACGTTGAAACTTCTATATTTTCCGCTTTGCCGATTTGGCGCAAAACCAAAAAGTTTTTGATCCTTTTTCCCGCTTCTAGCTTAAAAGAACCCCTAATTTCTTCTTCTGTTTTCTTTACAGAAGCCAAATATTCTTCAAAACTGATCTTAAACTGGCTGGCAATTTGGTTTTTTAAATCTTCAAACAATCTTTCTTGTTCGTACTTAACCATTTTTTCAGGCAATCCTGCCTGCGCAGGCAGGTCAAACACCTTTTCAGCAATTCTGCTTACCATTTCGCCCCTTGCGCGCATCCGTTCGTTCTCATTTTTTTCCAAGCCGATTCCTTCTTTTAAGTTGCTTTTCAATGCCACTAAACTGTCAAACGCTCCAAGCTGTTTAGCAAATTCATCGTTTATTTCCGGTAGTTCCATTTTTTGGACCGAAACCATTTTCACCTTAAAACTGCTATTTTTGCCAGCCATCGTCTTGTCCGGCATATTTTCAGGCAGTTTGGACGTAAACTCTTTTTCTTCCCCTGATTTCATACCCAGCAAATTATCTTCAAAATCTTTCACAAATCCGCCATCACCTAAAATAAACCTGTCTTTTACTTCTTTGCCTCCATTAATATCTTTGTTAATATATTCAATTTCCACAAAATCTTTTGCTTGAGCTGACCTATTCTCCATGGTAAATTTAGCGCGAGACTTTTGTAAATAAACTATTGCTTCTTCAATTTCTTTTTCATCAACTGAAATTTCGTTGCCTTTTATTTTGCTGGCAATCGTTTTATAGTCAGGCAATTCAATTTCGGGTAACACCGCAACTGTCACCTTAAACAAAAAAGGATTTCCCTTAGCTATTTTTATAATTTGTACATCCGGGTCGCCAATCGGTTCTAAATTATTTTCTTTAACAAATTTGCTGTAGCTTTTTTTCACCGCCAAATCTCCCGCTTCCATCAGCACATTTTCCGTGCCCGCCTTTTTGGCAACCATTTCCAGTGGCACTTGGCCTTCTCGGAACCCATCCACTTTCACATGCTCCTTTAAATGCAAAAGGGCTCTTTGAAGGTATTCTTCAAATTCTTTTTCATCTAATTCAAAATTAACCTCAATCTCCGAATTCTTTAGTTTTTTTAGTTCTGTTTTCATGAATTTACTAAGCGAATGCGAGGAAATTCACCTCGAAAATGGGGTTGAATTATAACAATATTCATTGTGACCCCATTTTCGCTGGATACCTTGCTGCGCTTTTTATTTCTTATATATTTCATTTACCCACCATCTTTTAATAAATGGCAGAGATTGTGTTGATAAATAATAACCCACCGTAGGAATTAGTGCGCTTAACAAATAGTTCTTAACTCCAATAAAATAAAACACTACGGCAGTAATAATATACGTCATTATTACAATAGAAACAATGCGAAACGTGCTCGTTTCCCAAGATTTGTCTAATTCTACGCGCCCGTTTCTTTCTTTTATTAAACTGACTTCTTTTTCTAAATCCATAAATTTATTTTTCCGTTTCACTATAAATTATCTATTTTTGCGGCTAAAATAAAATCGTTTTCCGACAAGCCGTTTATAAAATGAGTCCAAAGAATAATACTTACTTTATTGTAGTGAATTTCAATATCTGGATGATGGCCTTCCTCTTCGGCAATCACGGCAATTTTATTCACAAATTCCATCGCTTGTTTAAAGTCCTCAAACTTGAATTGTTTGATAATTTTTTGCGACTCAATAAACTCCCAATTTTTTAATTGAGAAAGCAAATTCTTAATTTCTTCTTGTGTAAGCGCAACCATTTTCTCGTGCGCCACACATTTTTTATTTGATAAATCGATCATAAATTTATTTTCTTGCCCTGAGCCACGCCGAAGGGTGAATTTCCGTTTTCATTTAAAAGTAAAACTCAGATAAATCTGAGGTGCTAAGAATATATTAGTTAATTATTTTTTTAGTGAAACAATATTAGCGGGAAAATTGATATTCAAAATATAACCAAACTTTTTTAATAATCCCACTCCGATAATAGGCATTCCGTTGCTAATAAGAACTTCTATCGTTTTTTGAGTGTCTTCCATCGAAACCTGGGCTAATCCCGCAGACATACCCACAGTGCTTTCATCAGCCAGGGTTACCAACTCTGTGTGCGTAGTTTCAACTCCCAGTTCTGTAGCTTCTTTTTTGGATATCTTTAATTCTCCCGTAAAACCAGTATCAATTAACGCGGTAACTTCTTGGGCCTTTAATTTCCAGCCCACACTTAACGATATTAATGGCCTATTGTTATAAATTCCACCATGAATCATGCCTTTGCCAATCTTGATAAAATTTCATTTGCTGAAAATCCAATTTTCACTACAAAAAAAACTTTATCGGGATATTTGATTTTCGCTGCCTCTACAGCCTCAACACTTGAGTCAGCCAAAAAAACTTCTTTACTATCAACTTCTATAGCCAAAAACTTACCATTTTTCTGGGGCTGATACTTAGATTTAATCTTTTCGTATACTTTCTTTCCCCTGCTGACTATTTTCCCAATATTCACTTTTTTCGCTAAATTTTCTTCCATGGTTTTATGCTATCACATATGTGCATTTTTTGCACATTGCTTTTGTCAAATAATTCTCCTGTGTCAAAAATGTTTTTTAGGTGCTTAGTAATAACACTTCTTTCTGTATTAAAAAGCTCGCTGATCTGTGCCTGCGTCAGCCAAATAGTATCTGCTTCAATTTTGACCTCAATATTCGGTCCCGAAGCAGATTGATAAATAATAATTTCCCCTTTTTTGATTTCTTTTTCCATGTTTTAATATTGTCTTGGCGCTTTTCCGGTTTTTGATAAAACGATGGGGTATTTTTTATTAATATCCTTTTCACCAAAACTTTTTAATTCAACAATAAACTGCCAATTATCTCCGTAGTCAAACAAAAACATCATTTTACCGCCAACATTTTGCCACGCGTCTTTTACTTTTGTTTTCTTCACACTTTCCGCGCCCGTTGGTTCAAGGTTTTCGCCTTCCTCAATTAAATCAGTAAAAAGCTCATATTTTTTCTCTGAATCGTAAAATTTAGTTTCTTGAATTTTATTAAAAAATCCAAAACAATGGTCAAAATCAAAACCATAAGCATCAATGATTGCTTCCGCTAACTTATACAAATTCATATTTTCTAAAACCTCAATCTCTCGGCTGATTTTCGAGTTTCTCAGTAAACTTACTTTGAAAATAAATGTTTTCATAATTTTTAATGGTGGCTGTCCCCATCTCCACCCCATCTCCATCTCTCCATTAAAAAGGTTTTACGTTTTCTTTTATCATTTTTTCCTTCTCCATTTTTCTTTCAATTTCCTGTATAAGTGGAGAAAAAACAGTTTTAAACTTTTTCGTAACCTCAAGGAGCCAAACAAAATATGTTTCCCAGCTCTTTTTGTCTTCAAAGTCACCCTGATGAGATACCTTTATGCGACTTGCCTTCTTATCAGGAAGCGGCATCCACTCAACTATTTCACTTAATTCTCTTTCTACATTCTCTTTATATTTAAACAGTTCCGCATAAAGTTCTTTACTGTCTGAAATGTATAACTCGACAGCAAAGAGATTCTGTTGTGAATTTATTGTAAGTGCAACATGGGCGTCACTACTTCCAATAGTCATATTAAGCCAGTGTTGAGGAGAACTTTTCTGGAAACGAAGACTATTATTATATTGCCTTGCAAATTCTCGCAAGGAATTCCAGAATTCAAGCTGTTTAACTTTTGTTTCGGTTAATTCACCACTACCCGTTGACTCTTTAACTGTTTTAGCCCAGTCATTTGGTTTTGAAACTATTTCAAATTTTGGAGCTAAGGGTGAATTTTCGATCTGCCACACTTCGATTTTTACCAAATAAAATTCAGTATCTTCGTCGGTGTGCTCATTGAGCCAATCCACGGCGCGCCTATGTTCTTCTCGGACATCTTCTACAACCCAAACAATCGTTCCTGCATCATAGCCAGATGCATAGGTAATTATTTTACCCAAATGATCATGATTAGTAGTTTCAAGCTGGTTTTCAATAATGATTTTCTTTCCCGTATTTTCTTCTTCTGCAAGAATATCAACATTAAAACTACCAACAGAGGCTTCTGTTTGTAGGAGTTTTATATCAAAACCAATTTCGTCAGCCAAAAGGCGCAGGTTTTCTTCTTGAGCTAGCCAATTAGTAAAATCACTAGCCTCGTGTTTCCAAACTTCTCGTAGTTCAATTTTTTTTAACCTTGATAGGTTCATGATTTTAATTTTAATAATAACTAAACTAAAAACGCCACAATCAAGAGAGCTACAATGTTCAACACCTTAATCATCGGATTTATAGCTGGCCCTGCGGTATCCTTATAAGGATCACCTACAGTATCTCCTGTGACGGCGGCTTGGTGGGCAAAACTGCCTTTTCCGCCATGGTTGCCTTCTTCAATGTACTTTTTGGCGTTGTCCCAGGCGGCGCCTCCGGTGGTCATAGAAATGCCTACAAACAAGCCGGTAACGGTGGCTCCAATCAACAAACCTCCTAGTGCCTGAACTCCCAAAAATACACCTACCAAAATAGGGGCAACTACGGGAATTAACGCTGGAACCATCATTTCTTTAATGGCGGCTTTTGTTACAATATCAACGCACTTGCCGTATTCGGGCTTGGCGGTGCCTTCCATTAAACCTTTAATATCGCGGAACTGGCGGCGCACTTCTTCAACCACTTTGCCAGCAGTTTTTCCCACTGCGCCCATTAAGAAGCTGGCGAATAAATAAGGGAGCAAAC
>CAYJSA010000022.1:0-2518 GCA_964372785.1 uncultured Candidatus Saccharibacteria bacterium
AAGACTACGCTTATTCTTTAATTATATAATTATAAGTAAATATTGTCAATACTTTTGTAAAAAAAGAACCGCAGGATATTACTCTGCGGTTTTGGCGGTTCAGGCCGCGGCCGCGATGGGTCTGGTCGCAGAAAACTTTTCGTAGGCTTTCTGAGCTTCTTGGCGAGCCACTTCATCGCTTACCCACGGGCCCTGTGGAGTTGGCGTTTCGCTGGCAAGCGTTTGAACATGCATATTCAAACGCTTAACCATACCCGCAATTGCCTTTACGACCTCTTTTTCATTATCCACTGAAACTACCAGTGGATGGGGAGACAGGCTCCAATTCTGGGTGCCAGGCCTCCAGTTCAAGAGACGATAGTACCATTGCGGTTTCACGAGTGCCTCCTTGCTGCTTTAACACAGCTGAATCGGGAGAGAAATTTGTACCACCTTAATTATGATTTTTTAGTAAGGCCATGTCAACCCTTGCTCCCTCCCCTGCTTTTTGGTATACAAGTAATATACATGTCCAACCAAATGCCAGAAAAAAAGCCGCCCCAGAATGTGCAAGCAGAGCAAAGTTTGCTGGGGTGCTTAATGTTGGATAAAAATGCCATTATCCGAGTTTCTGACTTTATTAGCGTTGAAGATTTTTACAAAGACATCCACAAAGAAATTTACGGGGCGATGGTGGATCTGTTTTCAAAAATGGAACCAATAGATATTGTTTCTGTTTCAACCCGGTTGAAAGAAAAAGAAAAATTGGAAAAAATTGGCGGCTCTGCTTATTTAACTACCTTAATAAATACCGTGCCGACCGCCACCCATGTGGCCAATTACGCCAAAATCGTACGAGAAAAAAAGGTGTTGCGAGACCTAATTCAAGCTTCTGAAGAGATTGGACTAGATGCGTTTGACGAATCCCAAGATGTTGATTCCCTGCTTGATAAGGCTGAAAAACGGGTGTTTGGCATAGGGCAAAAATCACTACGACAAAGCTTTGTACCAATACGGGATATTTTGGGCGAAACGTTTGAGAGAATTGACCAGCTTTCAAAGAATCAGGCGGCCTACCGCGGAGTTCCCACGGGTTTTAGCAAGCTGGACAGCATGCTTTCAGGGTTACAGCGTTCCGATTTAATCATTTTAGCCGCCAGGCCTTCTATGGGAAAAACTTCGCTAGCACTAGATATTGCCAAATACGTTGCAGTGCACCAAAACCTGCCAGTGGGAATCTTCAGCCTTGAAATGTCAAAAGATCAATTAGTAGAACGCTTGTTAGCCAGCCAATCCAATGTGGATGCTTGGCGCTTAAGAACCGGCCGACTGCAAGATGGCCCGGGTGATAACGATTTTTCAAGATTGCAAGCAGGAATGTCCAGCCTTTCAGAGGCACCTATTTATATTGATGATGCCGGAACTACCAATGTCATGCAAATGCGCGCTATGGCCAGGCGCTTGCAAGCAGACCACGGCCTGGGGCTTTTAGTGGTGGATTATTTGCAATTAATGGACAGCCAAAACAAGTATGCCAGCCCCATTCAGCAAGTTACTGAAAATTCACGGGCATTAAAACAGCTATCAAAAGAGTTGAATGTGCCGGTATTAGTGCTATCGCAGTTAAGCCGCGCGGTTGAGCAACGCACCCCCCACAGGCCCATGCTTTCTGACCTACGGGAATCAGGCGCCATTGAGCAGGATGCAGACGTGGTAATGTTTATTTATCGTGATGACAAATATAATGAAAATTCTTTGGAAAAAAATATTGCTGAAATTATTGTGGCCAAACACCGAAACGGCGCCCAAGGAGCCGTAAAACTATACTTTGACGAACAGCGCGTAAGCTTCAGGAATTTAGAACAAGGAGATTATGTTATCGAAGCAGGAGAAGCGTAGAAATCATGACCGATTCCATAAAAAAGTTAACGGAGTTATTTAAAAAGTTTCCTACCATCGGAGGCCGCACGGCGAGCCGTTTTGTTTTTTATTTAATAAACCAGCCGAAAGAAACGATTGATGAATTAATAAAAGCGCTCCAAGAATTGAAGCAAAACATAAGATTATGTAAATTTTGCTTCAACCCCTTTGAGGGAGACGCGAATTTTTGCCCTATTTGTTCTGATACTTCTCGTAACAAACAGCTATTATGTATTGTAGAAAAAGAAGCGGATTTACTATCAATTGAAAATACGAAAAAATATAAAGGGTTTTACTTTATCTTAGGTGGGACCATAACACTAAAAAACTCTGATGGCAGTAATTTGAGGATTAAAGAACTGCAGGATCGGATTAGAAAATCAACTCTTTTAGAAATAATTATTGCATTGAACCCAACTCCTGAAGGCACATCAACTTCTGTTTTAGTGGAGCGCGCACTGAAAGAACTACCCCAGTCCCCTACTCTTAAAATTACTCATTTGGCAAAAGGCCTCCCTGTGGGAGGAGAATTGGAATACGCCGATGAAGAGACCCTAGAATCTGCGTTTGAGGGAAGGAAATAGCTCGGTGTAAAGAAACAGCCGACGAGAGATGTTTC
>CAYJSA010000022.1:2618-9241 GCA_964372785.1 uncultured Candidatus Saccharibacteria bacterium
GTCAACCGTGTAAGATTGGCGCAGAGGAGCCCTCTGAATGCCTATCCCCCATGGACGGCACAAGGTCTCTTGTGATTGATGGTAATCAAAATGGTGCAGATTCACCACAACTGCTGGAGCGCTACATGCGCTGTTCCTCGCATTGCAGCAACCAGACCAGACTCTGCGCCAATTTTCCTCAAAGAACTGTTATACTTTGAATTACGAAATGCTTTCAAGGGGTTTGCTCCAAATTTCTTATTTTCGTTGAAATTTTGAGCAAAGACCTGAAACTTACTTTCCGGAGGGCATTTCGTAATCCAAAGTATCGCTATGTGAGTACATTTTAACAAATCTAACCTGCCCGTCAAGCCCTGGGCGCTACTGACCGATAGATTTCTTACAACCAAAAACGCCCTTTGAGGGCGTTTTTGGTTAATAGAGTTATATGTTATTTACTTTTTACCTATCCAACTCAATCTTTTAGAAAATCTTTTTCTTAACAACCAAATACCGGCGATAACGACCATAAGCGGGATAAAGAAGTTATCCAGCCATGGATTGTTAGTTAATCCGGTTGAAACAGTGGTTACTCCTAAAACCCCAGACCTGGTGACAATCACGGAGGCGCTGGCAATAGTCGGATTATATGAACCATCAGCGGTAACGGTAGCAGAATTATTTAGGGTTGTGGTTCCAAATTGGAAATTTTGGGCATTGGCCACCTGTGCCTGATAGGTAATGGTTTTTGCCTGGCCTTGATATAAACTGCCAAGGTTAAGCTGTTGGGTAATGTTTGAGCCATTTTGCACGTTATCTATTGCCAAATTATTGTAGTACAGCAAGTTGGCAGGCAAAGAATCCCGGATAACAACATTGTTTACTGTTTGGTTACCGGTTGCCTGGACCACAATCTTGAATTCAACAATGTCAAGCGGGCTGGCAGCGGTGACACTGGAATACAAACCGCCTATAGAAAGGTTTCTGACTGTTTTAGTAGCATATAAGGTTGCCTGGCCGCTCTGATTTATGCACGTATTACCCGAACAAGTTTGATTTGAATTGCAGTATTGGTAAACATCCTGTTTTTGACCGCAAGAGTTATACCAGAAAACCGCGTTAACCCCGCTGTCGCATTGCTGATAGCTATGGTTATTACAAGTGTTTGTTTGTTGGTTTACCACAACCGAACAAGAGGTGCTTTGAGTTTGAGAACCCGAAGTAACATACAAATTTGCTATATATGTTCCGGAAGTGGAAAAAGAATTATAACAATTCTGGGAAGAAGAACTGCATGCCCCACTCCAAGAGTAGGTATAGTTTCCCGTGCTTCCTGAAGCGTTGGCAATGAAGTTTACCGATTGGTTAACCTGTGTAGAACTTGGGTTAGCGATACAAGATACGCTTAAATTGTTCGTTGTAACATTAAACTCATCATTATCCTGCTTGCTTGAGCAACCCGGGTCTTGAGGATAATCAGTTAAACCATCACCGTCGTTATCCAAACCGTCTTGGCAGGTGGCCTTGGGGTTGGTTTCGTCGTTGTCGGTTCCAGATGAGCAGGAAAAGTCGCCAGGGTAGTCTATGGCCCCATCGTTATCATTATCAATATTGTCTGAACATTGGTACGTAGAGGCATTGGTTTCGTTGTTATCCTGTTTTGAGGTGCATCCCGGGTCTTGAGGATAATCGGTCAAACCATCGCCGTCGTTATCAGTGCCATCTTGACAGGCGGCTTTAGGATTGGTTTCGTCGTTATCACTAGCCGAGCTACAAGAAAAATCGTTGGGATAATCGCTGGCTCCGTCATTGTCGTTATCCAATCCGTCACTACATTGTATGGTAGAAGTATTAAACGCAGCGCAAAAACCAAGGGTAATTCTAGAGTCTTGGTCTCCCACGGTGCTTACAATGCCATCAGGGACCCCGAGGGCTGCTGAAAGAGCCGCGTTAGATACCGATGAAACACTGGCTCCCAATTGATATGAGGCCACTAAGTCGGCGTAAAACGTTCCGCTGCCGAATGAAAGCTTCATTGAATCAATGTTGTTGCCAGATTGAGCATTCGCGCCAGAAACATCCCGGTGCATTTTAGAAGAAATGTATGAACCGTTGGTATTAGCAGTTCCATCGGCATCGCTGTAATAGAAATCATAGTGCTCTTGGGCAGTGGTGTTTAAATCAGTGGTTCCAAAGTTAAGGGATGAGCTGGTGGGATTGTAAGTTAAAACATTATTAGTGCCGGTTTTTTCGGTGATGACAACCGAGGTCAATCCCGTTAGATTCTTTAACGGTGATGTGGACTGGGTGCAAGTGGTGGTGGCGCTTGCCATGGTTGGCAAAAAGACCACCAAAAAAGAAAAGGTAAACAAACATATTGCGCTCTTGGTAAGTGTGTTTTTCAAAAAATGCATATTTTGCATAGTTTTATGTATATGTTTAGTTTTTTATACCGATTCTTAATTATATATCATTTCAAATTATTTGTCAATAGTCTGTCTACCACACCTCCGGAAAACACCCTCCGGTGTTACAACCCTGAGCTCCGGCGCACATTTGTTTTAACTGTGAATTAGTACTATTACTGCATTGAGCGCTGGCAGTCCCCGGATTGTTGCATGTGTAAGTCTTGTAACCCTGGTAAACATCATTGTTTTGACAGCTAAGGGCTCCGGTGAACCCACTGGCTCCGCAATCGGAGTTTTGGGTGCAAGCGGGGGTAGTGGTAACCGGAAGACAATTTGAATCAACGGCCATATAGCTGAATTTTGCGCTGGTAGTATAACCTTCTTGGACCACCCCGCATTCGGCGCCCTGTGGAGACCCCCAGCATACAGCTGTAAATCCAGTGGCAGTTACATTGATAGCTTCACATTTATAAGCATCGCTTGCGCCCTGGGCACAAGCCGAAATGCCCGAAGAATCAGTGATTAATTCGGGGCTGACAACAACTTTTGGAATAGTATTAAATGGCTGTGGAAAGGTGACTGTTTTACGAAACCCCGAAGCGCAGGTTTGATTAGAAATTCCACCCGGGCATTCAGCGGTTTGCAGTGCGTGCTGGCTTTGCACTTTGCATTGATTGGTATTTTCCATCGCCAACCAACCAGCCGTCGCAAGAGATTTAAAGCCTTCTGATGTTCCGCAAGAAGCGAATGGTGAACCTGAACAACTCAAAGTAAACCCCGAGTTGGTAATACCACTAGGGAAACAAAGCACTTGGTCGGTGGCTCCGCCAACACAACCGCCCTGATTTGATACATTTTCTGGCGCAACAATAACATTCGGAGTTGAAGAAAAAGAAGTTGAAAACGTTATCTGTTTGCTAAAGCTGCCCATGGCGCACAAACCCCCCTGGTTATTAGCGCATTCAGTAGGTGTAATACCGTGCCCGCTTAATGCCCCGCAAGACAAATCCGCATCCACGGCCATCCAATTGGCGGTAGCTGGGGTACTATAACCGCTTGTTCCGGCTCCACAACCATCGCTTACCGGAGACCCGCTACAATAAAGGCGAAATCCTGTGGTGGTAATATTGCCTGGATAACACACTATTTTGTCCGTGGCGCCTCCTGCGCAAGCGCTCTCGCTAATATGGTTTGGTGTAACAATGACATGAGGTGCAATAGCATAAGGCTGGTCAAAAATAATATCTTTATAAAATGACCCTGCGCAAAGACCCCCTGCAACCGGAGAACTGCAACTATTGATAAGCACCGCCTGCTTGCTTTCCACTCGGCATACCGAAGGCGAAGCTTGTGTCACTTGCTTGTTATTAATATATAACACTAAGCCCGCAAAAACGAATAAAACCAGGGCGGCCATTATGACCCCCCTGACCACAAAAATGTTCGATAAATACCTCTTAAAATTCATATTACAGATACTATAATATTACTATGATTTTGTCAATGAAAATACAAAATAAAATTAACTTTCTATAAGCTCCGCTTGAACCGTAATTCTCATGTAATTTTTGCCGGGAGGCCAACAACTGATTAAGGTAAGAATATTATTTTTACCATTTAATCTATTAGACTCAACATCTTGCCCAACTTGGATAATATTCTTTTCTACCACTTTGTAAGTATATTGACGGTTATTAAAATACACATTTATTTGGTCTCCCAAATTCAAATCATTAATTTCACTGAACACCCAATCATATTTTATTTTTGGCCAATTAAGGGGGGCCGAATGACCCAACACCACGGTTTGGCCGATTTGTCCGGGCATGACTGACCCGGGATAAACTACAGTGCCTTGATTTAAATTTTTTTCTAATACTTTAGGATCCGTATTTTCCCCCATGACTACCGGCGCCACAATGCCGATCTTCGATATTTCTATAGAATTACTCTTTTGTGAATACGGATATCGTTTCGCTCTGTTTTTGTCTTCACCAGACACACTGCCGCTAATAACCATGTTATTGGCGCTTACCAAACGGCTAACATCCTCATAGGGATTAAAAAAGTCATACGCCAAACTGCCAACTACCCTGTAATTAAACAGCCATGAAACATCATTCCAATTTAAGGCAATTGAACTGACGGCAAATAAAAAAAAGAAAATAATGATAAGTTGTTTTTGCTGGCTACTCATAGTTTAAATAAGGATATAATACGGCAGTATTGGTAAAATAACATCTTTATCAATAAATGTGGAAATATACAAAATGGCGACTAAAACAAGCGACCTTACAATCAAATCCTTGCGTTGTATTTCAAAATTGATGCCAATATTGATAATTAAGCAGATACTTATTATTGATAAAAGGCCCCAGGAAAAAACCTGCAAGAGCTGATTATTTTCATACACCATAAAATTCAAGAATCTAACATACAGCGAACTTACGGTATTATCGCTGGGCACAGATAACACATACTCTGTTGATCCTGCTAAAACTTTAGGGGCACTTGGTGCGGTTTGCTCAACAGCTACTTCCTGCGCTCCTCCCAAAGTTACATCATTTACAGGTTCTGGAGTAACTTCAACTGGAGGTTCCACAGACTTTGTAACCGGTTTTTGCACAGCTGGGTTGGCCACCAATGTAGCAGGGGCCAG
The DNA here is from genome assembly GCA_964372785.1 of uncultured Candidatus Saccharibacteria bacterium. Lineage (GTDB taxonomy): Bacteria > Patescibacteriota > Minisyncoccia > Minisyncoccales > Staskawiczbacteraceae > VGLO01. The sequence goes on from CAYJSA010000022.1 coordinate 7,665, forward strand.
CGGACTTGCGAAAAACTGGACTACCACCATAGAACCATTGGCTCCAAACCCTCGCACAATAGCAGTGCCAACTTCTTTGTAATTTTTGTTCAAAAGATTATCCCTGTGTGATGAAGAGTTAAACCAGGCATTATATACAACAGAAGAATCGGCAAAACCGACTGCCAAATTCTCTCCCGCATACTTATACTTATATCCAACCTTTTTAAACCAAAACCAAGGGCTGACTCCGCTGGGGCTTTCATGGGAAAAATATCCATTGGCAACCATATCTTGCGCCTTTAACGCGGCTGCCTGGTCCAGAACCTTGCTTTCCGTTAATAGAGGCAAACCATACTCTTCCCTATTTTGATTTAAAAGATTCAGCAAATCTATTTTTGTAATATCGGCAAAAAAGATGTTTTTGGGCAATGGTAGGAAAAAACTAACGGCAATAATTTTTGCAACCAATACAAAAACCACAACATATATCAATATCTTGCTTTGCAGTAACCACGGACGGTAATCATTGTCCTCAAACGGTACGAACAGTTTTTTTGCATAAGAGGATATGGCATTAAATACCCCTTCCCCTTCTAACAAGTAATTCATGACTCTATACCTTAATTATAATACATTTAAATAGCGTTGTCAAGTCTTCCACCCTGCCCGCTAATTTTTGTAAAGAAATACAGAATAACCGACAACTTTTTTTCCGTATATTCCTGATAATATCAACCTTAGGGTGAAGACTCAATACCCACTAAAATACCCCACTCTGGGGGTATTTTTACTTATAGTAAGCTCTGTCCTTATATTGCAAATAGATATATTCAAGATTTTTGCGGGCAGTAGGAGTGATTTGGTCTTTTAACAGTGCATTCATTTTTGTAATTTGAGATTGAATGTCTCCCTCAGGGTCAAAATACAGTTTCCAGTTTTCAGAAGTTCTTAATATCAGTGGATTGGAAACAAATGCTTCTTGTATATCTATTTGAAAATTATTTTTTAACTCTGCTTGAATTTTACTAATCGTGTCAATAACATTTTTTTGTATGACATTTTCTCCGGTAAAAACTTCTTTGTTATCTTGGTCGCTGGTCAACAGCAAGATATTTTTTTCTCTAGATTTCACCGCTTCAAAGACAATTCCGCTTTTATCAATGGAAAAACAATTTTTCTCACTTGGCTGGGTGCAAAAAACAGCAAATTGGTTTCGCTCTGTTATTTTTACCATTAAAGAATCGGGGTATTTTTTTTTAACATAAACTTTCTCAATCGCCGGGAATTTTTGCAAGATGTCTGATGTTATTTTTTGAGTATCCGCAATAAAAATACTTTTATGTGAAAGCCACAGTAATTTTTTATATATATTTTCGGTAACCACATCTTCGATTTCTTGGATTTGGACTTTTACATTACCCGACACCTGAATAGATTGGATCTGAAATTTTGACCAGAAAAAAACAAGATAAAAGAAACTTATAATAATAACCAGCGCTAAAACCATAGCCCAAAAAACAGGGCTCTTGTATACTCTTTTCTTGGGCCTAAGATTCCTTATTTTGGGGTTTATGTGTTTGCGACGATAGTTCATA
>CAYJSA010000023.1:0-7483 GCA_964372785.1 uncultured Candidatus Saccharibacteria bacterium
ATACGGGATCCCGTATCAAAATTTACAGTTGTAAATTTTTATCGGGATAACTTGGATTAGAAAAATGGAGCCCAGCGTGTAATACCTATTTCATAGAACCACGGAACTATCCATGGTTCTAATTAGGCATTAGATTCTCTGACCTTGTTAGAGAGAATCAAGTCTCTAGAGCCTATACTACATTTTTCACAGCTGTGAAATTTATAGTATATTGCCTCGGGATTGCCCTCATTTGCTCCGCAAATCGCTGACCTACGCTGACTTTACGCTGACCAACGCGGACAAAGTGTCTGCGTAAGTCTGCGTCCTAGTCTGCGTTAGTCTGCGGTTTTGCCAAAGCAAAACGATGGGGTTTCCCCGATATGAGCCGGTTTTTCAATCGGTATTACTACCGAAAGGGTCGTTAGCCGATGCAGAGCATTGGCACACTAATTTACACAAACGAACAAATTTCACAAATCACAAATTCGTGATTCGTGTTTATTCGTGTGCGCAAGGCGCACTAATTCGTGTTTATTCGTGTGTCAGTGCTCCGCACTGACATTCAACCATGCAGCACCTGCCCAACTGTCTTGCGAAGTTCTACTTTCATAGAATGGTCAGTTGGGTTTCTAGTCCTGGTAAGGTTCTTCGTTTGTTGTCGAATTAAGCCACATGGTCCACTGCTTGTGTGAGTCCCCGTCTATTCCTTTGAGTTTTAAACTTGCGTTCGTACTTCCCAGGCGGGATGCTTAACGCGTTAGCTTCGACACTGGCAGGGTCGACACTGCCAATATCCAGCATCCATCGTTTACAGCGTGGACTACAAGGGTCGAGATTTTTATCTCTTTGGACTATATCATTTTCTGAAATCTTTTATATTTAGATCTTTTCAAATCTAGATACTTTTTAACCACAGATTCTTTAAAACCTGTCAGTTGAATTATTTCAGAAATCCAGCGTTGTTGAAGGGTTGGATCGTTATACAAAATAATAAATTTAGGTAGCATAGTTTTTACCTCTAAATAAGGTAAAACTAATCGGAAAAACTTTTTTAATTCCTCGGTTGAATAAATCCTTAATTGGTAATACTTTGCCCTTCTACCAATATCAGTTTTTATCCTCCAATGTTTCGCCAGGTATTTTCTTAATCGTAAGATATTTTGCTTACTAAATCCTTCTGTACAGAAAAGACCTTGTCGTGAGTTTTTCACGAGCGAACCATCATCTAACCACCAAATCAATAAAGATAGTGGAGTTAGAAATTTGAGCCATTTTTCACTAACAAGAAACTTTCCTGATCGAAATAATACCGAGCGTAGTTCTGTTAATTCCGGTCTATTCAAGCTTCGATAGTACAGTTTCTCATTTGGACTCCAACCGTCTGGGGGTTGTATATAGAAGCATTTTTTGCTTGAAATGCTTTTTAGCATTTTAACTTTCCAAAGAAAGTATTCTTTCTGAATAATAGAATGGCGAAATACAAATCTCGCATTCTGGTATCTCTTCGGTAAATACAAACAACCATCTCCAAGAATTGAGCCTAAAATTATTTCTTTTGTTGCATAGATTACCTTCACTGAAATTTATTGTTAATAATAAATTTCTAGTCTCTACGGGGATCGGATATCGGATTTCAGATATCGGATTTCGGATTTCTCCGATATCTGACATCTGATTTCTGACATCTGATCTTCCCACGGGGTTGTCCATTACTATATTTTACCATAATAATGGGTTTCACCGTTACAGCTAGATGCGCACTTTGGCGTCGCCGCCAAAGGGGACACAGTAGTTTTCGGTCACCCTTTTAATGACCAATTTGGAGCAAGGATATATCTACAATTTGTTACTGCGCGATTTTTTCCATTTGGAAAAAATCGCCGGACGAAACATTTCTGCTCGTCTCTCGCCATCGCTGGCGAGTTCGGACTATATCATGCTACGCAACTTCCAACATCTAACTTTTAACTTCCAACAAAAAATTTGGGACGAAACGAGTTTTTCGCTCGTCCCCTGTTGGTTGTTCATTGTTAACCGTTGGCTGTTGGCACAGCCCTGGCGTGTAGTCTCTGAGGGGTTTATTGTTTTGGTTTCCATCTCTCACGGAATGGTCTTTCGTTATATTTTCTTTCATGGTAGTAACACTCTTGTGCAACCAAGAAAAATTCGTGTTTCAGACTACCACTTTCTTTCTTCCACCAATCATCTCCTTTTTGTTTGGCATCTTCAACGCTTTCCGCTTGAAAGCGATGCGTTGCAATGCCTGAACGTGTATCACATTGAGCTATGCACCAATACCATTCCATTGCAAACTCCTTTGAATAAACTTCCCTGCTGGTTGACCGCAATCAGAAATTTTCACGCAACACAATTGCGTATTCTGATATACTACGGTTTTTCCAGCAAATAGCTCCTCCTTCGCTTCACAGCTTCGAAGGATTCGTGTACGCGACAACGAGTCGCGAACCGAACAAGTTTTTCACTAGGACAAGCCGCTTGTCCTACGTGGGACTATCTCCGACATACCCAGTCGGCCAATGCTAAAGCATTTGGCCCGCAGACCTACGCGGACTTTACGCTGACCTACGCTGACACAACGTTGCCGTCAATGTCTGCGTCAGTCTGCGTCCGATTGCTTGCAATCGGTGTCTGCGCATGTCTGCGAACCAAAGCTCTGCTTTGGTTGCAATCCTTTTTGCTCCCCACGCTTTCGTTTTTCAGTGTCAGGGTCGCCCCAGCAAACTGCCTTCGCTTTTGGTGTTCCCGACTATATCAACGGATTTCACCCCTACTTAGTCGGTTCCGTTTGCCTCTAACGCCCTCTTAGTATAGCAGTATTGCAAACAGTTCAAAGGTTAAGCCGATGAAGTTTAATTTGCAACTTACTCTACCACCTACAAACCCTTTACGCCCAATAAATCCGGGTAACGCTCGGGGATTCTGTATTACCGCTACTGCTGGCTAGATCAGATTTCAGATTTCGGATGTCAGACATCGGATTACTTCCGATTTCTTACATCTAATTTCTATCATCTAATTACCATCTGGACTATATCATCATCCATTTTTTATGGAGTCTCACGTGTAATGATGGGTTAATAGACAAGGCTAATCACCACCATTTCGTCCTTTCGGACTCAGTCTCTGAGGGGTTCGGATATCGGATTTCAGACATCAGACATCGGATATCGGAAAACGTTTCCGAAATCTGACATCTGAAATCTGACGTCTGACATCTGAACTTCCCTGCTGATTGTTTTTCGCCGTGTCTTCAATTAAAGAATTTTAGCGGCCGACGAAAAATGTTCCAGCATATAGTGAGATTTTCTTATGCAATATTACTATCGCAATTCTGCGCCAATTCTCGGATATCAGAAATCGGATATCGGACATCGGATTTCAGAAATCGAATATCGGACATCGGAGTTTTAAATCCGACATCTGACATCTGAAATCTGAACTCTGACATCTGAAGTCTGAAATCTGACATCTGAACTTCACAGAATTAGTATCCCCTTATTCATCTGGTACTCTCAGTCTCGCCGAGGGCGAGACACACGAATTTTCACCCAACTGACGAATTCACACGAATTACGAATTGCCGAGCGCGTATTCGTGATTCGTGTTCATTCGTTATGAATTAGTGTTTATTCGTGTGTCTTGTCCTCGACAAGACTTGCTCCCAGATAAAAGATGTTTACACCCCGAAGGGCTTCATCCATCACGAAATGTCGCTCCGTCAGGCTTTCGCCCATTGCGGAAGATTCTCGACTGCAGCCTCCCGTAGGAGTATGGCCCGTCATATTATGCTTCGCATAATTCACGGAATTACGCGGAAACCGATTGTAAACAATCGGACGCGGAATCACGCGGAAAATCATACGAATCCCCTCTGTCACCAGAGGTATAGACTATACCTTCATCCTCATTTATTACATAAATCGCTGACTGACGCTGACTTTACGCTGACCCGCGCTGACATTTGTTATTTCATAACAAATCGCTGACTTACGCTGACCTCACGCGGACTTACGCTGACAAAAGTGTCTGCGTTGGTCTGCGTCTTAGTCTGCGTTGGTCTGCGAATTTCATTGGTTACAATGAAATTGATGTCTGCGTAAGTCTGCGTCCGATTGTTTACAATCGGTGTCTGCGTGAGTCTGCGGTTTCGAAGAAACGAGGCGCCAACAATTTTATTTCGGATTTAACCCGAAATCCAGAGATTTCTCTCTAAGTCGTTACGGGGTCATGCGCAATTTGAAATTTGAAATTTACAATTTGAAATGGCTAAATTATACAATACTATTGACAAGACATCTTGCTATGATATACTATACGCAGAGTCAAATCAACAATTCTTTGTGGAGGAATGTCATGAACACCTATGTGGTTGAGTTGGACTGTTCCGAATTCGGATACGGTCCCATGTGGCTGGTTAGGGCAGATTCCATCGAAGAAGGCTATGTGAAAATGGGCGCGACTCCTACGGGTACGGTGCGATACGGGGACATGGTAATATCCGTGTCTCTGCACTCATACCCAGACGGAGACCAATATCCGGACACGATTTACCTCGTGATTGTTGGTAAGTTGATTGAAATCAACTCACCCGATCAATTTGTCGGACTATTCCGACAAATCTACGAAGATCACATGAATCAACAAAGATCAGATGAGGAACCCATGAAACGGATTAGTTGACGCCTCATAACCCGCAATACAACCAACTTTGGTTGTGATTGTGGGTTTTTTCTTTACACAATTTTTTGCATTTCAAATTACAAATTTCAAATTTCAAATTATCGCAGACTTCCCTCGGTATTGCCCCTCATTTGCTCCGCAAATCGCTAACTCACGCTGACTTTACGCTGACCAACGCGAACATTTGTTACTTCGTAACAAATCGCTGACCTACGCGGACTTTACGCTGACCTACGCTGACAAAAGTGTCTGCGTTAGTCTGCGTCTTAGTCTGCTTTAGTCTGCGAATTTCGTGGTTTACCACGAAATTGATATCTGCGTAAGTCTGCGTGCGGTCTGCGTTAGTCTGCGGTTTTGCTTTAGCAAAACGATTGGGTTCCACCGATATGAGTTGGATTTTACTGGAAAATTACTTCTCCAGGCGACCGATTGATCGCAGTGCCATTCTTGGGGGTCGCGCTCTCACGCCCCCTATCCGTCATAGCCTTGGTGAGCCATTACCTCACCAACTAGCTGATAGACCGCAGACCAATCTTCAACCGGTAATCATTGCTGATACCATTTACTGGTAGCCAATTGCTGGATGTAAATTCTTACATTTGTTAATGTAAAATTCAAAGTTCAAATATCAAAATTTTGGTGTCCCGCTCGCGAGCGGGACAATTTATATCATCGCAAATTTGCAAAGCAAATTTGCGATACCTTAATTTTGCATTTTGATTTTTAATTTTTGCATTATACCACCCAATAATTGACTACCAGACTATCATGAATTACCCAACCTTTCGGCTGGCTATACATGTGTTGAAGGTTTGTATCTACGTGTTACTAAGCCGTTCGCCGGTGTCTCGCCGAAGGCGAGACCCACGAATAAAACACGAATTTCTGAACGAATTTTCACGAATCACGAATTTTAAGTATTCGTGTCTTCGTGGGAATTCGTGACACCGCAGTGTCTGATTCGTGATGATTCGTGGGGCTTGTCTTCGACAAGACCCCTTGACTTGCATGCCGGTATCCACATTTCCAGCGTTCACCCTGAGCTAGGATCAAACTCTCAAATAATGTTGTAATGTGTGAATGTTATAATGTTCTAATGCACGAATGCACTACAACTGCTACAACGCTACAACAATTACAACAACGATGCCAGTTAAGTACTGGCTGACTTATTCGAAACAACTTTAAGAATCGAATTACACGAAGTGAATTCGCCCCGCACCAAATTTTGAAAAAATTTCGGTGCGTGGGTCACTCCGCTAATTCGCAATCCCCAGTAGAATCGGTTTCATTAAACTGGGATACCATATATTTCAGTTCTACGTACTAGTACGTAGAACTATTTTATTTTTTAAGTTGCTTACCAGTCTGATTACCCTCCCGCCTTTGATAAAGATTAGGCGGGCAAGGGAAAAAAATACCCACGAAAATATTTAAAAAAATACTTTCGTGGATATTTTATAAAACTACAAGTTTTCTAAAATATGTTCTTGCCCGATTAAATAAAAATAAAATCCAAAAGGATTTTAATTTTTGGGAAATCCAAAAATTATTTAACTGGGTGAATTGTAATTTTTAAATTTTAATAATATTTACTATGTATTTCCTATTCTATTCTAAATAAAACCATTGTCAATAGGCAACGGCTCATCCGCCGTTTGGCGGATGAGCCGTTGTCGCATAATAGCCCATGGTCGGGGTCGAACCGACAACCTATACTTTACAAAAGTATTGCTCTGCCATTGAGCTACATGGGCAAAATTATTTTCTTTTTCTTCTTGTTTTTTTGACTGATTTCTGGGTTCTCTTTCTTATATCAGCAAGCGCATCATGTATCATTCTTTCAAATTTTAAAGTCAAAACCCACAATTTAGAAAATGGTTTATGTAAAATTGCGCGGTTTTTAAAAAAGTGATGATAATTTTCTCTTATAACTTTTTCTATATCTTTTATGAATTGGGGCTTCTTAATTCCATGATGCCCATTTTCCGGCAATTCAACCAAAACAGGAGCTTTTTTATATATAATTGAAAGCGCGACGCCGGCTGAAATCAGAAATATGATGAAAGCAATAAGTTCAAGCACTTGAATTTAGAATTTAGTATTTAGAAGTTAGAATAGAATTTAGAATAACTTTCCCTAAATTCTAAATTATTTATTCTATTCTATCTTCTGCATTCTATATTCGTTATTCTGTCTTTCTAAACCTCGTATCTTACAAATCGTTTTATTTCTATGTTCTCCCCCACTTTTGAAACCACTTCTTCAATCAAATTTTTAATAGTTTTTGAATCGTCTTTAACCCACGGCTGACCCAATAAAGAAATTGACTCTTTATATTTTTTAATTTTACCTTCAACAATTTGGTTGGTAATATTTTCCGGCTTGCCATAATCTTTTACTTGCTCTTTATAAATTTTTAATTCTCCGTCTAAAACCTCTGCGGGAATGCTTTCTTCTGAAACATACAATGGCTTCATTGCCGCAATTTGAAGGCAAATTTCATGAGCCAAATTTTTAAAGTCGGAAGATTTTGCCACAAAATCAGTTTCGCACCGAATGTCAAGCAGAACTCCCGTTTTTCCGGTCGGGTGCAGATAATAATCAATAATTCCCTGCTTTGCCTCTCTGTCTGTTTTTTTACCGGCAACAGATTTTCCCCAAACTCTTAAAAGTTCTTTAGCTTTCTCAAAGTTATCTCCTGCCTGCGCCAGAGCCTTTTTTATTTCTACCGGAGAAACGCCAGTTTCATCGCGAAGTTTTTTAATGTCTTCAATATTTATCATGAAATCACAAATTA
>CAYJSA010000023.1:7583-9177 GCA_964372785.1 uncultured Candidatus Saccharibacteria bacterium
ACAATAAACAAATTACAAACAAATCCTAATTTCTAAAATTCAAACCTGTAAATATTTTTTGTGGTTTGGGATTTGTTATTTGGAATTTACAATTGCCTCCTTTATTTTATCCAAGATATAGGCAATTGATGAGATGGCGTCATCATTTGCGGGTATTAGATGGTCTGCCAAAGCTGGGTCAATATTAGTATCAACGATTCCAACTATGGGGATATTTTTTCTTTTAGCTTCTCTTGCGCAGGTGTCGTCTTTCCTTAAATCAAAAATAATTACCGCTTCTGGTAATTTTACCATGTTTTTTATGCCTTCAAATTTTGTTTTTAAAGAATCCAACTCTTTATTTATTTTTATTCTTTCTTTCTTTGTGTATTTTTCAAGTTCTCCACTGTTTTTCTTGGCTTCCATTTCTTTAAAATAATCAACTCTTTTTAAAATGGTGTCAAAATTTGTGAACGTCCCGCCAAGCCATCTTTCGGTAACATAGGGCATTTTGCAGATTTCTGCCGTTTTTCTTACAATTTCTTTTATTTGAATTTTTGTGCCAACAAATAAAATCACCTTATTGTCTTTTGACAGGTTTGCAATGAAATTCAAGGCTTTTTCCAATTCTTCTTTGCTTTTTTCCAAATCAATCATATGGACATTGTTTTTAATGCCCGCAACATAATCTTTCATTTTTGGGTGGAGCTTGGAAACAGTGTGCCCAAAGTTGACCCCGGCTTTAGCCATTTCTTCGGTGTTTAAATTGATTTTATTAGTAGATTCGGATGTCATTTGTAGATTAGTGTCGCTTTACTTATTTTTTCTTTCTTTTACCTTCTTAATCTTAGGCGTTTCTGATTTTTTTGCCATTTTTTCTTTAAACTTCTGTACCCTTCCCATGGTATCTAAAATATTTTCTTTTTTAGTATAAAAAGGGTGGCATTTGGCGCAAATTTCAGTTTCTATAAATTCTTTGGTTGAACCAACAAAAAACTTGTTACCGCAGGCGCAGGTAACTCCGGCTTTCGCAAAATAAGTTGGGTGTACGCCCTTTTTCATTTGAAAAATATGTTCTCTATTAATTTAGTGGAACTCATAAACTGAATACTAACAATATTTTTATATTAAATCAAGTATCTGGTTGAAAATTTTAAAAAGGGGGCGATTGCTTTAGCAATCGCCCCAACCGCTAAACGCGCGTGCCGCAACCCTTCGAGCAAAAAGCTACTTTGTCTTCATTGTAGATAAGACCGCCGCCGCACACTAAGCATTTGCCATTGGCCACTAGCACATCCGACGCATCGTCAGATGCGGATGCAATCTGCAAAGACACTCCGTGCCGAATAACCAAATTGCCATTGCCGTCTGTGTCGCAAACTAAAACCCTAAAGCAACTTGTGCAACGGTAGTTTTTCTGATATTGGTCCGCAGATATGTTGGCGCCGATTGTCACAGAAAGTTCGTCGACAGTGGAAAAAGTTTTGCACCACGGGCAAGAAACCCTATCTTTATTCTTGATGCGCATGGCTTGCTCCTTTCGTTGCAAAGAAAAAGAAACTATTTACTTTGAATTACGAAATGCCCTTTGGAAAGCAAGTTTCGGGTCTTTTCT
>CAYJSA010000024.1:0-8329 GCA_964372785.1 uncultured Candidatus Saccharibacteria bacterium
AATTCATGTAAAAAAAGAATCCCCAGAACAGTTGCCCACCCAAAACTGTTAAGGGGATTTTGACACAACCGTCAATCCTTGACGGCAAGGAACCAATACTCCGTTAAATCTCTGTCGGGATGGCTCTGGGTGAAAAGTCCCAGGCTTTTTCGCCCCGTGCATTTATTTTTCCAAAGCATCACCGAGCGGTAAAACCGGGATGACTCGTCAAAGAAGCCGTCGCCAAGAGAAATCACATAGCTAAGCTCGGATATGTCGTAATCCCGAGCAAACGCTAGTATCGCTCGCGAATCCGCCAGCGAATATCGTTCGCCTTTGATTTGCTCTCCAATTTTCCGAGTAGCTTCCCTTGACCCAACTGAACCCTTGAATAAAAACTTGGCGCATTGGAGGTCCACTTTTCCGATTCGTTGGTTGGGAAAGTTTTCTTCCGTAATGCAGGGATTGATTCCTCCGGCCTTGATACCCGTTTCTTCAACGGCTTTCTCAAACGGCAGGTCAAAATCCACCGTCAGGGTGAAATACTCCACCTTGACGTCACTCGCATTGCTGTTCACGTTCGCCGAATGACCGATGGGCGGCAGGTAAATCTTGAGCGCCACGATCAAAAGAACGACGACAGCACCTGCCACAAACGCACGCCAATTGGACTTCATGAGTTTCTCCCTTACGTTAGGATTGTATGATAAATTAAGCTGGGAGACGCTCCCAAGGCTTTGAATTTATCGGCTTAGCCAAAGATACCAAGCCGTTGAAAGGCGAATTAGTATCTTTGGCTAAATTAAAATTTAAATGAGCAACACCTCTACAATCTTATTATACAGTCTAACAGGATGCTGTCAATAGCTTAAAACTTACGCGATCATCCTACCCCCGTCAATGGTTAATACATGGCCAGTGACAAAATCCGCGTCAAATAGATAACACACTCCCTTAGCAACTTCATCGGCTCCTCCCCACCGCCTCAATGGAGTCCTCGCCATTGCCTCTTCGTTTTCGGCATCACTCAAATCCGGCGGTCGCAACATGGGGCCCGGAGCGATAGCATTAACCAAAACACCCGGAGCCAATTCCTTGGCGAAAGATTTTGTTAAACCAATAACGGTTGACTTTGCCGCGTTATATGCCAGGTAATCTTGATAAGGGCTGGCTAAAACAGACCAATCTGCAAAGAAAATCATCTTTCCCCTTACCTCTCCGTCATTTTTCAAAAGCTCATCACCTAAAATCTTGCCGAATAAAAAGGAGCTTCTGGCGATAACATCCATATTTTTATCCCAGTGATTTTCATCTAGATCTTTCCATAATGATTTTTCATAAATAGCCGCCATATGCACCAAACCATCAACCCTGCCAAATTCTTTTTTTGCAAACTCTACCACACGTGTCACATCCTCTTTTTTAGAAACATCAGCTTGGATGCCGACACCATGGGGGCCCGCCTCAGCAGGATTTGAAAAATAAGTAATTACCAAGTTTGCCCCCTTGTTTTTTAAGTACTCTGCCACGGTTTGACCAATTCTTGCCGCTCCCGTAATGATAATTGTTTTGTTTTTTAAATTCATAATTTTAAAATTATTCTAATTGTACCAATTGCTCTAATTATTCTAATCAAAGATTAACTTTCTAATAACTAATTTCTAAAACGGATTGGGATTTAGACATTTTGTCATCGGTATTTGATTAGGTCAATTAGAATAATTAGGTTAATTAGAAATTTCATAGACAACATCCTTTCTCTCTACCACCACCTTCCAACCATGTTTTTTAGCATGGTCATACAACTTTTTATTGGGGTTAAAGCAAATAGGGTTTTGGACAAAGGTCAAGAATTTCATATCGCTTTCCGAATCCCCCACGCCATATGAATCGGCCAGACTTAAACCTTCCTTATCTATAAATCTTTTCAAAATTTTTGCTTTATCTGAAATCTCGTCTCTGTAAAGGGTGTTTCCCGTAAACATCCCATTTTTGCCAACTTCGTATATCCTGCCATACACTTTGTCAAACCCCCAATTGGCGCAAAACTCGTCAAGTAGTTCTTTAGGAGAATGGGAAATGGCTAAAATAAAGTATCCTTTCTTTTTTAAACCTTGGATTAAATCCCTGGTGTATACATAGGTTCTATTTTTATGGAAAGCGATTACTTGTTTTACCACCCTCATAAAGTCCGCGTGGCTCAAGGTTTTCAGATTCTGTTCAAAGGCACGCACCACATCTTTAATATACTCATCATACGACCCTTTGCGGTCCAGCCAATCTTGATAGCTTTTCTCATACATGAACTTAACCTTCTGGGGAAATAATTTATTTTCAATTAATTCCCTTACCACTTCTATCAATAAACTCGACCTGAAAATCGTTCCATCAATATCAAAAATGGCTATTTTTTTCATATAATTATTAGATCCGTTCTGTGTTCTGTGACCCTAAGGAGTTACAATGGTGGAGTTGGAACCGAAGCGTCACTGCTTTGCCCCAATCCGCTTAAAGCCGGTCTGCCGGCCTGCAAGTTATCTAGTATAGTTTTAATATTCTGATTCTGCTTATTTACAGAATATAATTTTGAGAAGGCATCAATAGCCTCTGCTCTTTGTCCCAATTTGTCATACGTAAGCCCCAGTAAATACAGTATATCGTAATAGTTCGACTTTAACTTGATGGCAAACTCCAAATTAACCTTTGCGTTTTCGTATTTTTTCTGCTGATAAAATACCGCGCCTCTCTGCAAAAAAAGATATGGGTTTGCTGGGTCCAAAGCAATTGCTTCATCATAGGACCTCAATGCCCATACATCTGCTTCGCCCAAAAACCCTATGAAACTTTGGTAGATGTTGGCTCGAGAAGACCAATTATTAACACTGCTGGCATTAAGCTCTGTTGCCCTTCTTGAAAAATTGACAGCGCCGGCAATCGAAGTTTGTATTTTTTTGGTTTTTTCAACTTCTGAAAGGTTTGCATCTTTTGCCACAGCCTGTACCTGCAAAAGATATATTTGTGCCAACTGTCTTGAGTAAAAGTCTAAGTTACTAGCGCCGGCTACTTTTTCTAACTTTTGCAAACCAGCATCAACTTCCCCATTTCTTACTAAAGCCAACCCCCTAGAATAGCCCACATCAGCAATGTACCTTTGGCCTTCTAAAATTAAAAATCCGATACCGAAGATAAACACCAGTGTGAAAACAAACGTTATCGCCAAAGTTAACAAAGCTGACGGTTTTAAGGTATATGACGTACGATCTTTAAAAATTAACGCCGCCAAAACTGCGATGAAAAAGAAATACATGAAATCCAAGGTCATATTTGAGTTGTAGAGAAAGTAGCCCACCGTTTGGGCGGACAAGGCCACTACTACCGAAAATAAAAGAGTTGTATTTTTTATTTCCTGTTCACCTTTTTCAAAAATAAGTTTTTTAATCCCATAAAAAATCGGCATAAAAGCCAGCGCCAATAAGGCAACAAAACCAAATATACCCACGGTTGCCAAATTAGTTAAAAACTTAGAAGCCCCCATTTCAAACTGGACATTCCAAAAAGAACTGCTGTTAAAAATTTGATTTTTATGCTTTAAAAAATCATAAGAAAACGTACCGGGACCCGAACCTAAAATCGGGAGTTTCTGCAATGTTTTGATATCAATTTCAAGTGTGGCTTTTTGAGATAGAAAAATCTCCAGTGGCCATTGGGCCAACCGGTTAACCTGAGGATTGAGCATCACGAAAAAGAGCGACATTATCAAAAAAAACATCGGTAGGAACATCCATTTCCCGTCAAATACATTCCTTCTGACAATCCAAAGACCTATTATAAGTGCCGATGCGACTAACACGACCCACCAAACAAAATTATAGTTAATCAATAGCACCAATACGAATACTAGCACCGTATTGGCAATATACAACACCTTTTTCCACCCTTGGCTGGTTGTCAAAAGCACGATGCACAGGGGCAACAGTGAAGCCAGGAATAATCCCAGGGAACCTATTGACCCTACTGTATTAAAGGCGGCACTCTTTGCAAGGGTAAAGGGGAGAATATAAAAACCTACCAGCTGTAGCACCCCATAGATTTCAATTACTAATGCGGAAATAGCCAATAGTGTAATAGATTTACTAATTTCTTTATGCCCGAAATCATTGCTGACTAAAAAATACAATAAGCAAAAAGAAATCAATGAGATAAGACTTTCCGAAGCCGGCTGGGGCAACCCCCAAAAACTCCCGTATTTAAAAACAGAAAAAAGCGACGATACAAGATACACCAAAAATAAAATGCCTACCGCTATATTGATTTTATTGTTATTAAAAGTAACTTTACCCGAAATTAAAGTTTTTAGTATCCAAGAAAAGGCTGATATAAAAATTAAAAATATTAAAAGCGCCTGCTTATTAAAATCCAAAATATCAGAAGACCACGGCATAAAAAACACGGGCACTAACAAAACTAATATATAGATACTAACCTTTGTTATCCTGTCGCAGATATTTAGCATAGAAAATGATTTGGAAAACATATATTTCTTGTTTTTAATTATAAAATTGATTTTTTAATAATTTAACCGATATATTTTTGCTAACATATTCTCAACGGGCGCGTAATCATCGCGCAACACAATTCCCTTATTTTTTTTAGCCATATCCCTTAACCTATCCTCTTCAAAAGACACATACGATTTTAACTCAGTTTTTGACTCTTGTGGTGCCCCCGGCCATAACGGATCATTGAGAGGAGCCGTACTCTGCCATTTTCCTTCATTTATTTTCTGGTCCGAACCCAAAACCACCAATGTTTCACGCGATAAGGTATTATACCATTCTTTCTTTAACGGGAATAGGTATGCATTGGAAAATTCAGAAGAAATGGTTATCATATTAGAGGCTAAAAATTGCCCGCTTGAAGGAATATCAACAAAATTCATAACATACATTCCGTTTTCAGTCATATGTTTTTTAACTGTTGAAAGCATTTCTTTAGTAGTTAGATGAAACGGCACGGATAAATCATTAAACGCATCAGCGAACACGATATCAAACTTTTCTTCTTTAAAACCATTCATGATGGCTCTTGCATCACCACTGATTGTTACCATTCTTTTATTTGGCACCAACCCCAGTTTTTCAAAATTAAATTGTGTAACTTTGGGGTCAATCTCCAAAATAGTCACTGTAGCATTCGGGTAGTTAGCCAGTATGTGCCTAGCCATCACATATCCTCCCCCGCCAATCATCAACACATTAAACGAATCCTTCTGACTAAATGTATAACTTATAAAGTTTCCGAACAGACGCGTATAATCATCTCCGAAAGGATCTACATCTTGAGGGTAAATACGGCTATGAATTAATTTATCCAACCTTAAGGCCACGCCTGCCTGGCGCCAATCCTTTAGGGCTATTTTATCTATCCCAATGCAATAATATTGGCTCTCTACTAAACAAATATTTTTTTGCCACACCCCTAAAAAACCGGCCGTCATCGTTATAATCAGTATCAGAGAAAATATTCTTGCCTGAACATAACCTTTTGATAAAAAAAAGAAGCCGATAACGATCAATATTAAAAAAATGCCCAAAACAATGTTTTTAGTGCCTAAAAAGGGTATCAGTAAAAATCCCGTTGCGAATGTGCCCAAAATGCTGCCTATCCCCGAAGCGCTATACATATTGCCAACCACTCTGCCGGTCTTGCTAATATCGTCTAAACTTAATTTAATGGCCAATGGAGTAATAAGGCTTAAAAAAAATGCTACCGGAAAAAATGTTGTAAAACTGAAAAATGTTATAACCAGTGGCGGAGAAAAACCGGTCCTTGAAGCAACTTCCCAAGCAGGAAGAATAAATAATATCACTACGGTTGAAACCGCCGCCGATATAAAAAAAATCCCGCACACCTTGACACTGGGATGCCTGTCTGCAAAGCGACCACCAATCCAATTCCCTAAAATAATCCCGAGCAAAAATATGCCGATAATGCTTGTCCAAACATAGATTGATAAGCCGACATATGGCGCCACAAGACGAACAGCAACAAGCTCCATAACCATCAGGCAAAATCCGGAAACAAAAATAATCGCATAGTAAAAGTATCTTTGCATGCTGTTTTGTAATTATTTCAGCAATTTCTACTTTCCAGAAGTATGGAAAATAGACTCCACAATAAACTGGCCAACATCTTTAAGGGGTCCCATTAGCCCCGCCGTTGAATGTTGCAAAATACCGGGAACCTTTCCGGGGAATTGCACAACCGTTGACCCGGAATTTTTAATCATTCCCGCGAAAGAAGATGCTGACTGCTTTACGGAAATTGGCGTTATTTCTTTTACCATCCACGTCATAAATTGAATCATCTTGTCCATGAGTGCTGACGTTCCATTTAAAATTAAATCTCCTGCAGAAGGTTCTGTATTTTCCGTACTTGTTTCTTCTGGTTGAGACTCTTCTGCCGGCGCAGATTCCGATACGGGAACAACTTCTTCAACCGGCGCCTCCCCAACAGGAACCTCTTCCAGTGATTGCTGAACCTCTTCTTCTCTTAATTGTTCTTTCACTTCTTTCTTTACTTTTTCCTCTATCTGTTCTGTGGTTTCACGAACTGTTTCCTGGGCCGCTTTTTCAGCCACCTTGCCAATATTTTCTTTCGATTCTTCCAAAATATCCTTGGCTTTTTGTATGGTGCCTTGAGCCTCATTTATCGCACTAGTAGCTTGGTCGGCAATGTTTTCAAGCCGCTCGGCTGTCTTTTGAATTTCTTTGATCTGGTCTACGGCCTCGCTTGGCGAGGAAGGCGATGGCTCTGGAAATTCTTCAGGAAGATACCCAACCGAACTGCACTCTCCTTTTATTTTTTGCCAATCGCCATCTGCCAGCCACGTGCAGTAAATATCCCCTGTTTTACTATCAACCATTTCCAACCTTTCAATTCTGGCAGTTTTTATTTTTGCCGTGTCGGTAACCAGTCCTTTTATGGTGGTAACGCCATTTTCAATGACAATACCACTTAAAGCAACTAGCTGGCGGGCGGAATCCAACAAAGAGTGATAACCATTGAATGTTAAGCCGCCCTCACCCGCCGAGCCATCAGAATTTAAACTCAACCCATTTAATGTTTTTAGCAAATCTATATCCTTTTGCTGTTCTTGAATAACCTCATAAAGATATATCGGAAGCCGGTCGTATTTTACTGATTCCACCTGGTCATTTTTATATTTAACCAGTTCCGGGAAAACCTTTTCAACCTCTTCGGCAATGAACCCCATTTGCCCGCCGGGGATATTAAATGACAATCCCTCTTTATATTCAAAAGTTACCGGCCGCAGACTCAAAAACTTTTCCCGGTCAAAACTTAAGTTGTTAATGTTTTCCTTGTACCTTTGGGAAGAAATTCCGCAGATAACTTTTCCCGTTGAATCAGTTTGGATATCAGTACAACTGGTAATATCCGGAATATACACCCCCCCAGCAAAACTAACCCCGAAGGCGTTATCACGATCACTGGTGCTTGTTCCATTCCCAACAATAAAAGCATAGTCATTGCTGTCAATATTGAATTTACCGACTACGGTTTCACCAATCGTATCTGCAATAGTTGAGTTTCCAAAAGCCGAGCTTTGGTCTGCAGTAGCGCTAGCACTTGCTCCAAATGCAAAGGCATTGGCGCCGCCGGCACTAGAACCCTTTCCCATAGCAAAAGATGCCTCACCGCTGGCAGTGGCAGCGGCCAGCGCGAAACTTGCGCTACCACTGGCGATAGAAGCGCTTCCTACGGCAATGCTATTATTTCCGCTGGCATCACCGGTATTTATCGCAAAACTATTGCTTCCGGTCGCAAGACCCCCTGAAAATGCTATGGCACCACTGGCGCTCGCTTGAGAAGCATTGCCCACGGCAAAACTATAGTTTGAATTGGCTACAGACGAAAGCCCAAATGCAGCAGCATAATTGCCGCTGACGTTATTGGATTTTCCCATTGCCACGCTACTAGTTCCACTAGCGATTGAACCGACCGCGAAAGATCCTGACCCTGAAGCAGTAGCAGAGTCGCCACTTGCGGCCACAACGAGCAATCCCCCGTTACTGATAGAAAGCGTTCCTGGACCCACTTTAACATATCCTGGAATAGTAGCGTTATTTGAATCATCAATAGTAACTCCCGAGTTTTGAATCAGTTTTCCCGTCGTACCATCAAAGCGCACAACGGCGTTGTCGGTAGAAGAAGCTGGGCCAACTACATCACCGGGAGCAGCGCCTCCATTGGAAACCCAGGAAAGAATTCCTGCAGTGGTTGATTGTAAAACTTTGCTGGCGTCCGGCAAAGCTGTTGGCAAGGTGTA
>CAYJSA010000025.1:0-7737 GCA_964372785.1 uncultured Candidatus Saccharibacteria bacterium
ATTACGGCGGGAATGCAGCCGTTGATTCCTTATTTATTAGGAGAAAAACATCCAGAAGGAAAAAGGATTGTTGATATTCAAAAATGTTTTAGGACGGTTGATATTGATGAAGTAGGTGATGACACTCACCATACTTTTTTTGAAATGCTCGGGAATTGGTCGTTGGGGGATTACTGGAAAAAAGAATCTATTTCCTGGAGCTTTGAATTTTTAACTAGGGAATTAGAAATTCCATTGGAGCGTTTGGCGGTTTCTTGTTTTGCTGGCGATGAAAATGCGCCAAAAGACGAGGAGTCGGCGCAAATTTGGGAATCATTAGGAGTTAAAAAAGAACGAATTGCTTTTTTGCCAAAAGAAGATAATTGGTGGGGCCCGGTTGGCGAGACCGGTCCGTGCGGTCCGGATACAGAAATTTTTTATTGGAAATCAAATGATGTGCCGGCACCAAAAGAGTTTGATTCGACTAACAAAAATTGGGTTGAGGTTTGGAATAATGTTTTTATGCAGTATGTAAAAAATCAGGACGGAAAATATGTTTTGGCAGAACAAAAAAATGTTGATACGGGAATGGGATTTGAAAGAACCCTCGCTATTTTAAACGGCTATACTAATAATTATGAAACGGATTTATTTGAACCGCTTATTTCAAAAATAAAAAAAAATAGTGATACGGCTGATGTAAAAGTAAAAAGAATTATTGCCGACCATATCCGCGCGACAGTATTTTTGGTTGCCGAAGGCGTTAAGCCATTAAATACTGGGCGGGGTTATGTGTTAAGGCGTATTTTGCGTAGAGCAGCTTATTATTGTAATTCTATTGGATTGAAAAATGTAACACTGCATGATTTAGCAAACGTTGTAATTGATACTTATGCTGATGTTTATCCTTTGAGCGACAAGAAAGAATTAATATTACAAACTATTGAAAAAGAAGTTGCATTATTTAATAAGACTCTTGGAGCTGGTAAAAAAAGATACGAGGAGTTTGAAGATCCCTTTATTCTTTTTACCACCTACGGTTTTCCCATTGAGTTGACACTTGAATTGGCTAAAGAAAGTGGCAGGAAAATTAACCTGCAAGATTTCGAGCAAAAAATGAAGCAACACCAGGAACTCTCTCGTACGGCTTCTGCGGGGATGTTTAAGGGGGGATTGGCGGATGATAAACCCGAGACGATAAAGCTTCATACGGCGCATCATTTATTGTTGGCTGCTTTGCAAGAATTATTTGGCAGACAAGTAAAACAGCGGGGTAGCAATATTAATCAAGAAAGGTTAAGGATTGATTTTTCGTTTGACCGCAAGATAACTGATGAAGAAAAAAAGAAGTTGGAAGATTGGGTTAATGAAAAAATACAGCAAGGTTTGGAGTTGGTAAAAAAAGAGATGCCGCTTGACGAGGCGCAAAAAATTGGCGCCCAAATGGAATTTGGTGTAAAATACGGTAATACGGTATCGGTGTATTTTATACAAGACAAAAACGGCAACGTATTTAGCAGGGAATTTTGCGGAGGTCCGCATGTGAAAAATACGTCTGAATTGGGAAAGTTTAAAATCATAAAAGAAGAGGCTTCTAGCCAGGGGGTTAGGAGAATCAAAGCGGTATTGGAATAAATGCTATGGCAAAAAAAATATACGATATTTTACCTCCTAAAATAGCCCAGAAGAAAAAAACACTAGCCCAAAAGCCTCTGGGTGAATCCGTTGTAAAAAAATCGGCTGTTGTTTCTAAAGCCCGGGCTACACAAAGAACTAAAAAGCAAGAGTCAGATGCTGTGGCCTATATTGCTCCTACGGCTGGAAAAAGGCGCTTTCCGATGAGAGAAATTTTTGCCGGGAGTGCGGTTATTTTGTTGTTGGTTAGCATTTATTTGTATAACAAGCTACCTAAGGCGGATATTCAAATTTGGCCAAAAATGGAACAGTTATCTTTGCAAGAAAAAGTAACCGCGGATAAGTCTATTTTGACTATTGATATTTCAAAGAATATCATTCCTGCCCAATATAAAGAGGAGAACCAAGATGGCTGGCAAGAGTTTTCTGCAACGGGAAATGTCAGTACTGATAAAAAGGCCACGGGAACCATTAAAATTTATAATAAATTAGACCCTTCTGCCGCTTTTACTTTAATAAAAGGTACTCACTTTTTATCTGATTCTGGCAAGTACTTCGTAATTCTTGATAAGGTAGTTATTCCGGCAGCCCAATATCAAAAAGGCAAGCTCATTGCCGGCTCGGTAAGCGCAAAGGTGGAAGCCCAAGAAGCAGGAGAGGATTATAATGTAGGGCCTTCTAAATTTTCAATACCAAAATTGTCAGGCACAGCCTATTACTACAGTATTTATGCGGAATCAACCATTTCTATGACAGGAGGCTCCAAGGGCAACGCCAAAAGGGTTACTAAAGATGATATCGATAAAGCCAAGAATGTTTTAACCAAGGAATTATTAGCCCAGGCTGAGAGTACGTTAAGAGGCAAACTTTCCCCAGAAGATGTTATCATAGACAACTCTCTCTCAAGAAATATCGTTGACTTTACCACTACGGTAAAGGCAGATGCCATTATAGAGAAATTTGATGCCCAGGCTACCGTAAAAGTTTCAGCCCTATTGTTTAAAAAACAAGGTTTAGAGCAATTTGCCAAGGATAGTGTTAACTCTCAACTGTCGGAGGATGAGAGTTTCTTAGCCAAGAGCATGGAGGTAAGCTACAGCCCAGTATCGGTTGATTCAAAGAAGGGTTCTGCTGTAATGGATTTGAAATTATCTGTTTTGACATATAAGAGCATAGATACTAACGCCTTGGTTGAGTTGTTTGTGCAGAAATCGGCCGACGAAATTAAAAATCTCATGGGAAAAAATTATGGGGACAAGGTTTCTAAAACCCAAGTGGATTTCTGGCCATTTTGGGTTACCTCCGCCCCTAAAAATCACGATAAAATTAAGATTAACCTCATATTTGAATAAAAGCAGGGTAAATACTTGACCTTTATATCATAATTTGTTAGTATTTACTCCATATAAATGGAAGCAAATAATAGCCCGAATATTGATCAAAATAGCGATCAAAATTCAAAGAAAATCATCAAGGTAGAGGGCAGAGTTATAGAGGCTTTACCAAACGCCTTTTTTAAGGTATTATTGGACGATGGAAAAGAAGTGACGGGGTTTTTGTCTGGTAAAATGCGCCTTAATAAAATAAAAATTCTGACCGGAGATAAAGTTACTTTAGAAATGACTCCATATGATGAAAAAAAGGGTAGGATTGTATATAGATTAAAATAATATGAACCCCGTTAGAAGTTAGTATTTGGCAATAGAAATTCTAAGGGAGCAAGTAGTAAAATATAATAATATTAAAATGAGCAGGCAAAAATATTTTATAAAATTAAAATATTTTTGCCCAGACTTCTAACGGGGTGAAAGTTCGTCCATCAGTTAAAAAAATTTGTAATGATTGCAAGATTGTCAAAAGAGTTGGCAGGGTTTATGTTATTTGTAGAAAAAATCCTAAACACAAACAAAGACAAGGTTAGTTTAATTTACGATTTAAGATTGCATATTGCAGATTTAAAAACGGACGGCGTTAAAATCTGAAATCGAAAATCTGAAATCTGAAATCAAGAATATATGCCAAGAATTGCCGGGGTAAGCATTCCCGAAAATAAACGAATTCAAGTAGCAATTACTTATATTTACGGTATAGGGGATACTTTGGCTAAAAAAATTCTGACAGAAACCAAGGTTGATTTTAATAAAAAAGCTAAAGATTTAACCCCAAAAGAAGTGAATGACTTGAAAGAAGCTATTGAAAAAAATCACAAAATTGAAGGAGATTTACGAAGGCAGGTAATGATAAATATTAAACGGTTAAAAGATATTGGAACATGGAGAGGTTTAAGGCATGCTAAAAGGCTGCCGGTTCGGGGCCAAAGGACGAAAACAAATACCAGAACAGTAAGAGGCAACGTAAGAAAGACCATGGGTTCGGGCAGGAAGCCAGCCGCAAGCCCAACCTAAATGAAACCCAAAATACAAAATCCTAAATCCTAAACAAATTCAAAATTCAAAATATTTAAATCCAAAACACGTTTAGAGTTTAGAGTTTTGGATTTTGAATTTCTTTTAAGAAATAAAAGCATTATGGGGAAAAAACACGTTACATCAGAAAATCAAGAAGAAGCCATTAAAGAGAATGACAAGATTGATGCTACCTTAAAAAAAGAGGTTAAGGTAAAAACTGCCGATAAAGTTTCGGAAGGCAGGGCGTATGTTTCTTCTTCTTATAACAACACCATCATAACCCTGACCAATGCCAAGGGGCAAGTTTTGTCTTCCAAGTCGGCGGGATCGGTAGGTTTTAAGGGAACTAAGAAATCAACTTCTTTTGCCGCTTCACGGGTTGCGGAAGCTATTGCCAATGTATGCAAGAAGCTGGCCATTGAAAAGCTCAGCGTTTATATAAAAGGAATCGGGGCAGGCAGGGAATCGGCAGTCAGAACATTGGTTAACCAGGGTTTGAATGTGGTTTCAATTAAAGACATTACACCTATTCCGCATAATGGGGGCAGGCCAAAGAAAGTAAGAAGAGTGTAGGGTAAACATATTATGACAGAAAATTTTGTTAAAACTAATAAAGGACCAGGCAACGTTTTTTCGCCTGCGCCAGCCCCCGAAAAAAGAAAAAGAAGACAAGGGGCGGTTTCTGAATACAAAAAATCTTTAACGGAAAAACAGGCGCTGAAAAAATTATATGGGTTGTCGGAAAAGCAATTTAAAAGGTATGTGAAAGAAGCTCTGGATAAAATGCAGAGAGTTGAAAACGTATCAGATGAATTGATAAAATCCCTTGAAAAAAGATTAGATAACGTTGTGTTCAGGTCAGGATTTGCAAAGACCAGGGCCCATTCGCGCCAAATGGTTAACCATTCATATTTTTTGGTAAACGGAAAACCGGTTAACATTCCTTCATTTGAAGTTGACAAGGGAGATGTTATTGCCGTAAAAGAACAAAAAAAGAAGAAACCGATTTTTAAAGATTTAGCTGATGAGTTAAAGAAAATGGAAACCCATGCTTGGTTAGTTTTAGATAAAGCAAAATTTGAGGTAAAAGCCATTGGAGAGCCAAGCTTGGCAGAAGTTAATCCGCCAGTTGAAATATCGTCAGTGTTCGAATTCTATTCAAGATAGGTCATAAATAATTAATTTCATGGAACGCTTAGCAGGGAACAATTAACTTTATAGTTATGTTTCATGTTTCACGTTTCATGTTTCAAGAGTATGATTTCACTTCCCTTGGCGCCAAAAGTGATCCAAAAGGACGATAATAAAGCCGTATTTGAAGTACACGGCCTTTATCCCGGATATGGAGTTACCATCGGTAACGCCCTAAGAAGGGTATTATTGTCTTCATTAGAAGGCGTGGCAATCACTGAAGTAAAAATAAAGGGCGTTCCCCACGAATTTTCTACTATCCCCGGAGTTTTGGAGGATGTGATAATGATATTACTCAATATCAAAAACTTAAGGTTTAAAATTTACGACCTGCCTGCGCAGGCAGGAGGCCAAACCCAAAAAGTTACGCTTTCTGTAAAAGGTGAGAAAAAGGTAACTGGAGCAGATTTTAAATTATTCCCACAAATAGAACTTGCCAACCCTAAATTACATTTGGCTACTATTACGGATAAGAAAACTGAATTGGAAATAGAAGTTACTTTGGAAAAAGGTATCGGGTATGAACCAATAGAACAACGAAAAATAAAAAAGTCAGAAATCGGCGCAATCGCCATGGATGCTATTTTTACACCGATCAAGAATGTAAATTTTTCCGTTGAAAACATGAGAGTCGGGGAAAGGACTGACTTTGACAAATTGTCTTTGGAAGTAGAAACCGATGGCACTCTTACGCCAGAAGAAGCGTTTTATCAGGCTTGTGAAATTCTGATTAAGCATTTTGCATTGATTTTTGAAGGCAGGGTTCTAGAAGCCCCCAAAACACAAAAGTCAGAAGGAAAGGTGGCGAAAGCGAAGAAAACTAAGCCGGCAAAAAAAGTCAAAAAAGCAAAGAAATAAACGAATCCCCACGAATTGACTAACGAATGACCACGAATTACAAATTCGTGTATTCGTGAAAATTCGTAGAGCATTCGTGATTATTCGTAATTTACCAAGTAAATTTGTGAGAAAACGAAACAAGGGAAGAATATTATCACGGCCTAAGAACCAACGCAAGGCACTGTTACATTTATTAACAGCTAGCCTTTTTACGCATGGGAAAATTAAAACTACTGAAGCCAAAGCCAAGGAATTCAGAGTGGTTGCTGAAAAGTTTATCACTCGAGCCAAGGTTAATTCTTTGGCCAACCGAAGACTTTTTAGAGCGGCAATGACGCCTTCAATTGTTAAAAAATTGGTTGAAGAAATCGCCCCCAAGTATACAAATCGCCAAGGTGGCTACACAAGAATGATGAAGATGGGTCCCCGAAAAACAGATGGAGCAAAAATGGTAATAATTGAATTAATATAGTGGCGAGAAAATAGAAAATAGAAATTAGAAAATAGAATGTGAGCGTTTCGTATTCTACTTTCTATTTTCTAGATTCTACTTTCTAAACTTATGGAAGTAATCAAAAGAAAAAATCATATTATTGACGCAACTGACAAGGTGCTGGGCAGACTAGCTACCCAAGTGGCTGTACTGTTGCGCGGGAAAAACAAGGTTGGGTTTGCTCCATATAAAGATATGGGAGATTTTGTTACGATAAAAAACGTTGATAAGTTAAAGTTTACCGGCAAGAAGTTTGATAATAAAATATACTATCACCACACGTTGTGGTTGGGGGGATTAAAAAAGGCTACCACTAAAGAAATTGTTGCCAAGAAGGGTCATTCAGAGGTATTCAGAAAGGCAATTATGGGGATGCTCACCAAAAACAAATTAAGGGCACGGCAAATTAAAAGGTTAAGGTTTTCCCGCTAACGGGATCCCGCTATGCGGGAGAAAAATAACATGGCAAAAATACCAACTAAAAAAACAGCCCCAGCAGTGAAAGACGAACCCGTAAAAGTACAAGCTCCGGTCCAAAAAGAGATTGTCGTGCCAAAAAAAATAGTGGCGTCTGTTAATGTTGATAGTGAATCAGAAGATGAATTCGTTGATGATTTTCCGATAGAAAAAGAGTTGGCATCAAAACCGGACCGTTATTTTGAAGCCATCGGCAGGCGCAAAACTGCGGTTGCCAGAGTACGACTTTTTACCAGGGGCGAAAAGCAATTTTTAGTTAATGGAAAGCCATATCAGGAATATTTTACCCTGGGTCAGGACCAACAAACCGTAACCTCTTCCATGAGGAAAATGAAGTGCCTTGATAAGTTTAAAGTTACCGTTGTTGTAACTGGCGGGGGAAGGAATGCCCAAGCGGAGGCAATAAGGCACGGAACCGCCAGGGTATTAGTTGATTTTAATAATAATTTTAAAAAGAGGTTAAGAAAAGTTGGTTACTTGACTCGAGACCCAAGAATGAGGGAACGAAAGAAGTTCGGATTAAAGCGCGCAAGAAAGAGCCCACAATGGGCCAAACGCTAGTTTGGACCATTGTCACAGATGGGGTCGGCGGGGTTCCCGTAAAGCAGGGTCGGGGTATCTTCTCGTGGAGGAAACTACCAGCCGTAGCGATAAAAAATCCCCCGGACTCGCGGGGATTTTTTATTTTCTAGCAAGTGAAGGCAATAAAGATTC
>CAYJSA010000026.1:0-4382 GCA_964372785.1 uncultured Candidatus Saccharibacteria bacterium
ATTACCATGGCTTATGGAACTGACAAGACTTGCACCATTACCAATGCGTATGCGCCCCCCAACCCCAAACTTACCATTGTCAAAAATACTGCTGGCCAGGGTACCGGTGGAAATTTCGTTTTCAATAGCCCCCTTCCAGCCTCAAATAATAGTTTGAATAGTTTTATTGGTTCAGGTAATCCGTTAACCACCAGCGGATCTTCGGGTAGTGCCACCAGGGTTGCTACGAATCTGCCGCCTGCAGTTTATGACCTTGCCGAGACCCAAATGCCTACAGGTTATGCGCTAACGAGCGCCAGTTGCACTAACAACAAAGGAACCTACGATGCTCCAACCAAGACCATCAAAGGAATTAATTTACTTGCCGGAGATGATATTACCTGTACGTTTTTGGATACGTATGCGCCTCCGCCAACTTTAAAACTAATTAAAATAGTGGACAATAGTGGTGGTGGAACAAAAAAGGCGGGGGATTGGACGTTAACTGCCACTGATCTTTCGGGTGATTTCAACGATGGCTTCAATGATAACGGTGATCCTGCAAAGGCCAAATTTCATACCGTTACTGCGGATAACGGATACGCTCTTTCTGAGTATACTCTGGTTAACTACACTCTTAGTGATGTATCATGTACGGGTGGCGGATCGTTGTTTGGAAATATTATTACTCTAGCTGCTGGTGAAAATGTGACTTGCGAGATTTATAATACATGGAATCCTCTTCCCGCAACCTTGAAGTTGGCCAAGGTGGTGGATAATACCGGAGGTGGAACAAAATCTAAAGGGGATTGGGATTTAACCGCCACGGCATTTTCGGGAACCTTTACCGATAAAGGGGATTCTACAACCTTCCATAAAATTACTTCCGGAATAGAATATACGTTATCTGAATCTACGGTTACTGATTATACTACCAACGGAGTTTGGTCTTGTCCTGGCGGAAAGCTTGCGGGAAACAATAAAGTCACTTTAGACCCCGGTCAAAACGTAACTTGCACGATTACCAATACTTACACTCCTCCAACCACGGGAAGAATAAAAATAATTAAAAATACAGTAGGTACTACGGTTAGCACAACATTTGATTACACGGTTACCGGTCCATCAGCGTTAAATCCAAGTATTCCTGTTTCCGGGGGAACGGGTGATAGCGGTTCAATGACGGCAAATGCAGGCACCAATGCGTATCTTATTAAAGAAACCGTTCCAACCGGTTGGACGTTTGAAACGGCTGTTTGCAGGTTGGAAAATAGCAGTCAAACGGGTACGGATACCCTAAACGGAAAATCGCAAGTAACGGTAGAGGTTGGCAAATTAACTACCTGCACCTTTACTAATAAATTACAAGGAGCTTTAAAAATAGTTAAAAATGCCGTGGGTGGTAATGGTACATTTAAATATTCCGTTTCCGGTCCATCAAGTTCAAACCCAAGCATTACCACCTCCGGTGGAGTTGGCGAGGTAGGGCCGATATGGGTGCATGAAGCTACGACCTATTCCATTACAGAAACCGTATCGACTGGCTGGGCATTTGTTTCACCGGTTATTTGTACGTTGAAAAGTGGCAGTCAAACAGGAAGTAATGCTACTAACGGGAAGACTAATATAACCATAGAATCCGGCAAAGTAACTACCTGTACGTTTAAAAATACCCAAAGTGCCAAGGGTGCTATTGAAATAATCAAAAAAACTGATAAACCGGTGGATAAAGATACGGAATTCAACTATCAAATTGAGCCATAGTTTTAACTTCTTATAAATAATGGACAAAAAAATCATTATCTTAATATCCGCCGTAGTAATAGTCGTAGCAGGCGCCTTGTTTTTAGGATTGTCTTTGTTCTCCCAAAAAAGTGGCCCCGAATGGGTTTCTTCACAGAAACTGATTAACAGGGGCGATATTGCCCAGCCCGGAAAAATACTGGAAATCATTTTTGATTATGACAAAAACGCAAACCCCGACCTTGCCATCAGAAAACTTGCAATTAAAAATGGTTTTTCGCCCGGCGTTCAAGACCAGCGCAAAGATTATACTCTGAATCTTTACGATGCCCAAAATACGCTGACTGAAACATTACCCTTTTCTATTCCAGATGAACACTCCGATGATCCTGGGCAAACCATGACAACTGGTAAGGTAAGTTTTATTGTAACCTTGGATTGGATTTCTTCTGCTGATAAACTAGAAGTGATTAATGCTGGCGGAGCCACCATCATTTCAAAAAAAATTCAAGATATTTCAACCATAGATAACAAGCCGAATTTTAAAACAATAAACCAAAACACCCTGGATAATTCCCACCCAGTTTCTTTTTTAAAAAATACCCTTTTCCCAATTTCGACAGTTTTTGCTGCGGGGGACGGCTACCTTGATATTGTTTTCATAGGGGAAAAATACCCTAATCTAAACGCCTTTGAAACCGAAATTGTTTCATACAAAAATGCCCTCGAAACTCTAGAGCCCTTTAAAAGCCGTAAATCGCAAATAAGATATAGCCATATAAATATTTTCAATAATTCTCCCGCATATTGCCAGTTTGATCCAAGCGTGGATTTTTTCCCTACCTGTGACGAGGTTGCAGTTGCGCAGGCTGTTAACGATGCGTCTGTGCCATATGACAAAATCGTAATTATTTTAAATAACAGCGACGGCATTTTTGACGATGCCGGCTTTGGCGGGATGGCTCAATTTGACCAAACATGCTGTGCCAAAGTTATCAATAAAAAGCCCGATTACACAAACCCGTCAGATGGTCCTTTCCTTTTTGTCCATGAAGTGGGTGGACACTTGCTTGGCGGGTTATCAGACGAATATATCGGAACTAGCCAGCCCAACGGAGGCAACTGTTATGAAAATACCCCGCCCAATTCTGCCTGGTCAGATATAGTTGCCAAATGGGATTATCGCCAGCGTTGCAGTAAGCCGTATTGGTGGCGTTCTTATGAAGTTAGCATTATGGATAATTTCCCTGGCATCCACTATTTTAATGCCCCATCGCAGGAAATTATTGAAAACAAATTAGATGCTTTCACCGGGTCATTTAGCAATTCCATCGCACCCACAGCTTCAATCAGTTCGCCATCAGCTGGGGCGAATGTCTCTGGCACGGTAAATGTGCAAACTTCTCTTTCGGATGACCTTGGAATCGCCAGGGCAAACTTATATGTAAACGGAACGCTTTATCATACAAGATATGAGAGTCCGTTTAGTTTTCCTTGGGATACGACCGAATACAATAATGGTTCTTATACGTTAGAAGTCAAAGCTTATGATGTTCCCGGCAATACCAAATCGGCAACTGTAACAGTTAATGTAAGCAACAGTGACACGGGCGGTAAAAGTTTTAAGGTAATCGTTAAAAAAGACACCGACGAGGGTAAAAACAAAATATTTTTAAATGCAGGTATCTACTCCGTTACCGAGGATCCAACAAATAATTGGGATTTTTCTTCTGCTGTTTGCATTTTACAAAACGGTAGTCAGACGGGTAGCAATGCAACAAATGCCGATGGTAAAACAGGCGTAACCGTAGTTTCTGGTGAAACTACCAAATGCACCTTTAATAATGCGTATAATGATAAGGGCTC
Source organism: uncultured Candidatus Saccharibacteria bacterium (assembly GCA_964372785.1). GTDB lineage: Bacteria > Patescibacteriota > Minisyncoccia > Minisyncoccales > Staskawiczbacteraceae > VGLO01. The sequence continues at coordinate 3,589 of CAYJSA010000026.1, forward strand.
AATTAAAGTAATTAAAAAATCAATCGGTGGCAACGACACATTTAGTTTTGATAGTAATTTTGGAGTGGGTTCATTAACCACCACTGCAGCAAATAATGGAACGGCTTCTCAAGCGATTCCAGGTCTTGAAGAGGGGTCCAATTACTATATTTCTGAAACTGACTTACCGGATGGTTGGAAATTGTCATCAGCAAACTGTGATAACAGTTTTTCCCAAACAGCCGACAAAATGGGTTTAGAGGATATTGAAGTTACCGCGGGTGAAACCACCACCTGTACGTTTACCAATACGTATAATGCCTGCGTTGATAATGGTGATGGTGGGGGAGGAATTCCTTTTTCCAAATAAATTAAACGCGCGCGGTTTTCGGACGATTGCCAAAAGTTATGATGAAAAGAGACATAAAAGACATATTTTTACTGGTTTCAGTTTTTATCACCGGTAGCGCAGTATTGATTGTAGAAGTAGTGGCAATCCGAATGCTTTCGCCCTATTACGGCAATACTATTTATACCACTTCATCGGTAATAGGCGTCGTACTGGCAGCCCTTTCCTTGGGTTACTATTGTGGAGGAGTGATTTCAGATAAATATCCTTACCATAAGGTTTTTTATGGTGTTATATTTACTTCGGGATTGTTGGTAATATTTATACATCTTTTGGACGTCTCGCTTTTGCCTCTTTTTTCACTGCTGTTTTCCATTAAAAGTGGCCCTCTCATTTCTTCGTTATTCATCTTTTTCGTTCCAGCCTTCCTGTTGGGAATGCTCTCTCCTTTTGCCATTAAACTTCA
>CAYJSA010000026.1:4482-7418 GCA_964372785.1 uncultured Candidatus Saccharibacteria bacterium
AGGTAGGAGACCAAATCGGCAAGCAATCTGGAGAAGTATTCTTTTGGTCAACCTTGGGAAGTATCGCCGGAAGCCTTTTATCCGGCTTCGTGCTGATTCCTCTTTTAGGCATTCATACCATTATCATCGCTACGGGCCTTTGTTTGATGATTTGGGGATTTAGCAGTATCATATTTTTTTACCCCCGAAAAACTACCGTATTCATCATGGTATTGTTTTTGGTTTATGCGATATTTTTAGCGTGGTTTTATATGCCTCAAAAACCGCCGGGAGTGCTATATCAAAAAGATGGGGTATACGAAAAAATAAGAATAATGGATGGTAATTGGAAGGGTAGAGAAGCCCGTTTTCTTTTTCAAGACATGAGTTATTCGGCTGCCATGTATTTAGCCTCCGATGAACTTGTATATGATTACACAAAATATTATGTGCTTTACAGATTATTTAATCCTGAGGCAAAAAATGCTCTCGTGATTGGTGGTGGGGCTTATTCCATCCCAAAGGCCTATCTTAACGAGCCCTTAAATATGCAAGTTGACGTGGCTGAAATAGAGCCGGAACTTTTAAACTTGGCAAAAACATATTTTAATTTCAAAGATAATCCCCGGATGCATAACTACATTGAAGACGGCCGCCGCCTTTTGGCCCAGCGCTCTAAAAAATACGATGTCATTTTTTCTGACGTTTACTATTCGTTGTTTTCCATACCTATGCATTTCACGACGAAAGAATTTTTTGACCTGGCTAAAAGTAAATTACAGCAAAAAGGAATTTTCATTGGGAATTTTGGGGGAAGTCTTTATGGCGACCAGTCATCGCTGATAGTATCGGAAATGAAAACCTTCAAAGAATCTTTTCCCAATAGCTATTTTTTTGCCACTCGTTCTCCGGACTCTCCCAACATCCAAAACATTATTTTTTTAGGCATTAATGATACCCAAAAAATTGATTTTGATAGCAACGAAGTGGCGCAAAATACCAATACGATCATCAGCGGGTTGTCCCAAAAAAATATCAACCTTGCAAAACTCGATTTTTCAAAGGCCGAATATCTCACAGATGATTTTGCCCCCGTTGAGCATCTGGTGGGAAAAGTCATCACCACATGGCGATAATACGGTTAATTTTCATCAAATGCCCTTGGTGTTGGGTGTTGGAATCACCCCACTTTTTCAACTGACCTTAACCGGGTTAGCTTCGCTTTACATTGCGTCTTATTTTTAATAAAATAGAGTAAAGTATAAACGTTATGAACAAAAAACCCTTGGTAATCGTATTGCTTGTTTTAATAGCATTAAGTCTGCTCATGTATGTTGTGGTGGTTATTTCTAAGAAGACCGGTTCCCCAAATATCGTTACTGATATTATTTCGAGTGTAAAAACCCCGAATAGGCAGGGTTTAAAAGTAGAGATTTTAAAAGAGGGAATAGGGGTTGGAGCCCAAAAGGGCGACAGGGTTATCGTAAGATATGTAGGAACTTTTAAGGATGGCACTGAATTTGATTCGAATATCAATAAAAGTGACCCTCTAACGTTTGTATTGGGTCAAAACAAAGTTATCCAGGGTTGGGAGTTGGGTATTTTAAGTATGAAAATGGGTGAAAAAAGAAGATTAACTATCCCTTCGTCCTTGGCGTATGGGAAAAGCGGGCGTCCGCCGGTTATTCCCCCAAACGCAACCTTGATATTTGAAGTTGAGTTGTTGGGAATTCTTATTAAATAATGACGGTTTTAGTGTATAATTAACATAATTTAATACAGGCGGGCCAAATACGTTAAGATAAACATTTTAACATAATAAACTCGTCTGAGGTGTGGTGAATAAACTAATTATCATAGCAATCGTATTAATTATTATCGTAGTGTTGCTTGGTTTGTATTTCATTTTTCTAAGTTCTGGTAATAACAATTCGTCACCCCAGGGCCAAACCGCCAACAAAGAATCCTTGGAGCCTAGAACCTTTGATGTTCAAGGGGTAAAAGTTGAGGTCCTAAAAGAGGGAGCCGGAACAGAAGTAAAAGATGCCAATAGCGTCACGGTACACTACGTCGGAACATTAGCAGATGGCACGCAATTTGATTCAAGCGTTGATACTAAAAGGCCATACACGTTTACTCTAGGCAGACACAGTGTTCCAAAAGGTTTTGAATTAGGGGTTTTGGGAATGAAAATAGGGGAAAAAAGAAAATTAACCGTTCCTTCGGAATTGGCTTATGGAAAGGATGGTTTTATTACCATTCCCCCGAACGCAACGCTAACGTTTGAGGTGGAGTTGTTAAAAATTAATAACTAGTTTTCATTATTTCTGGTATTATGAATACAAAAATTATCGTTATTATTGTTGTGGCGATTGTGGTATTGGCGGGAGGTTATTTTTTAGTAAATAGCATAGATAAGAGTGTGCCCGAGCAACCAATGAATCTGCCAACTAATTCCCAAGCCAATAATAATCAGGAGGCGGTGCCTGCGGTGGATATTCAGATTGAATCTGATGCTAACCAAACAATAACCAATCATGAAGTAGTATATACTGATTCGGGTTTTTCTCCGTCAACCCTTACTATAAAAGCGGGGAATTCGGTAACGTTTAAAAATCAAAGTTCTGCGGGCATGTGGGTCGCATCTGCCAGCCATCCATCCCATACGGTTTACAGCGGAACTTCATTACAACAACATTGTCCGGATGGCGTAGCCACCGCTTTTGACGAATGTGTGGCGGTCACATCAGGCGGATCGTGGTCATTTACCTTTAATAAATCGGGGTCATGGGGATATCACAACCACCCAAACGCTTCCAAATTCGGAAAAATTGTAGTTGAATAATTAAATATATTTTAAACGGCTCGCCGCGCTTAGCGTGGCGAGCCGTTTAGTTTGACTCTATTCTACTTTGAATTACGAAATGCACCATTTTAAATGATTTTCAGGTCTTTTA
>CAYJSA010000027.1:0-7377 GCA_964372785.1 uncultured Candidatus Saccharibacteria bacterium
TGCCTTCACTTGCTAGAAAATAAATCTTAAATCGTAAATCTTAAATCATCGTTTACGCTACCTCCGCCTGATAGCAACTCTCACAATAAATAATTTCTTGGCGGTCGGGTGAGTAAGATGTTTTTACCTTGTTTGAACAAAGTTCTTGTCCGTGAGGATGCTTGGCACCATTAACGTAAACCTCATTTTGGGATTTCTCTCCACCACACTGACATTGTCTGTCCCATAGCATAAACGGTGTGCGCTGGGCAAGACGCGCGTAATGCCGGCAATTAGAACATAACCTTGGCAAGGCAAGATTCATCGCCTTATAAAACTGGAGTTCGGATTTAATAATTTTAAATGCTCCCATACATTGGTGATTACAACTACCGTCATACGACGACTGCTCCGCTCTCTGCGTTCGCGGGTTGCCTGCATGTTCACATCCTATTACCTGATTCAATATATCATCGGAAACGTCTTTTATATGATCTGGCAGGTCTGACGGTTGCACTGTAACGTTGTATTGCTTTGTATCCGGCTCGCGCCAGCGATACCCAGCTTCCAGAACTTCTGATTTTATTTTTGGATAATACTCTTGAGCTATGGTTTCATTGTAGGCAAAAGGACTTAACTCAACCGGGAAGAACTCACCATATTTATATACGCGTCCTTTTGCATCAACGTACGGCATGTCATTCATGTGTTCAATAATTTTAGTCCTGAGCGCCTCGAAGGATTCTTTAGTGTATTGTTTGTTTAAGATACAGTAACGTTGACTTCGCAAGCCGACACAGCCGAACAAATCGGAAGAATTTTGGCATGCGTACGTGTAATCTGTATTTTTGCAAGAATGAGTAAAAACAGAAAAAAGATTGCGTGTTGCATCTAAACCGGTATCAACAATTTCGTAAGAGTTATTTATATTACCACCCGCGCCATAGGCATCGTAAATATCACGCGCGCCATCCGAACTATGAACAATATACTTACTATCTTCAATGCCGCCGAATAGATCAAACCCCATATATACGTTTTTGGCATTTAAAACATTATCTCCGATGATATTTACAGATTTATAAATAAACCCGTGGCGTTTGGGATATTGTTTTATAAATTCAGCAAACTTTTTTCTAAAATCAGAAAGCCCCTTATAACTGCCAAAATCATACTTGGCGCGTTCTTTTACATATTCTTCTTTTGAATATACTTTGTTAAAAATGGCGTGCGATTTATTGCGTAAATTGATGCACCCTAAAGAATCAATCATGTTTTTGCACGCGTGCAAAAATGCAGAATTTACGCTTTCGTCGCTATCATAAGAGAAAAAAACACGGTTCATATCACCACACAACACATCATCGTAACAATGTGTGAGATTAAGAACCTTGTATAAGTCAAAAGAGCTCTTGGAACCCACGGCTCCAGAGCAATACGCTAAATCTTCATTGTGAAATGAAGCATACACGAGGTAGCAATTTTTGGCATCAGTATTGTGGTTGCTGTAATCGGAATTTATTACATTTGAACTGGCAAGATTAGGCAGCGGAGCCTTTTGAAATAACTCCCGAAATTGTTGGAAAAAAGGTTTTGAAAAATCGTAATCACGCCCGGACGCAAGCTGGTCCCATTTATCAGACCACCAGTAATCCCGTTCGTATACCACCAAAGACTGTTCGGGGGCAAACATGGTAATAATATCTTTGCCAGTAGCATCGCATTTTCTATGATATAATGTCCGCTCGTTCCGCCAACTCATACGCCGCACTATCCGACAACTCGGACAAAAAGTTGGCGCCGGCACTTTCATCTTCTCATAAAACTGAAAATCCTCGGGTTCAATGACGAACTCGCTATGACAATTCTGACAAATTTTTAATTCTTGATTCATATTACGATTCTAAATCCGTGCGACGTCCGACGTCGCACGGCAGTTTCTGGTCTGTCGCTCATAGTTAAGCGGATTTAAGCGGGCTTATTCCCCATCCTCTTGCGTTGTACCACTAACGGTATCTGGTTCTTTATCTGTGGGTTCATCAGAGGATGATGGTTCTTCTTGGAATCCCGGTTCCCCACCTGCATCACTAGGCGAAGCATTGCGGGCAGGTTCCTGGGCTTTTCCCAAAGCTTCCGTTAAAGATTTTTTAAGGTCTTGAAGGTTAACCTCTTTTTTTCCCGCGAACGGGATCCCGCTCCGCGGTGACTTGTTTTTGTTGAAAAAGACAGCTTCGCCCTTTTTCATTATTTCGCTTAAAGAGAGTGCTTCGGGTTTTTTCTTTGAATCTGTTGAACCTCGCCCGGAGGCGCGGTTACTTGTGACCCCGGCGGAATTTCCGCTCGCAGGGACGGCTTGACGAGGCATCTCCCCAGAACTTTCAGGAGGTTCAAATTCTATTCCCATGCTTCCCAGCGCATCATTACCACCTGACCTGGCCTCTGTCCGCGCCGGCGAACTTTTAACAGAAGCGGGCAGCTCATAAGAGTCTTGAGCAGATTCAAATTCTATGCCTATTTTTCCCAACCCCGTATCAGAACCTGATTTTTTTTCCTTGCCCGCAGTTGTTGCTCTCGCCAAAGCATCCTTTTTAGGGCCTTTGATTTTTTTCAAGCAAGATTTGCAATAAATAGGCTTGCCTTCTTCCGGCTGGAAAATGACTTTGGTTGCCTTGCCACAATTTGAACATTTGGCATCATACAACTTTGTTGATTCAGGGGATTTGGGATTACTGAATTGATACATTGGCTTAGCGGCGCCGGGAGAACTCGGGGCGCTGGAGGAATCAGGACTACCAGAAGGAGCCAAAGAACTCGGCGCGCTTGGAACCTCCATATTTCCCGCCCAATTGGTAATCTCCCGTTCAGCATCAACTCTATTTCTAGAATAATTTCCTCTGGAAATACTGATAATCTCCTCCCGTTTTTTAAGTTCTCGGTCAACGGGAGCCGGGGGCAAAGTTTTGGCAGAAAAAGGCCGCGAGGTAATTCCATCAATCATCAGTTTTATATAAACATTATAGTTGGGCAAATTAATCAGATCGTTTTGCAAAAATTCAGGCGTAAATTCCAACTCCAAAGCCTCGGCATCAGCCGCGCCCACCCTGAAAGAAATCATCGTCCCCACGTTACCAAACACCGCATCCCGCACCGCCGTACTTGAGTCGGTAACTAATTGGCCAATGTATTGATGGGCGATAATTAAGTCTAACCGATACTTGCGGGCCTCAGATAAAATGTTAACAAAAGAATCGGTGGCAAAGTTTTGAAACTCGTCAACGTATAAGTAAAAATCTTTTCTTTCATCTTCGGGGATTCTCACTCTTTCCATGGCCGACAACTGAATTTTGGTAATGATCATTGCACCTAAAATAGCCGAGTTATCTTCACCAATTCTACCCTTAGAAACATTGACGAGCAAAATTTTTCCCGAATTCATTATTTCATCGATATCAATGGTGTTTTTGGCCTGACCAACAATGTTTCTAATCAACGAAACATTCAGAAACTGTCCAACTTTGTTTTGAACCGGGGCGATGGCTTCATTGCGATATTTTGAATCCCACTCTTCATATTCGTTAATCCAAAATGATTTTACCACCGGGTCGGTAAGGTTATTGATAATCTTTTGGCGATAGTCCCGGTCAACTAACATTCTGGGTATCCCTAAAAGCGTGGTACCCGGTGTATCCAAAAGCGCCAAAATGGTGTTGCTTAAAATATATTCCATTCTGGCTGACCAAACGTTTGCCCAAATTTTAGTAAAAATCCCGATTAAACCCGAGGCGATCAAATGCTTGTATCTGGGATCAACTACATCCATAATATTAAAACTTACGGGGTGATCCATATCTGCCGGATTAAAATACACCACATCCTGCATCCGGTGTTCGGGAATACTATCCAAAACTTCTTCAACAAATTCTCCGTGAGGGTCAATAATGGCCAACCCCTCGCCATTTTGAATGTCTTGCAAGGCCATATTCTTTAAAAAAGCGGTTTTACCTACTCCGGTCTTCCCAATAACATAGGTATGTTGACGGCGGTCTTTTCTTTTAACGCCAAAAATCTGGTCCTTTTTACGGAAGTTGGTTTTCGCAAGAAATGTTATATCGTCTGCCATAATGCTTTTACTTCGTAAAAGAAACTCTAAGCACTAAACTCTAAATTCTAAAAAGTTTTGAGATTTAGAATTTTAGATTTGTGATTTGTTTAGGATTTAGGATTTCGGATTTAGGATTTAGTCCATTGTACTCCCGAAGAGCTTTAAAATCAAACAAAAAAGGCGTTATCATTGTTGATAAAGCCCTTGTGATTATCTGACAACCGTGGGAGCAATTACGCTACCGCGGTCAGTTCTGCCCAATTCTGTTTGGGGCGAACTTTTTTTGAACCCAATGCGCACAATGGGCATTTTTCTCCTTTTTTAGGATCCCAGGTCTTGATGTCGTAGTGCACCAAATAGACGATGGGCAACCCCGAAAATAGCGAAGTGTCAGATCGATGAACAAGCGCCAGAACCTGTGGCGCGAATCTGACAGGATGAGGATTTCCCAACAAAATCCCATCGCGAACTGCTTGGAGCGTTTCGGTCGTCGTGACCAGTTCCTCCGCCTGAAGCACCACTTGACCCGGTTCAATGACGAACCGGTTCCAGATTTGAGTTTTATTGGGACCCTTTTCGGTGAAATCGTGGTCGGCGTTGAGCAACCGCGCGACGTCATGAGAGAAGTCCGCTCCGGCGTGGTCAGAACCGATAACCCAGTCAATCGGGATTAGGGGCTGGAAGCGTGGAGAGGTACGCAACACCTTGATGAGCTGGTCTGCCATGATTTCGCAGAGGTTGGAGTGCCTTAACACCCGCAACGCATCCACGAAGCCATTGCCGCATTTTCCCGACGCCAATTCGGCATGGGGGGCTTTTGGGTTGCCCGAGTGAAACCAAAGCGCATCGCACACCTTAAAGATGTGGTTGATTTCGGGCTGGGTTATTTGCCCTTCGAAATCTCCACGCTTAAGAGTGCGAAGTTCTTTGAGCTCCATTTCCAAGATGTTTTTGGACATCAGCTTTTACCTCCGTTAAGGTATTGAGTTTGAATCAATGAACAGTTGCAGTCAGACCGTCTGACTACCCTTAATGTTAGCCTAACAAGAATGTTAGAAAAATACAACCAAACAAAAAATCGGCCCGAGTGCGGACCGATTTTTTGCGTATTCTATTTTCTACTTTCTATTTTCTAAATTCTCACATTACGCTGATTCCCTAATGAGGTATTTGCCTTCTGAATCCTTACTGAAATACTTTTTATTATTCAAGTTAATCATTACCGTGTTTCTAGCAACCATTCTTTGCGCCAAGACTTGTTTTACAATTTCTTCCTGGTGCAATGGTTGCTGTTTTTCTGAAATGACTTTGGTAATGATGTCTTTAATAGTTCCCGGAACATATCCCCACTCGCCCAATGCGTACATTCCCCTGCCTACCAATACAAACCTTGGGTCTTTAATCAACTCGTTGTGCACGGTTTGAGCGTGAGTTTTTCTGTCAGACGAATTATTCTCCAACGTATCTATCAATTTGGTAATTTCCCTGAAGTGCAAAGGTTTTTGATGCTTTTTAAATACCAAAAAGGCTTTGTCTTTTACTCCCTTGGGCCTGATTTCCGGCCAATCAATCAATCCGAATTTTCCTTCTTTGTTTTGCTGGATTTTTTTAGAAATTTCCAAGTAGGAATTCAAGGCTTCTTCATGCAAGTTAGGGGTTGAAGCAAAATTGGCAAACAATTCTTTTTGGGTTAACAAATTGCCATTTTTTTCAATACCCGCAACTAAAGTATTTAAGGTTTCCTTAACCTGCTTTTCAGGGTTTTGAGTGGTTGCCCAGAAGTAATAATTGTCCTTTTTCTCGCATACCCTTGAAAAGTCATTTCCTAACGTAAGCAAGAACAATACGTAGGGCTTTACTTTTTCCCCACCTAAATCCTCAAAAATAGCTTCTTCCTTTTTAAAGCCTCCTTGATTTGAAAAATAACCAGACAGCTGGGTAAAAATATTTTCCAGGGACTCTTTGTGGTTTTTACGGATATGGTTAAAACCGGCCTCCTCTATTTGGCGGACCCTTTCGCGGGTAATCCCAAGGCTTTGGCCAATGGATTCCAAGGTTTCTATTTTTACTGTTTGACCCTTACCAAGTTTAGACTTATTTGAAGTGGTAACCCCAAAACGCCTGTCAAAAATATCCTTGGTTTTTGGTGAAAGGCCTTTAGTAAACTTGGCGTAAATTTGTGAGTAATTAACTTTTTCCACCCTAGTAGAAGAATTTTGACGAATTAAATTCCTTTATATTCGCTTGGATTCTTAGTATTAATATATTATTGATATTACAGATGATATGCTTTCGGACCCCGAGAATTTAATTCAAATATTCCAGTCAAAATTCTCTACGGGGTAGCCCCGTACTTGAGCTCCGCTCTAGTACTGGGGCATGTACCTATGTTTTCACCCCATATTCCATTGTAGCATAGGGCTAAAAATATGTCAATACCTTGTCAAGCCCCCCTGCCATCCGGCAGGTTATATCTCTTTTCCCATACTTCGATTGTTCCAACTCACCAATAAAGGGCTGGCAATAAAAATGGAAGAATACGCTCCCGCTGAAATTCCCACAATTAATGCCAATGAAAAATATTTCAGAGTTTCGCCTCCAAAAAAGAAAATGGCAATCATCACAATCAGCGTAGTGGCAACAGTACTAATTGATCTTCCCAAGGTTTGGTTAAGCGAAAGATCAACCGTATCTTGAAATTGCCCCATGCCACGGCGCAAAATGTTTTCACGGATTCGGTCAAAAATAACAATGGTATCATGGACAGAAAATCCTAAAATGGTCAGCAAGGCGGCAATAATAGGAATGGTGATTTCTACATTATATAAATACCCCAGCACCGAAAATACCCCAAGCGGTATTAAAATATCGTGAAACAAGGCAACCAATGAAGCAATGCCGTATTTCCACGATGCCACCGGGCGCGAAACTTTCCTGAAGGCAAAGGCGATGTATAACGTGATGGCCAACAAGGCCAACACCATGGCCATGATGGTTTTGCTTTTTAACTCCTGCCCCACCGAAGGCCCGATATACTGAAAACCCTTTTCCTCCACCGGCGATAGTTCGTTAATTTTTGCAAGAATATTTTGATGGGTAGCTTCGTCAACGCCTTTGAATTTTAGGACTGCGCCCTTTTGACCAGTCGGCTGAATAGTGATTTCGCCCAGCTTGAACTGCTCTAACGTTTTAAAGATGGTTTCGTTGGTTGGGCGCGCCTGTGAAAATGCAACCTCCATATTACTGCCTCCGGTAAACTCAATCCCGAACTTCAAACCGAAAACAATCAAAGAGGC
>CAYJSA010000028.1:0-6867 GCA_964372785.1 uncultured Candidatus Saccharibacteria bacterium
AGCCTTTTATTTAAAAACACTGCAAAGGTAAAGGGGTCAGAGGTAAAGGGGTCAGGAGCCTTTTATTTAAAAACACTGCATGATAACGCTAAAAATATGCCAAGAGTAAACAGAGTTGATGTTTCAGAAAAAGATTTTAGATTTGTGGCCAGTTAAAATGCCGAATAATTATCTGGGCTGGGTTAATGAACCGCAAACAGCTGAAGAATTGGAATCATTGAGGCGGTCGGTTAATAGGGGGAAGCCCTATGGAGGAGAAATTTGGATGAATAGCATGATAAAGAAATTTAATTTAAATTCAACATCAAATACCAGAGGTAGACCAAAAAAAGGCTCCTGACCCCTTTATCGCAAAAAAAGGCTCCTGACCCCTTTATCGCTGACCCCTTTATCGCAATAATCTCAACGAAAATTCGCCAGAGCAAGAATCTCATAGATTACTTAAAAAATTGGTTACAGAAGCGACCAAAGAATTTGTAAATAATGAGGTATTGGATGCTCTTAAAAATGGCGAATTTTCATCCGAACAATGGCAGATTTTTGCCGAGCAAAGATACTTGGCGGCTTTATCTTTTGAAAAATTACTTGAGGCGGGAATTTCAGAAGCGAAAAGAATAGGCGATAAAGACCTTGAAAAAACTCTGCAATCAAATTTGAATGATGAATTAGGTATCGATCAAAATGGTGAAAGAGTACCAGAAAAAGCCCATGAAACTTGGAGAAAAGATTTTTATGAGGCATTAGGTGTTTCTGAAAAAGACCTAAAAAAAGCTGAGTCATTTGATGGGACAAAAAGTTATTCTAAAATTTTGGAAGAGCTGATAAGAAATGGTGATTCGTTGGAAATTGCAGGTGCTTTATTAATGTTAGAGGGGAGTATTCCAGTAGAGTTTCACAAAATTCAAGAAGGCAGAGATAGGAGTTTTTCTGATGCTTTTGTTGAAAAACCAAATGATAGTGAACAGGTTAAAGAAAGAAAAGCAAAAGCAAGACTATATATTGACGACCATATTGCCCACGACGCTTCTTCTCATTACCCCGACCTTATTAGGACCTTGGAAAAATATGTTTTTGACCCAGAGGCTTTTGAACGAATTAAACAAGGGGTGGAAAAAATTAAAACTGGAAAACAGAATTTCTACAAGGGTCTGCAAAAAGATTTAGAAAACGATTGACTTACAGCGGACTTAGTGATATAAGAGATGTGGGTGTTTTCAACTCTACACAGCTCTTTTTTTGGAGGCTTTTCATGAAGACTTATCTTCCTGCCCACGAAGTCATTCTGCGGAGGATTGAGGAATACTCCACCAAGGTTTGGCGTCCCAGCAATACCGTCAACAGGCGGGGCATTATGAGCGTGCACAACGAGGCATGTATTTTTCTGCAAGAAATGGAATTAACTGCAGAAGTCCTCGATGCCGTTGTCGGCCGGCTTCAGAAGATTCTCGACTCTGGTGACTACTGGACCGAGATGGACGAAGGTTTGGGTGCCACAGTTGAGAATAACATCAAGCGCACAATCGATGTGCTCAACTGGAGGAAAAAAGAATAATCTTGAGCTTCTCGAAAACGCGATCCTCGGCTTCACTGCTGAGGATTTTTTATGATGAAGGTATTTCAGAAAACATAAAATTTTCCCGTCAGCGTTCGAGCAAAAAATTTCCTGGGGCTGGGGGCAGGAAATTTTTTGCCGTTCGTTCACCGTTCGGTTCGTTTGTATTATGTAAAAAATTTGCTAAAATGAAATCAGTCGGCGTCGGGGTTTTGTTCAAAATGGGTTCTAACTTTTTTCAATAAAGACCACCAACAGAAATTTCGAAAAGTTTCTGTAGACAACTAGTAGCTCTTACCATAGGGGAGTCCACATGAGACTATCCGACCCATTTGACAGTCTTTGCGTGCTTGATTCTCGTTACTGGAAAGAAACCATGGCAAGGTATCTTTCCGAAAACACGTTCACCCGTCGCAAGCTCGACGTGATATTCGCGCTTGTGACTGTGTTGCACCGGCGGGGAATTTGCCCCGACGATGCATTCCAAGAAATCAAGGAGGCGTATGTCAAGGTGACTACCACTGAAGTCTACCACGAAGAAGACAGGATTCACCATGACATCCGCGCACTGGCTAACTGCATCCGCGACAAGGTGAGCGACAAGGCAAAACCGTTTGTCTACTTGATTGCCACATCCTACGACATCATCGACACTGCCAGAGCCATTCTCTACAAGGATGCGATTACCAAGTTGCTCGTTCCGGCTCTGATAGTGTTGGAAGACGTACTCATCAGTCACGCCTCGCTTCAAGCAGATGAACCGCAAGTGGGCAGAACGCACGGCCAGCATGCCAGCCCCGTCACGTTTGGTTTTGCCATGGCCTGTTATGTCAGCCGGCTTGGCGGTTGCATTGAGGCGCTGGAAGCATCCGCAAAAAGCCTTCGCGGTAAGTTTTCGGGAGCAGTGGGAGCGGGCAATGCCGCATCGTTGTTCTTTGCCCACCCCGAATTGTTTGAGGTCGAAGTACTTTTAGAGTTGGGACTGGCGCCAGCCGAGTGTTCCACCCAAATTGCTCCGCCGGAAGCATTGGCGCGCCTGCTTTCCGAAGTGGTCATCACCGCGGGGGTGATGGCTAATTTGGCGCGCGATATGCGTAATCTGCAACGGACAGAGATCGGAGAAGTTGGCGAAGAGTCAAAGGAAGAAGATGTCGGTTCCTCCACGATGCCCCATAAAGTCAACCCCAAAGACTTTGAAAATGTGGAGTCTCTCTGGAAAATCGTCATGGGGCGCATGGTCACTGTGTTTATGGATCAAGTCAGTGACCACCAGCGCGACCTTACCAACTCCGCTTCGGCGCGGACCTACGGCGAAATCATCGTCTACGCAACTTCCATGGCCGACCGCCTGGGAAAGACGATGAAAAAGCTCATTGTCAACCACGCCAACCTGCAGCGTAACCTGGGAATGGAAAAGGGGCTTATCATGGCTGAACCTTTGCAGCTTATTCTTGCGGTTCTGGGACATCCCAACTCGCACGAAAAAGCCAAACAGCTAAGCCGGAAGACCCGCCAGGAAGTGCGGACATTCCAAGAGGTTTACCGCGAAGACAAAGAAGTCCAGGAATATCTGGCGAGGGCAACAGCTCATCAGCTAGAAGTTCTCAACGATCCGCGCCTTTACATCGGCATCGCAGCCAAAAAAGCGAGGTTCGTTGCAAAGGATTGGAAACAAAAACTTGGGCTCTAACGAGTCAAAGGCATCACCGTAACGATGATGCCTTTTTTATTATTATTGCAAAAACGGTATGATTTATGCCATAATTACAAAATTAATAAAAATGGATAAAGTTTTAGAGTTAGAAAAACTTAAACAAGAAATGTTGGCGGACAAAAAACTTCCGCTTGCCACAAATTTAGTGTTTGGGGAGGGAAATCCGGATTGCGAAGTTTTGTTTATTGGAGAGGCTCCTGGTGCTGTTGAAGATGAACTGGTAAGGCCGTTTGTGGGCAGGTCCGGCCAGCTGTTGCGAAAAAATATCCGTGAACTTGGTTGGAAAGAAGAAGATGTCTATATTACCAATATTGTCAAACGCAGACCGCCGGAAAACCGCGACCCACTGCCTGAAGAAATAGAAGTTTACAAGCCATATTTAACCCGCCAAATAGAAATTATCAAACCAAAAATAATTGTGTCTCTTGGCAGGTTTTCAATGAACTACTTTTTACCGGAAGCCAAAATTTCCCGCGACCAAGGAAAACTATTTAGAGCAGGGGATTGGTATGTTTCACCAATGCTTCACCCAGCCTACGCGCTACGCGGAACCAGCGCAATGAATGTATTCACTGAAAGTTTTAAAAAATTACCGGCAATGCTTAAAACAATTACTAACTATGGAAAATAATTTCGTTATTAAAAAAATACATCATTTTGATGAAAAGGCGCTTTCCGATTTGAATACACTTTTGCTGCAGTGGTCTAATAAGAAAAATTATCAAATAAGCCCCGAGTATTTCAAGGTGTTGATCAAACAGAGCGATGTGTTGGTTCTTTATGACGGAAATGATATTATTGGAACAGTTACATTGATTGGGATGCACAAGCTTTCGGGGCTAAAAGGTTCCGTAGAGCATTTGTTGGTAAGTGAAAAGTACCGGGGAAAGGGGTTAGGTAAAAAATTGATGCACTGCGCTATTGATTTGGCAAAAAAATCAGGCATAGAAAGATTATTTCTAACCTGTGAACCGGAAAGGGAAGCTGCAAACGCGCTTTATCAAAAGTTAGGGTTTAAAATCAAAGAAACAAATTTTTATTATTTAGATGTAATGTAACTATTTCGTTATGTCAGATACTATTTGGGGATTAACGTTTAATGTAAAAGAAGACGGCTGGGAAACCAGCAAGGGTTTTATAAAACGGGAAATTCCTATGCCCGTATTGGATGAAAAAACAAATCCCGATGATGCCATATCTGTAATTGTAAAAGTGCAATATGCGGGCGTATGCGGAACGGATAGGGGGATTTGGAATCGCCAGGCATTTAAAGATTTGATTCATAATTCCCTTGAAAAACAAGGAAAAACCACCAGAATATTGGGTCATGAGTTTTCAGGGGAAATTGTTGAGGCCGGGTCTATGGTAAAGTCTTTATATTACGACCTGGATACGCAAAATCACGCCAAAATTGAAGTTGGTAGCCTAGTTTCAGGGGATTCGCATGTCACCTGCGGGAAGTGTTATCAGTGCCGGATAGGAGAAAACCATGTGTGTATGAATGAATCTATTTTAGGCATTTCCATTGATGGCATTTTTGCGCATTACGTAAAAGTCCCCGCCAAAAATTTATGGGCCATTGATAAAAATAGAATCAGGCCGGAAATTGCTGCTATTTTTGACCCATTTGGCAACGCAGTGCATGCAATTAGCAAGGTTGATGTGCGGGGGCAACGGGTGGCGGTATTCGGGTGCGGACCAATAGGGCTTTTTTCGGTGTTACTGTTACGAAATTTTGGCGCGGCAAAAATAATTGCGGTTGATTTTAATGAACATAATTTGAAGATGGCAAAAGACCTCGGCGCGCACGAAACAGTACAAATTATCAAAAAGGAAAAAGCGCATGACTTTGAATACGACCCCGAAGTTGTGCAAAAAATAATGGAATTGACTTACGGAAAAGGCGTTGATATTTCTATGGAAATGGCTGGCCCCGTTTCTTCTTTTAATAATTGCATAGAAAGCACGCGAAGGGGAGGGCATATTATTTTATTTGGTGTTAAAGACGGTGATTTTACGATTCCTAAATTTTCAAGGGTGATTGTGAAAGGTTTTACGTTGCATGGCGTAATCGGCAGGAGAATTTTCAATACTTGGCAGGTTGCCCAGCGGGTGCTTTCTGATAAATCAAATGGTATCCAAGATAAAATATGGAATATTATTTTAAAAGAGGGAAAGGGTACGATTATTAATTTTGCAAATTATAATAAAGACGAATTTGAAAAAACAATGGAAGAAAACCCAAAAGTTATCTTTAAATTTTAATGAATTCTGCATTTAAAGAAATAATTGGCGGTGAGCTGGAATCCATAAAAACCAGAGGGCTCTTTAAAGAAGAGAGAATTATCAATTCAAAACAGGGAAGGGAGATTAGGGTTGGTAAAAAGAAATACTTAAACTTTTGCTCTAACAACTACCTGGGACTGGCCAGCAGAAAAGAATTAGTAAATGCCGGAAAAAAAGCGTTAGAAAAGTGGGGATTTGGGCTGGCCTCTGTGCGATTTATTTGCGGCACACAGGGGGTACATAAAAAATTAGAGCAAAAATTAGCGAAATTTTTAGGTTTTGAAGATGCCATTTTATATAGTTCTTGCTTTGACGCCAATACGGGACTTTTTCAAGCGGTACTGACGGCCGAAGACGCGGTAATTTCCGATGAGTTAAATCACGCCAGTTTGATTGATGGAATCCGACTTTGTAAAGCCGAAAGATTTGTCTATAAAAATTCTGACACAAAAGACCTGGAAGAAAAGTTAAAAGCGGCCCAAGGAAAAAGAATTATAATGATAGTTACTGACGGCGTATTCAGCATGGAAGGATCGATTGCCAAGCTTGATGAGGTTGCCGAGTTAGCTGAAAAATACAACGCTCTGCTTACCGTTGATGACTCCCACGCTACAGGGTTTATGGGAAAAACCGGCCGGGGCACTCCGGAAATGTTTAATGTAACTAAAAAAGTTGACTTTTTAACTGGGACTTTTGGCAAAGCCTTAGGCGGGGCATCGGGCGGGTTTATCTGCTCAACAAAAGAAAATATCGCTTTTTTGCGCCAGAGATCCAGGAATTATTTATTTTCCAATTCACTGGCGCCCGTTATTGCAGATGTTAATTTATTTGCCATTGATTTTATTATGCGACACCCAGAATTAAGGCGGCGGCTTTGGGAAAATGTAAGGCTTTTTAGAAAACTAATGCAAAAAGCGGGTTTTAAAATTTCAGAGCAAGAACATCCAATAGTGCCGGTAATGCTTAAAGATGCCAAACTGGCAAAACAAATGGCTTCAGAATTATTTAAAGAGAGAATTTATGTAATAGGTTTTAGTTATCCTGTGGTGCCCGAAGGAAAAGCCAGAATAAGGGTGCAAATTTCCGCCGTTCACACTAAAAAAGACATTAAAAAAGCGGTTTCAGCTTTTACTAAAATAGCAAAAAAAATACGTGCAATATAAGTCCTCTATTTTTGAATTTACTTCTTATCAATTTGACCCTGTAAAAAACCCTCCTTCGCCAAAGGCTTCGGGCGAGCAAAGGCGGGTGGTTTTTAATTACGCTACGCATGGCGTAGCTGACCCGCTCAGCGGGTTAAAACAAAATATTACTT
>CAYJSA010000029.1:0-5221 GCA_964372785.1 uncultured Candidatus Saccharibacteria bacterium
AATAGCCCGGGCAATGGCAACCCGCTGGCGTTCTCCTCCGGACAACTTTATTCCGCGTTCGCCTACATAAGTTTCTAAGCCCTGAGGCAAATTTTTTATGAATTCATCACAGTGAGCCAGTGTTGCGGCAGTTTCTATTTCCTGTATCGTGGCATCGGATTTTCCATAACTTATATTTTGAGCCAAGGTGCGGTGGAAAAGCACCGGGTCTTGGGGCACCATGGAAATATTCTTACGCAAACTACTTTGAAAAACGGTGGCAATATCCTGACCGTCAATTAAAATCTGCCCGCCCGTCGGAGAATATAATCTCAACAGCAATTTGATAAAAGTGGTTTTACCTGCCCCAGAAGGCCCGATTAATGCCACCCTCTCCCCCGCCCGAATAATTAAATGAACATCTTCTAAGACTTGGCGCGTTTCATTAAAACTGAAATCCAAATCCCTGAATTCAATTTCGCCTTTTTTCACTGCTAATTCTTTGGCCGTTGGCGCATCTTTTATCTCATGGGGAAGCTTCATAATTTCCACCATTTCTTTGGCATCGGCATAACTTTGATACACATCTTTGATGATTCTAGTAAATGTCCACATCTGGTCAATTAAATACAAAATATACACTTGAAGCAACACGAAAAAACCAACCGTCACCAAGCCCCTCTGCCAGTACTTAATGGCAAAATAAAATATCACAATCTCAATAGAAAATCCCAAAAAGCTTTGGACCGACTCAATTACCGCCACAAGATTCCAGTTAAATTTAGTTATTTTGGCCTGCTGGTCGGTAACTTTTTTATATCCGGCGGATTCAAACCTGAATTTATCAAAAAGAGAAACGGTGTTTTGGTTGGTGATGGTGTCGGCCAAATAGGCGGTGGTTTTGGAATCAATTTCGGCAACGGCAAAATCATACTTTATTTTCCAAATGGAAAAAACCGTGTTAAATGATAAAAAAGTGATTGCCCAGGCCAAAATAATCAGCGCAATCCAAGGATTAATAAAATACACGACGATAATGATAAAAACAACCCTTAGCGCCAAAGACAACAAATCCCACATAATTCTGTCCGCCAAACGTTCAAACGCCCGGCCAAAACGACTAACTCTTTGCACTAACGAGCCGGTAAAGTTGTTAGTAAAAAAACTATACGAATGCTCAATCATATAATCATAGGCCTGCTGTTTGAGCCGCACAATCACATCATTTTGAAAAACAATATTAGAAAATCCATGCAAACGGTAAAATACCCACGATATGATATGCAATAGCGCGATATAAATGATGATGCTAATCAGTCGGCCGCTAACCACATCCACGCCTTCAGAACTTTTGGTGATAGTTTCAAAAAACTGTTTATACAAAAGCGGCGTAACGATGCTCAAAATGCTGATTATCAGCGTGTAAAAAAGAATAAAAAACATCAACCATTTTTGTGGCCTGATCCCGTTCCAAAAAGTTTTTGTTATGTCCCAAAAGGTGACTTTTGGATAAATAATTTTCCCTTGCATAGTATCATGTTACCACAAAAATCCGGGCAACTTGCCCGGATTTTTGTGGATAATTATTTAACGATGCTTCCCGGCGTTATTTCTTTATCCGGGTGCAATAATACCGGACCATTGTCATCCGCGCACAGAATCATGCCCTGGCTTTCCAACTCCCCCATCTTTTTTACTTCTAAATTAAGTACGAACGGACACAACTTACCTACTAATGCCTCGGGTTGATAAAACTTGGCGATCCCAGCTAAAATTTGGCGCTGTTCAGCACCAAAATCAACTTGGAGTTTTAAAAGTTTATTTGAATCTTCAATTTTTTCAGCAGTAATAACCTTTCCCATCCTGATATCTAATTTTTTGACGTCTTCTATGGTAATCATAGAAACTATTTGGCAAGCTGTGTGTCAATTACAGCCTTAAAAGCGGAAAATGGTTGGGCGCCCACAATCATCGTGCCGTCTATAACACCACTTTGAGTAGATTTACCAACAAAAAATGATGGGGTGCCATTAACTCCTGCGGCTCTGGCGTCGGTAATATCTTTATTTACCTCATCTTTGAACTTATTGGAATCTAAGCATTGCTTGAATGTGGCGACATTCAAACCCAAATCTTTGGCAATCACTCCCAGCTGAGAAACAGCCATGCCATTTCCGTTTGAGATAGTTCTTTTGAAGATCTCGTCATGGTATTTAAAATATATCTCATTGCCGGAGACGGGCAATCCGGCAGAGCCGGCCTTGCTCGCGTCTGAACCCTGTTCTCTGGAACACTCCGCCGCCATTGCCTCTGAAGTTGCCAAGGGATTATGTCCAGGGACAGCAATGAAGTCCCGGTACACCAATTTTACCTTGCCCGTATCTATGTAATCTCGCTTGATTTCCGAATAGACTTGGTCAAAATGCCGTTTGCAAAAAGGACATTCATAGTCAGAAAATTCAATCATGGTTAATGGGGCATTTTTATCACCCAATACCGGGTCATCATCTACGGAAACTTTTACCACGCTGGTTGGATTAGGACTTGGCGGGTTATTGCCGGTATTAGTATTAGCTGATTTTGATGAACTTAAGACTGCCACCGCAACGATTAAACACACCAAGACAATGGTGGCGCATATTATCAACAAATTTTTATTTACACCCTCGGTAAGATTTTGCATATTTTATATTCTAAATATTATTACTTTTGATTCTATCACTAAAACACTAAATTGACCAGCTTGTTTTTATCCTACTTACTTTCAAGCACTTGATCTATGGCCGATTTAAAAAGTGCGTACGGCTGAGCTCCAATAATAAGCCTTTTACCAATAATGATTCCTGGCGTACCTTTTATGCCAAATGTCTTGCCCTCCGCCTTATCGGCATTAATGGCATCTTGATAGATTTGGGCTTTATCGGTCATCAGTTTTCCGACTTTTGCCGCATCAATACCAAGGGATTTGGTTAAAAGTAAAATGTCCGATTTGTTGCCCCAAGCATAATTTTCACCGTCTTGATTTTTGAACATGGCCTTGTGCCATTCAAAGAACCTTTCCGGCGCAACTTCCCAAACTGCTCGAGCCGCCAAGCCTGCTGTCTGTGAGTCAACACCCAAAAACTGGTAATCTTTGTACACCAGTTTGACTTTTCCCGGTTCAATATAATCGGTAATTAACTGGGGTATAACATCTTTCTCCACTTTTTTGCAAAACGGACACTGATAATCCAACCAATAGGCAATGGTTACCGGCGCATTTTTATTACCAATGTAAGGGCGACCGGTAATTTTGACTTTGCCTATATCAACTGATGAAGCGGTTTGTTGTTTGGGCGTATCTTCCAATACCTGCTTTTGAACTGGCTGTTTAGGTTGAGGCAACAGAGGCTCTTTATCTTGACCTTGCGTTGTTAGAACTTCTTTTGAAGCACCGGATATTTTTACGATATTATACACAATCACGCCCCCGATAATTAGGGTAATGGCAATAATACCGATTGCAACAGATTGAACAATTTTATCTGAATCCATGTGATATTTTTAAAGACTAAAACCCCGTTGGTTAATGTTACTCTTTTTTGTAAAAAATGTAAAAGGTTCCGGTTTAGCCAATACCCACCCTAACACGCCACAAACACGCCACGAGCTCGTGGCGTGTTTGTGGCGTGTTTCTGCGTGTTCGTGACGTGTTCAGCTAAGTGACATATTCCCCTTTTGACTGCGTCGGACAATAAAAAATCCCTGCACATAACATGCGGGGATTTGAAGATGCGGTTAGGCAACTTCTTGTTCGGTAGGAACCGAAGCCTCGATTTCGCGCTCGGCGTCGTACTCGTCGTAGTGGCAAACGTAGCCGGGCTGCAATGCCCGCAACCTTTCCATGTCCAACGCTTTGAGTATGACGCGTTGGACGTAGTCGCGGCAACTCGAGTTGATGGGGTGGGCGATGTCGGCGTGCAACTTGACGCGATCGGTGGTCAAATCCCGCTCACCGCGCCTTTCATTCAGGCGCGCGCCACATTGATTGCAATGCCGCGCGCTCAAGTGGTTCTTGTAACCGCAACCGGCGCAACGGTCGGTCAGCTTTCGGCTCGGCATGGCGACGAACGAGCCCTTCGCGCCTTCAATGATCTTGAGGTCACGAATGACGAAACAATCGTCAAACGTGATGCTGCAGAAAGCCTGCAGTCGTTCGCGGTTGCCGGGGGCATCAAACAATTTGATGCGGACTTCCGTGATGACCATGGGACTCCCTCCCAAAAACAAGGTGTGAAAAAAGAGACGCCTACTTGTATTTTATAACAACCATAAAAAATTGCAACCAAAAACCGCCTTGAGAGACGCGAGAAAGGCCGGCTTTGCCGGATTTTCCGTCTGCGGCGGTTTTTGGTTTTTAAAAAACTGAATTATTAAGCCCAATGATATACCTTAGGATCAAACCCACTGCCGCAGACTGTTTCCAAGAGTGCGGTAAAAACTTGGTATGGGTCTAAATTAGCTGCTGGCCGGCGGTCTTCCAAATATCCCCTGCCTTCCGTGGCTACGCGGGTTGGAATTCTAATAGAAGCTCCGCGGTCGCCCACCCCAGAACGGAATTGATCAATGCTGCACGTTTCGTGTTTGCCGGTTAATCGCTTTTCATTGCCGGCTCCGTACACCACAATATGTTGTTTGTGAGCATTTTTTAATTTTTCGCAAGCAGCTTTGATAAATTCAATGCCGTATTCATTCCTCATGGCTTCGGTTGAAAAATTAGTATGTCCACCAGCGCCATTCCAATCCCCCGCCATCGGTTTTGGGTCCAAATTTGGATAAGCTTGGTGATCTTCTCCAAGCCTTTGCAAAAGCCATCGAGCCAACCACAACTGATCCGCCGCCTGCAAGGGAGGCAATGGACCTACTTGAAACTCCCATTGGGCAGGCATTACTTCGGCGTTAATTCCAGATACCGTAAGTCCGGCATTTAAACAAGCTTCCATATGTTCTTCTACTAACGGACGGCCGTACACCTTATCCAATCCAACCCCGCAGTAATATTTCCCCTGCGGGCCTGGAAACCCTTCGGCCGGCCAGCCGAATGGTCGGTCGTTTTGATATAAGGTATATTCCTGTTCTACGCCAAACCATGGTTTTTGGTCAGCAAACCGCGTTTCGGCGTTTACTAAAATGGCCCTGGTATTTGTTACGTGTGGCGAACCATCGGCATTTAACACTTCACACATTACCAAAATATGGGGAG
>CAYJSA010000029.1:5321-6835 GCA_964372785.1 uncultured Candidatus Saccharibacteria bacterium
GGGTCAGCAACAAAATATACCGGCTTTAGCCCGCAATCACTAAAATGCCCTTCGGCTTGTTCGGTTGAAGAACCGTCAAACCCCCACACCGGAATTTGCTCCAGCGTTGTTACCGGACCTTCCAGTATCTTAGTTTTAGAGCGCAACTGCGCCGTTGGCTTTGCGCCATCCAACCAAATGTACTCCGCCATGACCTTGTTTTCCATGAATTGATGAGCGAAGCGAAGAGATTCACCTCGCAAATGGGGCTAACGTATATCGTATACCCTGTGGCCACATTTGCGCTGGATACCTTGCTCGCATTAAGTTTATTTTACGGGTTCATTCTATATACTTTAAAATAAAAATGCAAGAAAAAACCGCGCAAATGCGCGGTTTTTGAAAATATAAAGATTATTTAGTTTCTACCGTTACTCTCTCCATTTTTACATCAGAAAAAGGCTTATCACTAGGTGAAGTTTTTACTTTTGAAATTGCATCCGCCACGTCTTGTCCTAAAACTACACTGCCAAATATGGTGTAAAGATTTGGTAAAGGCTTATCGGCCACCATAATGAAAAACTGGCTGCCATTGGTATTTGGCCCGGCATTGGCCATTGCCACCACACCCTTTTTGTATCCCTGCTTATACGAGTCCGCATTTGGATTAAGTTCATCGGCAAATGTGTAACCCGGTCCGCCCATACCCGTGCCTGTCGGATCACCGCCTTGAATCATAAACCCATCAATAACCCGGTGGAAAATCACTCCGTCATAAAAACCTTTTTCAGCGAGAGTTATGAAATTTTTAACGGTATTTGGCGCATCCGCATCATAAGTTTGAAAAGTAATATCCCCCATATTGGTTTTGATAGTGATAGTATGATTCATATTTTTTACGATTGAATTATTATTTGCTGGTTTTTGACTAAACATCATATATAAAGCGCCGCCCAAGATAACGACGACTGCAATGATGATAATAATCAATAATTTTGAAACGCCTTTACTTAGATTATCCATATGATTAAATAATTTTATTATTTTCTATCGTCATATTACAAAAGGTGAACAATGGGATGGGGTAAATTGGGACGATTACTAAGGCGAAGCCTCTATTCACCGGCTTACCTCAATCTGTGTCATGTAGGCTTATTGTGTGTTCGTAACGACCGCTTGTCGGTTTTGCACACATTATACCCGCCTCATTCCCAGAGGCCACAGCAAAGAGTTGCTTCTGCTCCAACCACCCATCCCCTTGATTACATATTACACAAAATTTACTATTTATCAAAGAAAAAACGCTCCTTGCGGGGTGATTTTTTATGTGTGAGGTTGTGGATGATGTTAGAACTATTATTCAGCAACAAAATAAGTATATTTACCCCGTTAAATAATTTCGCTTTGCGAAATTAAAATTTCTTAATTTTATTTAACCGGGTGAACATCCCGGATTTAAGAATCAATTTAAGTTAATAAAAAAAATTTAGAATTTAATGAATCCATGTCGGATTCAGCTGTGAGAAATTATTATT
>CAYJSA010000030.1:0-6702 GCA_964372785.1 uncultured Candidatus Saccharibacteria bacterium
TGATGGTGAATGGGGGTGGATAAAAAGATTTTTTTCTTGCGAAATTTTTTGCTCAAAAGCTGGATAATGACCGAACCCACTTCCAACACCAAAAGCCCGGCAATAATGGGTAAAACCACTACTGAATCCGTCAAAAACGCCACCACGGAAATGGTCACCACCAACCCCAAACTCCCCACTTCAGACATATAAAAGCGTGCCGGTGGAATATTAAACCATAAAAAAGCGAACAAGGTGCCGGTAATGACAGCGCAAAAAGTGGCCAAGTCCACCTTCCCCTGGGAAAATGCAATAATGGCAAATGCTCCGAAGATTGATGCAAAAGTTCCTCCCGATAAACCATCTAAACCGTCAATTATTCCCCCCGCCCAACAAGCCACCATCACCGCCACAAACAGCGGAATGTACCAAAACCCTATGGAAAAATGGCCCAGTAAGGGAATACTGATAACGTCCCACTGTAATTTATAAAAAAACCACAGCGCGCCGGCCAACCCAATGAGCGTGACAATCAATAGACGTTTTTTGAATGACATTCCTCCGCCAACGTACTTGCCTAAATCTGAAACTACCAAAATATCGTCAAACAAGCCGAACAGCGAAGCGGCCACCAACGTAAATAACGGAAGCCAAGTTTGGCTGCGTGTCAAAAAGTTAAATTGCGCCAGCCAAGTGTTGGGGAATAATAAAGAAATAATGTACAGCAAAAGCGCCAGCCCCACTACGGTAATAAAAATCAACAAACCGCCCATGCGGGGCGCGCTCACTTCTCGTTCTTTGTGCAGGCTGTTAAATACCACGGCATCCTCCCCGCTAAAAGCTTTTTTACCCCCTTTCTTTTTCCAAAGCTTATGCTTGTATAAAAAATCAATCAAAAACGGCGCCCACAGCATCGCAACTATTGAAGCAACAGCAGAGGTTCCTAACACTTTTATTACATTAAAGGTTAATGGTGTCATTTGAAAATTACTCTAATTATACTAATTAGGTTAATTTATCACTGCCATATATAGGCAGTGTGTATCCAGTCAATAATATTTTTAATTTCTGTAAATCTGTCATCTGACCTTAAAACTACACTGATGATATAATTTCCGGTTTCAGGGGATTTTTCAATTACCATGAAACATCCTTTTGCTTCATTGGTCCAACCGGTTTTGCCACCGATAATTTCCGGCATTACTCCTAACAGCTTATTGGTGCTTAATAGTTTATGATGTAATTGTCCATTAGGCAAATAAAGGTCATATTCTTTAGTATTTATAATCTGACTGAATATGGGATAAGTTTGGAATAAATATTTGGTAAGTTTGGCAATATCTTCTGCTGTGGAATACGATTGAGCGCTTAAACCGGTACTATCGGCAAAATGCGTGTTTTCCAATTCTAATCTTTGGGCGGTTTCGTTCATTACGTTAATAAAGCGCTGAGTGCCCATAACTTCGCTAAGCGCATAGGCTGAACGATTACTGGATTCAACAAGGGTAATATACAGCAAATCTTTTACCGACAATATTTGCCCTGCTTTTAAGGCCCCTTGCTGGCCTTCCTGGGCCATGGTGGCATATGTTACGGTGACTTGTTGGTCTAAATTATAATTTTCTAGCACCACCAACGCAGTCATTAATTTTGTAAGGCTGGCAATGGGCAATCTTTTTGTTTCATCTTTACTGTATAAAACTTTATTTGCATCGTTGCCCATTTCTACTGATATTGCCGCCGGCGCCTGAATTTTTAGATTTTCAACATCCCAATTGCGCAAAGGGTATGAGTGTTGCGGAATTACCGTATTGATAATATTTGAAGCGCTGGCTTCCACACCCGCTACCAATGCCGGGCTATTTGCGGAAAAAAACGATTGCCCACCCATGAATGAAACCATAGTAAACAAGACCACGAAAAAAGATAAAAAAATTCCCCTGATGATTTTCCACTTGTATTTTTTAGGGCGGGCAAGAATAATCATTTTTTATTCGTTTCCGCTTTTTTTGGCGTGTCGATTTTTATATGTAATTCTTTCAATTGTTCTGGGTAAATTTCATTGGGCGCGTCCATCATCAAATCCCTGCCATCGCCCGTTTTGGGGAAAGCAATTACTTCGCGGATGTTCGGTTCGCCAAGCAATAAAGCCACAAAGCGGTCTAATCCAAAGCCAATGCCTCCATGACGGGGCGCTCCATATCGATAGGCTTCTACCATATGGCCAAATTTTTCCATAATTTCCTCTTTGCCATAGCCCATAATTTCAAATACCTTCATAATGGCTTCTGGGTTGTTATTACGGATTCCTCCACTGCCGAGTTCCCAACCATTCATGGCGATATCGTATTGATTGGCTACAATGTTGCCGATATTTTTTTCGGCCATAAGGTCTGGTAAGAATTCAGGTTTGGGAGCTGAAAACGGATTATGTACAAACGTCCATTCTGATTTTTTGTGGGAAACTTTGGGGTCATTTTTCTCAAAATATGGAAAATCTATAATCCAACAAAATGCTAATACATTTGGGTCATTTTTATCTTTCCTTAAATCCGGCTTATCAGAATTATACTTTTCCATCGCCTCTTGATATGGGATTCTGGGAAACGGAACTTCCTGAATTGTCCTTTCGGGAAAAATAGCTTTAACTAATGCAATAATCATACGTTCGAATAAATCCAAAAAATCATCACGCTCAATGAAGCTCATTTCCATATCCAACTGTGTGTGTTCGGGTTGGCGATCACCTCGTAAATCTTCATCGCGCATAGCACGGGCAATTTGAAAATAGCGCTCGAGGCCAGCCACCATCAGGAGTTGTTTATACTGCTGAGGACTTTGTGGCAGGGCATAAAACTGTCCTGGGTGGAGACGGCTTGGTACCACAAAGTCTCTAGCGCCTTCAGGGGTAGATTTGGTAAGCATAGGAGTTTCTATCTCTGTAAACCCTTCCTGACTCAAGAAGTTTCGCATAAACAAAGCCACCTGATGTCGCATAATAAGATTCCTTTGCATCCTTGGCCTTCGTAAATCCAAATATCTATATTTCATGCGTACTTCTTCATTAATTTCCATTCCGTCGGTATCAATCGCAAATGGCAGGGTTTGGGCTTTTGATAAAATATTTAATTCTTCCACCGCCATTTCAACTTTGCCGGTTTCAATTTCAGCATTCACCATTTTCTCGGGACGCTTAATGATTTGACCTGTCAACTCAACCACCCACTCACTACGCACTTCTTGGCTTTTTTCATAAGCTTCAGCATTTTGTGGCACCAATACGCACTGCAAAACCCCCGACTTGTCCCGCAAATCAATAAACAAAATCTTTCCGTGCGCCCTTCGCACACTAACCCACCCGGCCACCTTCACTTTTTCACCAACATGTTTTGCCGCTTTTGAAATTAAAAATCTTGTCATGAAAATTTCTTAAATTTTCACCGAGTACCATAAACGCTTTGGCGTTTTGGTGCTTGGTAAATCATTATTAATTACTTTGTAAATTTGAATGTGGAAATCATTCTATTAAACGTATCACTTAATTGATTTACGCTTTCTGCGGTACAATTGAAATCTTGGGCGTGCATTTCATAAAAATAATTATCCTTATAAAATGTGATTCCGTTGAACGACTGAAGAGATTTATCTGCGCAACTATTTCCCATAGTTTTTATCGCAGGAATATCACCCAATGAAGTCTTTATTTGAGACCCAGCATCGCCCGCGGCTATAAAATCAACAAACGATTGTAGGGAATTAAAGCGATTTGCGCCATATACATTAAAGGTGACCGAACCATTTTTGTAAGAACATGTACTATTGCTTTGCGGGCAAAAGACAAAAAGTGCATCACTTTGTTTAGAATTTTCAGTTATTTCATGCCAGTCTGAAGGATATTTTATTTCAAAATTATGTTCATCGTTTATATATGTCTTCCAATCAGCAGCTCCATTTTGAGAATTAACAATTGGATATTGGGAATTTTCATTGTATCCACCTTTTTTATAAAAGAAAAAATAATACACCGCGCCATAGACAACGGTGGCGATGATTACATAGAGCAAAATCCATTTCCAGATTGATTTTTTACCGTAATTATTTTCCATAACATCACACCTATTGACAAGCCCTTTTGATTTGCTATAATAGAAACATAAATGGCTTCGGCCTCCGAGAAAACCCCCGCAAGGGGGTTTTCGATTTTTACCCCAAAAACTGTTTAACTTTTTCAGTGATTTCCTGGAATTCTGATTCTTTAATCATTCTCATTTTCCTCAATAGCCTCTTGCTACTTATTAACCGTAGCTGGGATAATATTACCACAGAATCATATTCATTTCCTTGCAATATCCTATAATGATACTTATTTGCTTTATTTGATCTCGTAAGCGGCAATATCCATAACACATCCCTGCTAAATTTCTTAACTACCAAAACGGGTCTTTCAAAAAACTTATTCTTACCATCTTCTTCAAAGCCGACATTTATTCCCATAGAACACCACCATATTTCCCTTTCATGAAACAAAATCTCTTCATTCCGGGTATGTAAGTTTTTCTTAAGTTCGTTCCAAGTATCAAAATCTTTGGAAAAACTTTCCATTTATTTAGTAAATTTAAGCGTGGAAAGGAACTGATTCATATAATCAACTCCATTACTCGGAAAATTTAGGTCATTTACTTGTCCAGCTCCACAATTATCTAGGGAAATCTGCAAGGTTTTATCCCCTGTTAGAGGTGCCACCGTTAAATACCCCTTGCATCCACCTTGGTTTATAGTGTATTGATACACTGTCTTGCCTCCGACCGTCATTGTCTGTGAATTTTTTAAATCCCTAAAATACGGATGGTTGGCTATTTTTTCACCATGCACAGAAACAGTAATCGCTCCGCTGGTGATTTGGGGACACAATTCAATCAAAGATACATTTCCCGCAGCATCAGACCCTCCCTGACCAGGGCAAACATCCGTTGTCAAATAACTTAACTCAAAACCATCGCCAATGTAGGTTTTCCAACCTGCGGTTTCGGAATTTGAATTTTGTATCTGCTCATTCTGCGGCGCATACGAATATCCCCCATTTTTGCCTGCCCTGAGCGAGGTCGAAGGGTAAAAGAAAAAGTAATAAACTGCGCCGTAAGCAACCGCGCCAATGACTACATAGAGCAAAATCCATTTCCAGAGAGATTTTTTTGAAGAATAATCCATCACAAGAAACATTCTAACATTCAATTGAATGTTAGAATGTTTATTTTATTTTAATTTTTATGAATTTTCTTTTGCCGAATTGGATGACCATACCATCGCGCAAATCTAAAGATTCGCGCCAATTTTGAATTTTGAATTTTGAATTTTGAACCTTTATCTCAACACCATTGCCCTCGATTACCCGCTTGGCGTCGTTTTTTGATTCGGCCAGCCCGCTGTCGCACAATAAGTCTAAAACTGGGTATTGCCCGCGCGAGGTTTCAAAAACGGGCATTTCTGAAGGCGTTTCGTGCCGGCGGAAAATTTTATCAAAATTTTCCGCCGCTTGGTCAGCGGCTTTCTGGCCATGATACATTTTCACAATTTCAAACGCCAATCGGGCTTTTTGGTCTCTTGGATTTGGTAATTTCTTGATTTCTTCAATTTCGGCGAGCGGCACGCGAGTTGTGAGCGTGAAATATTTAACAATCAATTCGTCAGGAATAGACATGGTTTTGCCAAACATTTCGTCGGCAGAATCAAACAAATTGATCGTATTTCCCCAACTTGAACTCATCTTACGGCCATCCGTGCCTTCAATTAACGGATTGGTCATAATATCTTGTGGTGCTTGCTTATAGTATTTTTGAATATCCCGGCCGGCCAACAAATTAAACCGTTGGTCGGTTCCGCCCAGTTCCACATCGGCTTTTACGGCTACCGAATCATAGCCTTGCATAATCGGATACAATAATTCGCGCAAAGAAACACGCTTGCCCGCTTCTAGCCGTTTGCTAACATTTTCCCGGGCTTCAAATTCATGCAAGCCAAACATTTCAGCCATCCTGCCAATTTCCACAAACCCCAGCTTTCTAAGCCATGAAGAATTATATTTAATTTCGCATTTTCGTATATCTAGAATCTTTCCAGCCTGCTTTACATAGGTTTTTAAATTTTCTTTGATGGTTTTGGCATCCAGCATCGGCCGCTCGCTGTCTTTATCTGAAGTATCTCCGATAATTCCAGTAAAATCCCCAATAATCAAAACCACCTTGTGCCCAAGGTTTTGAAAATCACGCAATTTTAACAGCGGAATCGCTCGGCCAATGTGAATATTTGGACTGGTTGGGTCAATTCCAAGTTTAATCCGCAGGGTTTTTCCCGAAAGAAGTTTTTTCTTGAGATTTTCTTTATCAATCACTTCTTCTACTCCCCTAGTCAAAACTTCTTGGATTTTTTGTTCATCAATTTTTTGCATGTTTTTTGATTATATCAGTTTAAAACTAAAACAAAAAGTGGATAAATCTAAAACCTCTCTACCAATTTATAAATATCCCCGGCGCCCATGATTATCAGCACTTGGCCACCCCTGATATTTTCTTTGACGAATTTTTCAGCTTTTTCCATTGACATATAAATCACATTTTTACGCGCTATTTTTTTTACCAATATCTGCGAATCTACTTTTTCAATATTTTTTTTCAACGCATTTTGCGTGATCCCGCCAACGGCGGTGACTTCGCGACCTGCCACATC
>CAYJSA010000031.1:0-6685 GCA_964372785.1 uncultured Candidatus Saccharibacteria bacterium
TAATTACACTAATTGCTCTAATAATGCTAGTGAAGGGAGGTGTGGGAACACGCATGTTCATACACTGACCGAACGACGCATTATATAAATCCTATTTCTATTATTCTAATCAAACATCAATGTCTAATGCCTCAATTCCTAAACACGTTTTTTGGCATTCACTAATTGGGGTTTGGTATTTGATTAGGTCAGTTAGTATAATCAGGTTAATTAGAAATTATGGTTGTAGCACTATTATTTCCATTTCACTTTCCTTGGGCAATAGGCTTGCTTTTATCGTAAACTTTTCCTGCGGTTCAATGGAATTTTTACCCATAGCCTTCAAAAATTTATCAACGTCATCAAGTTCAACTTTTAATTTTGGCAGGGCGTAATGCATGGGAATTACTATCTTGGGCTCTATTTGTCCTACCACTTTTAGGGCTTCGCTTGCGGAAATTGTATATGTCCCACCCACCGGAATCATTAAAATGTCCACATGTCCTATCTTGTCTAGCTGTTCATCGGTTAGCTGCTTTTGGCCAAAATCTCCCAAATGGCAAAGTCGCATATCTTCCGCCTCAATAACGTAGATGGTATTTTTCCCTCTCTCTTTGCCTTCAACATCATCATGAAATGAATCAATTCCTTGAAAAAATACCCCATTTTTTTCGTATTCCCCGGGACTGTCAATTAAAAATGGACTGCCTTTCACGCCTTTTACATTATTATGGTCGTGGTGATTGTGGCTAACCAGTAAAACATCTGCGTTAAAATTAGACATTTTTAAGCCAATTTTTTCATCAAACGGATCAATCACAATATCCGAAGAATTGTCTTTGCCAGCCGAAACAGAAATTTGAAAACACGATTGCCCCGCCCAAGTTATTTTGGCCATGGCGATTTTTAATTTATTAAAAATTGACACCGAGTACCATCCGAGTACCATATTTTACCTGAGTAAAATTGGTGCTTGGTGGTGCTTGGTAATCATTATTCCATCATTTTATCACAACCATATTGTAAGTTCAACAATTGACTTTTGTAAAAAATTATATTGGAGGAATTCCCTTGGCAAATTACACTCATACCATTGCAATCCCCACCAGCAATAGGCTTGTGGCTAATTATGGAGTCTACTCATTGGAAGAAGGTGAGAGTTGGCTACATCAGAAGGGGTTTAGGAAGATTCGCCCAGACAAACCAGACAAATTAGAGAGTTTTTGGAGCAATAGTGACACGGGAAAAATAGCTCAGCTTGTTCCCATAACTCCTGTTCCAAGCCTCTGAAACCCAAATCCCGGCAGTCAACTCGGCCGGGATTTTTTATTTCTGTTGCAAAAGTATAAAAATACTGTATAGTATACCTATTGTAAATCCCATTCATGTGAGCGCGACTATGACATGACAAGGGATCATATTATTTACGGTCGTCCCGATATATTTAATAACATTGAATGTATACGAGGATCCTCGATGCGCGGCAAAGCCGGCATCGGGACAAAAAAATAGTTATGAAAGAAGATGCAAAAATTTCTTTAAAAGATACCACCCCTTCCCAGGGCGTGGGCTCTATCGTTGAGGGCAAGGTGGTCGCCCGTGACAGGTCATCTTTATATATAGACTTGGGCAATCAAGGCACCGGCATTATTTACGGCCGAGAGTTTTATGAAGCCAAAGAAGCCATTAAAGCTTTGGAAATCGGTGACACGGTATTCGCAAAAATCGTGGAAATGGAAAATGAAGACGGCTACCGTGAACTTTCGCTGCGAGATGCTACCAAAGATATTAATTGGCAAAAGTTACGGGAGTTGAAAGAAAGCCAAGAAATTATCAAGGTTAAAATAACGGGCGTAAATAAAGGAGGATTATTAACCAGCATCAACAATATTGCCGCCTTCCTGCCCGTTTCACAGCTTTCTCCGGAAAATTATCCAAGAGTAGCTGATGCTGATAAAGCTAAAATCTTAAAAGAACTGCAAAAATTCATTGGCAAAACCCTTGAAGTAAAAGTGCTTGACTTGCTGGCTGAAGAAAACAAATTGATTTTGTCTGAAAAAGCCAAAACAGAACAGCTTCTAAAAGAGCTGTTAAAAGATTATAAAAAGGGCGATATTGTTGAGGGCAAAATTACCGGCATCGCAGACTTTGGCGTTTTCATTCGCTTTCCTGTCGAGGAAAGCGCGCAGAACGACGCGGAAATTAACACGGAAAAACGCGGAACGCTAAGCGTTCCTGCCCCGCTCAGCGTGGGCGGAAACGAAAAGAGCATTGAGGGGTTGATCCACATTTCAGAGCTGGATTGGCAGTTGGTTCAAAACCCGGCTGAAATTGTAAAAGTGGGTGAGGTCATAAAAGCCCAAATTATTGATATCAACAATAACCAGGTTTTCCTTTCATTAAAAAGTTTGAAAGAAAATCCTTGGGAAAAAATTGAAAAAGATTACAAAAAAGGCGATACCATCAAAGGAAAGGTAATTTCATTTTCAACCTTCGGGGCATTTGTGGAGGTGCTTCCAAAAATAAGGGGATTATGCCACATTTCAGAATTTGCCAAGCCAACCACCGCCGATGGCCTGCCTGCGCAGGCAGGCGGGGTTCCGCAAGATGCGGTGAAAAGAATGGAGGAATCTTTGAAAGCCGGCGAATCTTACGACTTTGAAATCTTGCTAATTGAGCCAAAAGAACACCGGATGAGCCTTAAACTTAAAAAGATTTAAGATTTACGATTGCCAAAAAATCGTCCGTTCGACTAACGCTCAGGACGATTTTTTGGTACAATAAGCACGCACAAACAATAAAAAGATGGACAATAAACAAAAACGAGAACAAGAATTAGCATTTTTAGCGCAGGAACGCAAAAAAACGCCCGAATTATTCCAAACCCAAACTTATCGGGACGATGCTGTTTTTTTAGAAAAAATTGGCATTGCCATTCCCGAAAAATTAAAAAAGAATCTTAACACGGGGTACTTAAAATTTTTACCCCAAGATTTTATCGTTGAAGAGGCATTAAATGACGGCACCATCCAAACCATAGATGCTCAAAATCTAGCGCATAGCAACGCCATAAAAGAAGGCGACACTATTTACGCCACGCTGGTGAAATGTGGCCTTTCAACTATTGAGGCTATAGAAGAAATTAGCGCCCTTTGGCACATAGACAGAAAAAACATCCAATACGCCGGCATTAAAGACCAAGACGCCATCACCAGCCAGCTCATCAGTTTCACGGGCGTGGACTTGCAAACTGTGCAGTCCATTTCTTCACCACACTTTTTTTTAAAAAATATTTATACGGGCAAAGACAAGGTACAGGTGGGTAAATTAATGGGCAATCGCTTTACCATATTAGTCCGCACCGATAACGCTTTTAACAAAGATGCTTTTTTACAAAATTTACAAGAAGTTCAACAGCACGGTTTTTACAATTTTTACTATTCCCAGCGCTTCAGCAATCCGCGGTTTATCAACTGGTTTTGGGGTTTGCACATTTTAAAAGGGGATTATAAAACAGCTGTGTTGAGTGTTCTGGCAAGCGAAGGTCTGCGGGAAAACGGCTACTTTAAAAACTTGCGTAAAAATTTACAGGGACATTTTGGCGATTGGCAAAAATCCAGGGAAATCCTGGCGCCCATGACGGTCAGCTTCCACAGTGAAATAAAAATGCTGGACTACCTTAAACAGCATTCCACCGATTTTTTGGGAGCACTCAAGCAAATCCCCGAACAAGTCCAGCTATGGATATTTGCCTACCCTTCGCTATTATTTAACCGTAAAATTTCCCAGGGAATAAGGAATAACACTGCCGTATCCCAACAGCTCCCCTTACTGTTAAGCTCAGACCCAAACGACTGGCAACAGTATTCCGACTTTTTACAAGAAGATAACATGGCCATTATGCCAAAGGGTCTTTTAAAACCTTTTCCTTTCATTATGCGCAAAAAAAGAATGACTAACACCAAAGAAATGGCTCAAATTCATAGTATGAAAATTATTAAAGAAGGAGTGGCGCTAAGCTTTACGCTACCTAAAGGGTGCTACGCCACTTCGTTTTTGTCGCATATGTTCCAGTTGATTACAGGCACTCCCCCCGCAACCATTTCCACAAACGCCATAGACACCAAAGTTGCATTAGGCGAGCCACCTATACAAAATATTGTAGAAAAATTTAAAGATGTCATCTTCCCCAAAAGTGAAAATATGCTGGATAAGTTTGAGTAGACAAAGAATTTGAAACAGTTCAAAAGCCCTAACATCCTGTCAGGGCTTTTTTCTTTCTCCTTTCAAAGTGAAAGATCTGTCGCTTGCGCGACTTGTTGCTACGCAGCGAGCGGGAGCTCTTCGAGCTTCCATGCGCCACGCTCGTTTTCATTGAACCGCAGGTCAGCGACTGGCATGACCTCCGGGTTACTCGGCTTCTCTTTTTGATAGATCTTGCCGAGGTTAACCGTGTGGACCACGACGCCCGTCTTGGGCTTGGGCGGGTTAGCCCAGAGCCACACGTCGAAGGCGCCGGTGAAAATTGATGCAATGACTTCCCACAACTCGTCCGTGAGTACCGAAGGCACATCCTCGTGCTTTGCGGTGCAGGCCACGATGAGCATGCGCATGTGGGGGTTTTGGTCCTTGGTGGGCTCGAGGTGGATGCTAGTCACCTCATAGCTCTGCCCAAGGTCCATCATGGCCTTCAAGACGCTAATCTGCTTGGCGCCCGCGCCCTTCTTCCCTGGTGTGTCGAACACCAACGAACCATCGTCCTGACGGCCCGTTTCATTGATGTCGTAGGCGTCGCCAGCGCGCCCTTGCGCTTCAGCGCTGGCCGCGGCGGCCTCGAACTTCGCCACCGGATCTTTGCCTTCTTCCTCCTTGATACCAAGCTTCTTCAGTTTGTCCGCACGGGACTTGCTGATCTTGCGCTTGAAGAGAATGACATGGGGAAGGGGCGACTCCGGCGGACAATCGTTGTCATCCGCCATTTTTTGGTGGGTGGCGCACAGGCCATTGGCGCCACACTTGGGGTTGCGGCAGCGGGCACCGGTTTGGTTGCCAGCCCAGCAGACGGCCACGAAACGAACAACGGTCTGAACGGTAGCATTGCTCATTTAAGAGCTCCTTGTATAAATGCTCCTCGCACAATTCTGCCCGGAAACGCCCGGACAGACTAAGTGTAGGTTGCATCTTTTAGGGCGCATACGTAATATGCCCTAGAAGATGCAACCTAGCCCTATTTAGCTGTAAATGTGCTATCTTTATCCTAATACTTCATTATACACCTATCAAGCAACCTTGTCAAGCCCAGCGTAATCCTTCAGCACCTTCCGGCCAAACACAAAAAAACCGATGCTTATAAAACATCGGTTCGGATTAGCACGTAATCTCTGACAAATGGTTCATCGAGACTACGCCTATTCCCTTACTGCGACAGTATTGTTCAACCACCCTACGGGCATCGGCGCTCCCATGGGTGGCGAAAACACTTTTTGGCCTTAGTTGCCGCAGGAAC
Organism: uncultured Candidatus Saccharibacteria bacterium; assembly: GCA_964372785.1. Taxonomy (GTDB): domain Bacteria; phylum Patescibacteriota; class Minisyncoccia; order Minisyncoccales; family Staskawiczbacteraceae; genus VGLO01. The sequence goes on from CAYJSA010000031.1 coordinate 5,486, forward strand.
TCGCAAATTTCTGGAAAACTCGCGTGCCCACTGCAGTGGACTTCGACCCTTCTCAAACCCGGCATGTACTCAAGTCCTAGAGATGAGTCAACGATGACTTCCACCTCCAGCGCGGCAAGGAGCTGGCACATGGCGATGATTTCAGTCATCAACTCCTTGTTCCAGGTGGGCATACTGCCAGCCAGTATCACCCTATCACCGCTTTTCAGCCGATAGTCCCTGTCCCTTTCTTGTGACATTTGGACTAACTTTGAGCCTGGCTGCCCCCACACCCCGGTGCAAATCACAAACCTTTCGCTTCGAAACCCCCATGGCATCTTCCGGTACGCCGTGGTATTTACAAACATACTGGTTCCTGCCAGAGAGGGCCAGCGCTTGGTGGATTTTCTGCACTCCTTTTCCAGCCAACAGATTCGGTCAAGGTTGGTTGAAAACGTAGCAACATAGACCGAGGCACTGGGACTTTCAAGAGTCTCCATTGCCAAAGCCATAATGTTTCTACGTATCAACTTTTCTTTCCCAACTGTTGGTTCAAGCTTCAGGGCCCCCGTGCAATCCAGAATGCACAGGTCAGGCTTGAGGAACTTTGGCGGCAAACGACAACTTCGAAAATCCCCCGTGTAAACCAAGACCTTACCGTTTGGCAACACGACCCGCGCCATCACCGACCCTGGCACCGAGTGCTCGTTGGCGGCGATAGATACGTTTTTGGTTCGGACCACGTGCCGCACGCTCAAAGGGTGTTCCTTGGGTCCATCCGGCAGGAATCCTTCGGCCACCAGGTGTGGCCTAAGGAGCTTCCAGGTGGTCTTCGTACAGATTATCCTTGGCAGGGGAATCATACCGCAATTTGTATAGGCCTTGAGCAGCGGCAACAATCCTCCATGGTGATCAAGGTGAAAATGAGTCACCAGCAGATCATCGATGGGGAAATGAGTTGACGACTCAATCAGCCTGGCCATATGCAAGTCTGCAACCGCGCCGCCGTTTGGATTTGCGCCACAATCAAGGGTCAAACCCAAGCCGAGCAAATGGTAATACGCACCACCGCCGGCCTCTGTACTCCCAACAACTATTCGAGTTGTGGATTTAGGAAGCGACAACAAGCCGCTTCTTCGAGCCTTATGGCTCTTAGATCGGATCATGTGTCGCCCCTTTCTTTTTTAAGGTTCACTATTGACGTCTATTAATCTTGCCCAG
>CAYJSA010000032.1:0-5196 GCA_964372785.1 uncultured Candidatus Saccharibacteria bacterium
GGGCCATATTTGCAGTATTCATACGTAAGAGCGATTTCAGTGTTGGCAAAGGCCAAAGCAGAAGGAATTAGGCCCTCATTAAAGAAAGTGCCCATGGAAGTTGGTCAACTAGAAAAAGTGATGAGCCGATTTCCGGAGATTGTTGTCACCGCCGCTGGCGGGATCCCGTCCGCTGGCGGGAAAAAAGCGGGCGCAACATACGAACCGCATATTATTGTTTTGTATCTGACTGAACTGGCGCGCGAGTTTAATAATTATTACGCCCACAATAAAATTGTAGAAAAAGGCGGTGAATATAAGGTGGCAATTACCCGGGCCTTTTCACTTATTATGAAAAATGGGCTGTGGCTGTTGGGAATTAAAGCACCAGAAAAAATGTGAAATTTGATACGTCAAATTTCATCCTGAATTTTTATTGAAGGATAACACCATGAAACTACAAAATAAATACTATATTTTACGGCACGGAGAAGCGGTTTCTAATGTAAGAGAAGTTTGTTCTTCATGGCCGGAAAGGTTCAAAAATCCGCTTACTCGGCATGGCAAAGAAATGATTTTGGTTTCGGCGGAGATGTTAAAAGACCTGCCTCCTGCCCGCGCAGGCGGGGCGCAGGCAGGAAACCATGCCAAGCACGGTAAATCCATTAATATGATTTTTGCCTCACCGCTATTAAGAACAAAGCAAACTTCCCAAATAGTTGCAAGGGTTCTGAATTCCGAGTTAGAATTTGATAAATCCAGCACCATTTTTAATGGTGTAAAAGTGGTGCTGGATAAAAGGTTAAGAGAAGTTGGTTTTGGTATTTTAAATTCAAAGCCGATAAACCAGCTAAATGCCTATTTTAAGAACGAAAAAGAACGAGTTAAAAAGAAAATGGCTCGAGGAGAAAGTTACCAGGATGTGTTAAAAAGGGTGTATGGGTTTTTAAGGGATACTGATAAAAAATATAGAGGGAAAAGTATTTTAATTGTGAGCCACGAGTGCCCATTATGGATTTTGGAAAGTAAATTTAAGGGCATAGGCCTAGCTAAGGCGTTGGATGAGATGCCAAGAGAAGGGGAAAGAATTCACTGGGGTGAGATACGGGTGTTAAATTAAACATATGCCATATAATTTTTCAGAAGAAGAGAAGAAAATACTAAAATTTTGGGGAGATAAAAAGATTTTCCAAAAATCCCTTGACCAGACAAAAGATAAAAAACCCTTTGTGTTTTATGATGGCCCGCCTTTTGCCACCGGCCTGCCGCACTATGGGCATATTTTAAGTTCAGTGATAAAAGATGTGGTGCCTCGCTATAAAACTATGAAGGGCTTTTACGTGCGTCGAAGATGGGGTTGGGATTGCCATGGCATGCCCATTGAAAATTTAGTGGAAAAAGAAATTGTCGTAAGCGGTAAAAAAGATATTGAAGAAAAAATTGGTGTGGCCAAATTTAATGCCCTTTGCCGGTCTAAGGTGCAAATGTATGTGGGCGAATGGAAGAAAATGGTAGATAGGATTGCCCGCTGGGTGGATTTTGACCATTCGTATAAAACTATGGATTCTACCTATATGGAGTCTGTTTGGTGGGCGCTGAAAACCCTTTGGGATAAGGGATTGATATACGCAGGACGACGAGTATTGCCGTATTGTTTGCACTGTGAGACACCGGTTTCCAAGGCTGAAATTGCCATGGACAACAGTTATAAAGATATTACGGACTTAACGATTACGGTGAAATTCAAACTTAAGAATGAAAAAAATACCTACCTTTTGGCCTGGACAACAACGCCTTGGACAATGCCAGCCCACACATTTATTAATGTGGGGCCGGATATTGAATATATAAAAGTAAAATACGAGGGAAATTTTTACATCGTTGCGAAATTAGCGCTGGAAAAGAATTTTAAGGGAAAGAAATATGAAGTAATAAAGGAATTAACCGCAAAAAACTTAGTCGGTTTAGAGTATGAACCGCCGTTTGATTACTTTAAGGGTTGGAAAAATGCTTTTAAAGTGTATCTTTCTGAAAAAGTAGACCCTAATGAGGGTACGGGCTTAGTACATATGTCGCCGGCTTTTGGGGAACAAACCGAGGTAGATGAAATGCAAAAGAAGGGCATTGAGCCGATAATTCACGTAAAGCCTGATGGCACATTTACTGATGAAGTTCGTGATTGGGCCGGCAAAAAAATTAAAACTCAACTGGAAAGTATTAAAGATAATCTGCAAGAACGCGGACTATTATTTAGTTCAGAGAAATATACCCACAGCTATCCACATTGCTGGCGCTGTGAAAAGCCAATTATTTACTACGCTATTTCAGCTTGGTTTATTAATATACAAAAACATAAAAAAAAACTCATTGTGCTCAATGAAAAAATCAGCTGGTATCCTGAACATTTAAAACATGGCAGGTTTTTGAATATTGTAGAAGATGCCCCGGATTGGAACATTTCCCGCAACCGTTTCTGGGCTACTCCATTGCCATTTTTCGTTTGTGAGAAAGGACACCAAGAATGTATAGGTTCGGTGAAGGACTTAAAAAAGAAGGCGTTAAACTTTGTCCAAGTGTATCAGTCTGATAAGGTAGAAGAGATGGATTTGCACAAAGACAAAATGGATCAAATCCGGCTGAAGTGTTCAAAATGTAAAAAAGAAATGAAACGTGTACCCGAAGTAGTGGACTGTTGGGTAGAATCGGCCAGCATGCCGTTTGCAGAGTTGCATTATCCGTTTGAGGACAAGAAGCTTTTTGAAGAGAGATTCCCGGGCCAGTATATTGCCGAATACATTGCCCAAACGCGCACCTGGTTTTATTATATGCATGTAATGGGCACATTGTTATTTGGCAGCCAGGCCTTTGAGAATGTGGTTACCACGGGAACCATATTAAATGAAAAGGGCGAAAAGCTGTCAAAATCAAAGAAAAATTATCCTGACCCCTGGCTTATCATGGACCAATACGGAGTAGATTCTTTAAGGTTTTACCTTATGGCCAGTCCCGTCATGTCCGCTGAAGATTTATTTTTTAATGAAAAAGAAATTCGCGATATACACAATAAAGTAGTCAACACGCTATGTAACGTGACGGATTTTTATGCAATGTATGCGAACGGTAACGTGCAAGGGGTGCTAGCCAGCGGGCATGTGTTGGATGTTTGGATTCTAAGCAAGTTGCACCATTGCATCGTTTCTGTGTCGCACGCCATGGATAAATATGACACCATTTTTACTTGCAGGCTGATCAAACAGTTTATTGAAGATTTATCGCTGTGGTACGTAAGAAGATCAAGAGACAGGTTTAAGGAAGAGGGGCAGGAAAAGATAGCCGCACAAACAACCTTGCGGTATGTGCTTTTGGAATTTTCAAAAACCATAGCACCTATTTTGCCGTTTACCGCCGAATTTGTATTCGCTAAAGTCAAAGGCCCCTTGCCGGAAGAATCAGTGCATTTATGCAACTGGCCATCCAAGAATGACAAAGATCGCACGGATTTGTATTTGGAAGAAAAAATGGAAGAAGTAAGAAGTGTGGTAACATTGGCGCTGGCCCAAAGGGCCGCAAAAGCGATAAAAGTACGGCAACCTCTGGCAAAGTTAACCATAAAGAATAAGAAGTCTAAAATTAGAGATAACGCCGAGTTATTAGAGCTCATAAAAGACGAAGTAAATGTGAAAGAAGTAGTGTTTGATGATACAATTAAAGAGGAGATAGAATTAGACTTGCGCCTTACAGAAGCATTAAAAGAAGAGGGCATGGTGCGGGACATTGTCAGGTTTGTACAGGATATAAGAAAAGGGCAGGGCCTAAAGCCGGATGATAAAATTTCTATTGAATTTTTCGGTAGTGAAAGAATAAATTCAGTTTTAGAAAGAAATAAAGAGTTTTTAGCTAAGGAGACTCGGTCTAAGAAGATTTCTATAAATAAAGCGCCAGGCATTGGCGAAGGCCTAAAAGAATTAGGTGTTGAGGGAGAAAAAATACTGATTAAAGTTGAAAATTAAATTATTAAATAAAAGATATATGTTGCCAAAAGGAAACCCGTACCAAAGTAGGGACCCGTTGCATAAAGTTGATTTCTCAACCCCAAAGGGCATGCCCCAAAAGCTTGAAAAGCTCGTAGAAAAACCAGCGGAAACGAAATCCATATTTGACATAAGGAAAGAAGGGCTTTTACCAAAAGAGGTTAAGGACAAGTTTGTTAGAGGAATGACAGAATTCCAAACAAAATTGAATAGTAATGAGAGATTGGAGTTGGCAGAGGATTTAGCCAGAAGTTATGGCACCCAATTAAAGCACGTGACTAAATTGGAAAGAAAAGAGAAAAAAGAAGCATCTCTAGGGGAGCACACTCAAGATAAGCTTGACGCGACCCATAGGCTAAACGCCTTAAAAATATTTGAAAATATGAAAATTAAAAGAAAAAAATAAAACATGTCAATCTTTAAAGATTCACTTGGTGCTCGTCGGCAGGACATCAGGATGGTTTTAAAAAAAATGACCGACATTACGCCGTTTGTTATTACAGACAAACAAGAAAGAATGAATATGGTAGACGAATTATTCCCTGTCAGCAAGTACGGAGAAAAGATATCCCAAAACGAAATTATTGCCCAGATTAAAACGTTGGCTGCGCAACGTTTTAGTGTTTCTAATCCGCGGCAAAAATCTGAATTGGACGACAAGATACGTTTTTTTAAAAAAGTGCTTGAAAGTTAAAAAGTTAAAACACAATGGCAGTGCAATATAAAACACAGGCGCTTGTTTTTAGGTGCCAGGATAGCATAGAAGCTGACAGGAGTTTTTCTATTTTTACGTATGATTTTGGCAGATTGGAAGTTGTAGGAAAAGCAATACGCAAAATCACTTCGAAGTTAAAAGGTAACATAGAAGTTTTTTCGTTGTCAGAGATTGAGTTTATCCAGGGTAAAAACAAGAAAATTTTAACAGATTCCCTATTTTTAAAGAAGTTCAAAAATATACCACAATCTCCGGAGAAACTAGGCATTGCGTATAAAATTTCAGACATTTTAGATACTTTTTTAAAAGGGGAACAAAAAGATGAGAAGATTTGGGGTCTATTGATTGATGTATTTGGGAAATTAAACAATAACTCCTTGCAAGATAAGCATTGCCCATTGCTTTATTACTACTTTGTTGGTAATTTTATTCACATGCTGGGTTACGGTCCCGAAGTTTCAAAATGTGCTG
>CAYJSA010000032.1:5296-6531 GCA_964372785.1 uncultured Candidatus Saccharibacteria bacterium
AAAATTATTTTTATTGTACTTGGTATATTGGTGGTAGCCGGAGCTATCGCATTTTTATACTATAGGGATACGGTATTTTCCAAAGAAGTTTTAAAGTTGGAAGTTTTGGGGCCTGAAAACGCTAGAATGGGTGATGAGATTGAATACGCGGTGAAATATAAAAATAATGGAAATTTTGTGTTACAAAGTCCAAAAATTACTTTTGAACTTCCCGAAAATTCTTTAAACGAAGATGAAAAAATAAGGTTTACGCAAACGGTTGAAGACATTTACCCCGGCGTTGAGAATTTTGTTAAGTTTAAAGGCAGGCTTTTGGGCAAAGAGGGCGATTTGAAAGTTGCCCACGCCACGCTTTCATATATGCCTAAAAATCTTTCGGCGCGATATGAGTCTGAAACCACCTTTACCACTAAAATTGACACAGTTTTCTTAACGTTAAACTTTGATTTACCATCAAAAATTGAAAAAGGCAAAGAAATTGATTTTTCTTTAAACTATTTTTCAAACACTGATTATCCTTTGGAAAATTTGAGTATAAAAGTTGCCCCGGTTAATGGATTTACCGTCACCTCATCAGACCCATCTTCTTTAGATGACGCGGAGTGGAAACTCGATACGTTAAGCAAAAGCCAAGGGGGAAGGATACATATTAAGGGCGTTATCGCGCCCAATACCATTAGCCCGTTGGATTTTTCTGCCAAACTTGGTATGTGGCGGGATGGCAATTTTATCACTCTGAAAGAAACCACTCAAAATATTGAAATTATAGAGCCATTACTTCTTGTGTCTCAACAGATTAATGGTTCTTCAAGTTATATTGCATCGCCTGGCGAAGTGTTACACTACGAAATATTTTTAAGAAATATTGGGTCAACGCCTTTTACCAATTTGTTTGTGTTGTCGCGGCTTGATGGCATGGCTTTTGATTTATCAACCCTGCAATCTAACGGGCAAGTGAAAACAAGTGATAATTTAATTGTGTGGGACTCAAAGCAAACCTTCCAACTGCAAACTATAAAGCCTCAACAAGAAGTGAGGGTTGATTTCGCGGTAAAGCTAAAAGACAGCTGGGTGGTTGCCGATTCCCAGAAAAATAATATTGTAATTAAAAATAAAGTTACTGTTTCAAACATTGAACAAGAATTTGTTACCAAGGTAAACTCAAAAATAGAATTATCTCAAAAGGCTTATTATTCCACCCAAAACGGCCTGCCTGCGCAGGCAGGTATTGAAAA
>CAYJSA010000033.1:0-6361 GCA_964372785.1 uncultured Candidatus Saccharibacteria bacterium
CAAAAAGCAAAAGTATTTTTTAAAGAAGTATACGTTGAATTACGAAAAACTAATTGGCTTAGCCGAAATGAGGTTTTGCGGTACACATTAATTGTGTTGGCAGTTACCATTGTGGTAGCTGGATTTTTAGGTGGGCTGGATTATTTGTTCTCAACGGGAATTCAAAAGTTTATCATTAAATAAAAAATTATCAACGAATAACGAATTTCAATACGAATAAACGAATCACGTATTCGTAAATTCGTAACAAGATTCGCTATTAGTTGATAGAGCGAAGCGATGGCGAAGCAACTATTAGAGCAAAATAAAAATTGGTACGTGATTCACACCTATTCGGGGTACGAAGATGCCGTTGCAAAAAATCTTACCCAGAGGATCGAAAGTTTGGATATGGGTGACAAGATTTTTAATGTGATTGTGCCCAAAGAAAAGAAAATCAAGATTAAAAACGGCAAAAGAAGAACCGTTGAAGAAAAAATTTACCCGGGGTATGTGTTGGTAGAAATGGTGGTGGATGATGAAAGCTGGTATGTGGTGCGAAATACTCCAAGGGTTACCGGATTTTTGGGGGCGGGGACTACGCCAATCCCGGTTTCACAAAAAGATATTGATGATTTGAAAAAAAGAATGGATGCGAGCGAACCTGAATTCCAAATTGACTTTGAAATTGGTGCTTCTGTGAAAATTATGGACGGCCCATTCAAGGGGTTTGAGGGTAGGGTTTCAGAAATTGACCAAGAACGAGGCAAGATTAAGGTGTTGGTTAATATGTTTGGCAGAGATACACCCGTGGAGCTTGATTCGCTTCAGATCAAGAAAGTTTAATAATTAAATTCTAAATCCGAAATCCTAAATCCTAAACAAATCACAAATCTAAAATTCTAAATCTCAAAACTTTTTAGAATTTAGAGTTTAGTGCTTAGAGTTTCTTTTACGAAGTAAAAGCATTATGGCGAAAGAAATAAAAGCGGTAGTAAAAATACAAATACAGGCAGGCAAAGCAAATCCTGCACCTCCGGTGGGGCCGGCATTGGCTCAGCATGGGTTGAATATTGCTGAATTCTGCCAAAAGTTTAATGAAAAAACCAAGGATAAAATGGGATTTGTAATTCCGGCAGAGGTCACCATTTTTAAAGACAGATCTTACACATTTATACTAAAAACTCCCCTGGCTTCTGAATTGTTAAAAAAAGCTGCAGGAATTGAAAAAGGATCCGGTGAACCAAATAAAAAAACCGTTGGGAAAGTTACCAAAGCCCAGTTAAAAGAAATAGCGCAGATGAAGCTTCCAGACTTAAACACCACCGATATTGAACAAGCAATGAAAGTCGTTGCTGGAACCGCAAAAAATATGGGTATCGAAATAAAAGACTAGCGAAAGCTAGTTTTTTATTTATACCCATATTTTTTAAAAAGGGGGTCGGGGAAATTGGGTATTTCCCCGTGAAGGAAAACAGGTCGCATTCAGCGATCGTTAGAAACCGTGGGTTTCTAAGGAGCGGAGCCGGTAGCCCGTAGAGGCGCGCTGAGTGAAGCGAAGCGAAGAGGCGAGCGACTAAAATTTGGGGTATCGAAATAAAAGACTAATTGTAAATCAAAAACCGCGCCCAATAGCACGGTTTTTGATTGACAAAATTTGAATTCATGATAATCTTATTGTCAGTACCAAGGAGGAATCCATCACCATTTGGAGGTCAGTGTCATGGCGAAAAGTGAGGACAAGGTTGTCGTTCCCGTCGCCCAGTTGCATGGGCCTTATGTGAAAATGCTGAATTTGGCTTATGCCAACACGCGGACTGCGAGGAAGGGTGGTCTCCACCCCGACGACGAAGCGTATCTAGCGAGGGTGTACGCGCCCATGAACATTTCCGAGCTCACGGAATTTCTCGGGAAGATGACGCCGAAAGCCCGGCAATCCTTTCAGGAGGTTGTTTTGGGCGAATCGTAAGATGCTCGGAAATGCAGTAGCATCTTTAGAAATCAGGGCACTATATTAGTGCCTTTTTTGTTGTCCCGATAAAAATTTACAACGGTAAATTTTGATACGGGATCCTCGATAGCTTTACTATCGGGACATTTTTATATCCCATTGATTTCTATTTTCAAAATGGGTAAAATACAGCAACCAATAAAGATATGACAGAGATTAGAAAAGCAGGGGCTATTATAATAAAAGACCTGCCTGCGCAGGCAGGCAAAAAACTTTTAATAGTAAGGCCAAGGGGGAAGGCCCATTTTTTGACCCCCGGAGGGAAATATGGATCGGGCGAAACTGCGGAAGATTGTTTAAGAAGGGAATTACAAGAAGAATTACAGGTTCAGGTGCTGTCGTTTACTCATTATAAAGATTATTATTTTGAAAAAGCCCAGGGCAAGGAAGTGCCAATTTATTTAGATTTATTTAGGGTGGAAATTAAAGGGGAGCCAAAGCCATCTTCAGAGATAGAAGAAATGCAATGGATGTAGAGTCCACCTCAAAAATAATCCATCCCGCGTTACAGCTCTGATGCCTGGTTGCTAGGCTTGCTCCTCGGATGGTAGCAAGCTACCAATCCGAAGAGCGTAACAACGCAAGCAGGCATCAGAGCTGTAACCCTTCGGGATCAGGCCAATTGCCAATATGACTTCGTTACTACGGTCAAGATGTAGTTTATTACATCTTGACCTAGCGCCTAGCCATATTGGCAATTGGCCGAGATCGCGGGCGGAGTATTTTTGAGGTGGACTCTAAAGAGGATTTTGAAAATAAAAAATTCAACGTAGCCGAATCTTTTTACACTCACGTACCGGATTTAATAAAAGACGGATTAATTTAACCAATTATGAGCAAAGATGATGAACAGGTATTAGTGGTGTCAGCCGAAGTTCTGTTTAAAGATGGGTGTTGGCAGGGAATGAAAAAAGATAATTTAGATGATTATCTTAGTTTGATAAAAAACAATATACAGTTTAAAAGAAGAGGAGATATGGAAAAAGACCCATCTTTTAAGCAGATAATCCCGTATATGCTTTTCAGTTGTGGTAATGAATTTTTTGTTTATAAATATATCAAAGGTGCCGGAGAACAAAGACTAGTTAATAATGACTACCAATTAGGCGTTGGCGGGCATATTAACCAGGAAGACGTGGGTGACAGTAAAGATGTGTTAGAAACCGGTATGATGCGCGAATGGGATGAAGAAGTTACTTTTAGGGGAAATATTTTAGAGAAAAAGTTGGTTGGCATTGTTAACGATGATTCTCGGCCCGTTGAACAGGTTCATCTAGGCTTGGTGTATCACTTTGTGGGAGACAGTAAAAATATTCAGATTAAAGAAACAGATAAAATGGAGGGCATGCTTTTAAAGGTGAATGAACTTGCCGAAGGTAAAGTAAGCCGTAGCCCATGGATGGACGCAGTGTATCGAGACTATTTAAAAAATTATCATGATAGATAATATTATTTTTGACTGGTCTGGAGTGGTGAAAGATTGTGTGTTGGATCACCTTGTAGTGATCAATAAGATACTTAAACAGTTTGACGGAAAAGAAATAAGTCTAAAAGAATTACAAGAGAATTGGCGTAATCCCTACATGCGCTTTTATGCTAAGTATTTACCGAATTTAACTACTGAAGAGCAGAATGTTGCCTATGGCAAGGCTTTGGCAGAAAGTCCGAAGGCGAAAGCGTATCCGGGCATTAGTGATTTGATAAAAAGAGCTAAAAAGACCGGAAAGAAAATTTTTGTTGTCACTAATGATACTCCTGACACCATTTTCCCTGAGATAAAAAGCTTTGATCTGGAAGGCGTATTTGATGACATGGTAATTCATGTGTACAATAAGCTCGACGGGACGATAGAGCTGATGGAAAGGAATAAATTAGTTAGTGAGAATACGATTGTAATTGGGGATACAAATTACGAGATAGAAATAGGTAAAAATCTGGGGATTAAATCTATTGCAGTCACTTGGGGGTATAATTCAGAAAATGTGTTGAAGGCCATGGATCCGGATTTTATAGTCCACAATATAAAGGAATTAGAAGAGATTATTTTATAATAAAATTGCCATGAAAAAAGGAAAATTTTTCGTATTAGAAGGAATGGATGGATCAGGAAAAGCAACTCAAACAAGGTTGCTCGTTGATGCATTGCGTAAAAAAGGATACCAAGTTGAAAAAGTGGATTTCCCCCAGTACGGAAAAGGATCAGCCGCTTTACTGGAAACGTATTTAAACGGTGGCTATGGCACCGCTGAAGAAGTGGGACCGTATCGTGGATCGGTGTTTTATGCTTGCGATCGCTATGATGCCAGTTTTAAGCTACGCCAGTGGATTGCCGAAGGAAAAATCGTTATTGCCGACCGATACATCGCTTCAAATATTGGCCATCAAGGAGCAAAAGTTATTGCCCATAAAAAAGAATGGAATAGTTACATTGATTGGCTTCACAATCTGGAGTTTAATATTTTTAAGATTCCCAAACCCGATTGCACTCTTATTCTAAAAATTTCTCCTGATCTTTCTATGAAAATGTCCAGCAACACTACCAATAAAGAAAAAAAACAAAAGCGCATACTCTATTTGGGCGATAGCAAAGCGAAAGACATTCACGAGGCGGATAGAAACCACTTGGTAAATACTCTGAAATCTTATATTGCCATTTCAAAAAAACTTCCCAAAGATTATAAGATAGTGGAGTGCGAGGATAAAGGCAAGTTTTTGCCGATGGATGTTATCCATCAAAAAATCTTGGCGTTGGTTAAATCTAAATTATAACTACAGTGAAACAGTATTTAGATGCTTTAAAAAAAATAATGGATGAGGGCACTGACCGGCCAGATAGAACGGGCGTGGGTTCGCGTGCTATTTTTGGTGTTCCCATGCGGTTTAAAATGTCGGATGGATTTCCGGCTGTTACAACCAAAAAACTCGCCTTTGAAGTGTTAAAAGCGGAATTATTATGGTTTTTGTCCGGGAGCAGTGATAATAAAAAATTGCAGGAAATGGGCTGTCATATTTGGGACGGCAACGCCGATGCCCCGTATTGGAAACCCAAGGCAAAATTTGAAGGGGATTTGGGCAGGGTGTATGGCGTTCAGTGGCGCAGTTGGAAATCGCCCTATACTGATGTGCCAACAGACCAAATAAAAAATGTTATTGAAAAACTAAAGACAAACCCAAATGATAGGAGGATGATTGTTTCCGCTTGGAATCCGGCCGAAATAGATATGATGGCGCTGCCCCCGTGCCATTTGTTGTTCCAGTTTTTCTGCATTGGTAAAAAATTATCTTTGATGATGTACCAAAGAAGCTGTGATATGTTTTTGGGCGTGCCGTTTAATATTGCTTCGTATTCATTATTGTTACATATGGTGGCCCAAGTTACCGGGTTAGAAGCTGATGAATGTGTGATTGTGTTAGCCGATGCCCATGTGTATTTAAACCACTTTGAACAAGTAAAAGAGCAGTTAAAGCGCGTGCCAACCGCATTGCCAAAATTATGGTTGAATCCCGAAATAAAAAATATTGATAATTTTAAAATGGAAGACATAAAGTTAGTTGATTATAAATATCAGCCAAGCATTAAAGCCCCGATGGCCGTTTAACAACATTCCAACATTCTTGAGAATGTTGGAATGTTGTTAAGTATTTATTATGATAGTTTCAATGATTGCCGCGATGGCAGAAAATAGAGTAATTGGGAATAAAAATACTTTACCGTGGCATTTGCCGGCAGATTTTAAATATTTTAAAGAAAGAACCCTAAACAAGGTAATTATTCTTGGCTTAAATACCTTCAAATCCATTGGTGAAAAGCCATTACCCAACAGAAAGCATGTTATTTTAAATAAAGATGCCAATTATAAAGTCCCCGAAAATTGTTTTTTAGCAACATCAATTGATCAAGCCTTGGAAATTGCGAAAAAACTTGCCCAAGAAACAGGGCAAGAAGAAATTATGGTTTGTGGGGGCGCTTCGGTATATACGCAATTTTTACCAATGGCACAAAGATTGTACTTAACCTATATTCACCAAGATTTTGAAGGCGATACTTTTTTCCCCGAGTTTAATATGGCCGAATGGAAAGAAGTAAGTAGGGAAGACCACGAACCCGACGACCCGCCTTCGCCAGAGGCTCCGGCGAGGCAAGGGAAAAATAAATACAAATACTCGTTTGTAATTCTTGAAAGGAAGTAATCGCATGGAACGAACTAAAATTATGGGTATTTTGAACGTGACGCCCGATTCATTCTCTGACGGCGGGCTTTATTTTGATACAGCAAAAGCTTTGGAGCGAGCCGCCCAAATGATTAGGGAAGGTGCTGATATTATTGATATCGGTGGGGAATCAACTCGTCCTGGATCCATGCCAGTTTC
>CAYJSA010000034.1:0-6133 GCA_964372785.1 uncultured Candidatus Saccharibacteria bacterium
CAAGGATATTCCGTGGTTTTTAACGCCAATGGAACGGTGAGCGTATATAAAGTAACCAGTTTATTGTCTAATCCAACGGGCTGGGATACTGCCGGTTCCGCCCATAACGAATATATTGATTACAATGCAAGAACATTGCAATTTACCCAGGCTATCCCTTCAAATGGCCTATTGTACATAGAGGATAAAACATGGGTGGAAGGTACGGTTAACGGCAGAGCAACGGTGGTTGCCTCAAAACTTCCCTATAACGATTCTACGGCGCCGACTATTTACATTCCAAAAAGCATTACGTATCTTGCCAAAGACGGCTTACATGTACTAGGACTCATTGCTCAAAAACATATCGTGGTAACCAATCGCGCTCCGTCAACTTTAGAAATCAATGCCGCCATGATTTCTCAAAATGGCGGAGTGCAGTTTTTTTACTATCCCAATAATATTAAAAACACCATTACTGTTTATGGTGCCATTATGACATTTGCCCAGTGGACGTGGACATGGGTTAATGGTTCTGGTACTACGGTATCTGGCTATCCCACTACTGTTTCGAACTACGATAGCAATCTTTTGTATGGTCCCCCGCCCAGTTTCCCGCTTTCTTCTTCTGACTATCAATTATTAAGTTGGGTTAGCAACTAACGATTTAGGACTTACGATTGTAAATTGTAGATTTAAAGCATTTCGAAAATCTAAAATCGTAAATCTGAAATCTTAAATAAACACATGGATTTTAAAAAATATTTTTTACTGTCAATCATACTGTTATGCGTGCCTGGGTTTGTGTTAGCGCTCATGCGCCCCGATTTTCCCGATAGTTCAGCCTTGCAACCAATGCCTTATAACGTGATTGCCGATGTTCCCGGCAACGCGGATCGGTACTATCGCAATACGGTTGAATCTTTAAATAATCAGCAAATCCAGAGCACGGTAACTTCCAGCCAGCCAACCAATGGCAATAGCGTTACTTCAGCCCGAAGGGACTATGTTTGGTGGGCTATTATTTTTGTTGGGGTTGGCGCATTAGGGGCATTGGGATGGTTTTGGCACAGGGGCAAACGTGATTCCATATAATTTTTATACATGATACAATCAAGTTAATGTTTAAGTTTTTGAATTTACAACCGGAAATATTCGGAATGGATATTAATGATTTGTCTGTGAAAATTGCCAAACTAAAAAGAACCCACGGGGGTCTTAATTTGGTTTCTTCCAATGAAGTTGATTTAAAACCCGGCATCGTGAAAGAGGGGATTATCCAGGACCAAGACGCCTTGGTAAAAACTATTACATTGGCTTGCAGCAAGGTTAAGGGGGAAAAATTGGGTACGAAATATGTTATTTTGTCATTGCCTGAAGAACGGTCATTTTCCCAAATAATCCAGATGCCTCAAATGACCCAGCAGGAGTTGACAAAGGCAGTGCCCTTCGAAGCGGAAAATTACATACCACTTGCCATTGATAAGGTGTATTTAGATTTTGAAGTAATCACTCCCCACCGGAAAGTTGCCAATACGATGCATTTAGACGTTCTGGTAAATGCCATGCCCAAATACATTATTGATTCTTATGTGGTTTGCGCTAAAGCCGCCGGTCTTGTTCCTTGCGCGTTGGAAATAGAATCACAGGCTATCGCCAGAGTTCTTATGGAAAACGGCAAATCCCAAAAGCCCACGGCCATATTGGATTTCGGAGGCGATAATGCCAGTTTTATCATTTTTTCCGGTAATGCGCTGCGCTTTACTGCTTCAATCCCTTTTTCTTCAAAACAACTAACAATCGCTATCGCAGATGTGTTGGGAATGAAGTTTGGCCAAGCAGAAGAGTTAAAAATAAAAAATGGCCTAATGGGCAAAAAGACTAAAGAAAACGACGCAGCCATTCGCGCGATGAAGGCGTCGTTGTTTGATTTTGCTGAAAAAATTAAAAAGTATATCAGTTTTTACCACGGTCATTCTTCCCATGATTACTTCCCTTCGGATGATAACATAGAAAAGATTATATTATGCGGAGGTGGGGCCAATTTAAAGGGACTATCTGAGTTTCTTCTTAATGAACTGAAGATCCCCGTGGAATTAGGGAATCCGTTTACCAATATTGCATCCGGTGCGGCTAAAAAACAACCCGTTGCGTATCAAAAAGTCCTGTCGCTTACAACTGCGCTAGGTCTGGCAATAAGAGGCGCTACCCCAACTGATACATAGCGTGAAAAAAATAAATTTCAAATTAATTAATGATTAATCTTTTACCTCCAACAGAAAAAGAAATCCTGCTACTAGAAAAACGCCAAAGGCTGGTTATGGTTTTAGGCAGCGTGGCTCTGATGTTTCTGATTTTTTTAATACTGATTTTGCTTTCAGTGAAATTTTACATTTTGGCCGAAGCAAACTACCAGGATGAGATTTTGGCCGCTGAAAAAAATAAATACCAAACCCCAGATTTTTTATTTTTCAAAGACATCATCCAAAAATACAATTCTTCCCTTGCGCTGGCGGATACTTTTTATAAAAAAGAAACGCGCATGTCAGACGCTTTAGAAATTATTTCAGAACTTGAAAAACCAAAAGGACTTTACTTGACCAATGTTGCCGTTGAAAAGAACGGCCAGGGCAATACCATGATGGCAACCATTTCCGGGGTGAGTAATAATAGGAATAGTTTAACGTTGTTTAAGGATAGTATCGATCAGAATAAAAATATAAAAAATACGTATTTCCCCGCAAGCAATTGGATAAAGCCGGCAGACTTTACTTTCTATTTAACATTTGAAGTCGTTCCTGTAAAAGAATTAACCAACTCGCCAGTCGATGAAAGCCAGAAATAAAATGTATACGATAACGGGCGTATTTTTACTGCTGTGTTTTATGTTGCTGGCATTTTTTATTTATCCGGTGTTTTTGGATACCGAAAAGATTTCAAAAGATATTCTATCCAAAAAAATAGAAGCCGCTTCCCTGGATGTCCAAAACAGGGAATTGGAAGCCTTTAAAAAAAATTATAAAGAGTACGGAGCTAGCCTGGAAAAGGTACATCAATCTTTTGTTGATACGCAAAACCCAGTTGGTTTTATTGAATTTTTGGAAAAAATTGCCGCCGATTCAAACGTCGACCCCGATATCAATTTGAACACTCCGCCAAAAAAAGAGGGGCAGGCCGGCACTTCGCCCACGGTTTTTCAAATTTTCATCAAAGGGGATTTTTTGGATATATTGGCATTCTCTGAACAATTGGAAAGGGGACCCTATTTAATTAAAGTTAAAAATGTTTCAATAAAAAAAGTGGAAAAAAGTACCGCCGGCAAAGGCGATGGGCGCAAAAGTGTTGAAGCTAATTTTTTAATAGAAGCTGTCGCTAATTAGCATATTCCATGGGAAAAGAATCAAAAACATCCCTTCGTAATTACCACAAGTTAACAGAAAAAATTTGGCATAATGCCAACGCGCTGGTTTGGTTTTTGGGCAACCATGCTTTCTTTGTCATTTTGATTCTTCTTTTGGTGAGCATACTTTTAGGCGGGATGTTATTGTTTAACCATATTTGGGCGCTCGATAAAGAGTCAGGAGTTGTTAGTGGTCCCCTAAGGTTTAATAACGATGTATACCGCTCTGTTCTGGAAGCTAGAAAAACCAGAGAAGAATCCTTTAAGGTGCCATCCGGAAAAATATATACTGACCCTTTTCAATAATTACCAAATGCGGTATATTTACAGTAACATATACTACCAATAATATTATGACCGAAAAAACAAAAAAAATTCTTCTCGTTGAAGATGATTCTGCTATCATAGATATTTACACTATGATGATGAAAAAGGCTGGCTTTGACGTAGAGACTGCTAGTTTGGGTCAGGATGTGATAAAGAAAATAAAAAGTATTGAAGATGGCCAAGAAGTAAAACCAGATATCATTCTTTTAGATTTAATATTACCGGATATCAATGGAGTGGAGGTTCTTACGCAAATAAGAAAAAGCGGCGCTGCTAAAGATATCATAGTGTTTATTTTGACGAACCAAGAAAATGCCGAAAAGCAAATGCCCGAGGGTATTAAGCCTGACAAAATTATTATTAAGGCCAGTCTTACACCAACCCAGTTGATCGATATTATAAAAGGAGAGTTAGGCTAAAAAGTGAAAGTTCAATGCCATGGATCAGCCAACTAATAAAAAAATTCTTATCGTAGAGGACAACAAAGATTTTTTGTGGATTCTAAGGCAAAGTTTTGATAATCAAAACGTTTCTGTGGTATACGCTGTAGATGGTCAAGAGGGCTTAGCCATGGCCCAAAAGGAAAGGCCCGACCTAATCATTGTGGATATTTTATTACCAAAAATGGATGGCATATCTATGGCAAGAGAAATAAGAGCAAGGGGCATCAGCGCAAAAATAATTTTCTTAACTGGCTTTAAGGATTCAGAACATATCAGTGATGCGCTGGATGCGGTTTCCGACGCGGATTATATTGTTAAAACCGACTTAAGGATTGACGATATTGTTGCCAGAGTGAAAGATAAACTTGGTATTGTATAGGTTTTTGGTGCTTGAAGTATCAGAATTATGGTATGGATGCATACCATTTTTATTTACCCATTTAAATAGCGCTTTGCGTTAATTCGCCTTGACGAATTATTTAACGGGGTGAATATTGTAAAAAAGCAAGAATTGAGCTACAATGAATATTCAAATTACTGGATAAATAACTTTCACATGGAAGAAATTTCTTTGAAGGCTCAGGAATTATTTACGATCGGAAGTTTTAGCGTTACCAACAGCTTGTTTCAAACCCTGATAGTTTCTTTGGCATTGATGTTTTTGGCGATGGTTTTTTCCAAGAAAATAAAAATTATTCCCGGAACTTTCCAGGGAGGATTCGAAATGGGAGTGGAGTGGTTTCTGGACTTGATGGAATCAATGCTCGGTTCAATGAAAAAGGCCGAACAGTATTTCCCGCTGGTTGCTACGATTTTTATTTTTATCATGATTTGCAATCTTTCAGGTATTTTGCCGGGTGTCGGATCGCTTGTTATTAACAATGGCGGCAAAGAAGTTTCTCTTTTCCGTTCTCCCGCAGCAGATTTAAACTTCACCTTAGCCTTTGCCATCATTTCGGTGATTGTTACTAATATTATAGGAATGGCAGCTGTGGGAGTATTACCCCATATTAGTAAGTTTTTAAATTTTAAAAATCCGATTATGTTTTTTATAGGCGTATTGGAGTTTGTTTCAGAACTGGCAAAAGTTATTTCATTGTCTTTCCGATTGTTTGGTAATGTATTTGCAGGCGAAGTCTTATTGACCATTATCGCTTTTTTAACTCCCTATGTTATACCCCTGCCCTTTTTGTTTTTGGAAATATTCGTAGGATTGATTCAGGCATTTGTTTTTGCTATGCTTACCTTAGTTTCAATATCGTTGCATACCGCAACGCATGAACATTAATTATTAATTTTAGATTTCAGATTTGCGATTTCAAATTTTAACGTCACTCGTTTTTAAATCTGCAATCTGCAATCTTAAATCTTAAATCAAAACATGGAATTGGACACAGTTCGTTTATGGGCAACCGCGGGTGTTATCGCTATCGGCGCCATAGCTCCGGCGATTTCAATTGGTTTAATTGGAGCAAGCGCCGTAAAATCAATTGCGCGCAATCCAGAAGCAGCTGCAAAAATACAGACTGCGATGATCCTAGCTATCGCATTCGCCGAAGCTATCGCCGTATACGCGTTAGTGGTTTCATTGGTCATAAAATTCGTTGTGTAAATGCCTTACGAATTACGAATAAAAATCGAATTACGAATGTGTTTGTGTCGTAATTATTCGTAATTCGCTGAAATTCGTAATTCGTAGGGATAATAATGAACACATTATTGGAACAATTAGGCATTAATTGGAAGCTTTTTTTAAGCCAAGCTTTTAATTTTTTTATCCTCCTGATTGTACTCCGACTTTTTTTATATAAACCACTTTTGGCGGTGATTAAAAAAAGAAATGAAAAAATAAAAGACGGATTGCAAAAAGCACAAGAAGCCGATGTGAGGTTAAAAGAAGTTGATATTATTGCTAAAAGTCACCTGCAAAAAGCAGACCAAGAGTCAATAAAAATTATAAAAAATACCGAAGAAAAAGCCAAAA
>CAYJSA010000035.1:0-5530 GCA_964372785.1 uncultured Candidatus Saccharibacteria bacterium
GAAATATAGGCTTTGGTTTGGATTAAATTGGGCGAAGTATCAACGTGGGTTAGTGTCACCAAGCTACCCGTAAAATCAAAATCCCGTACAATAATCTTGCTAATTTCGTGCTGTAGTAAAGAGTTTACTTTTTCAATTCTTTGGTTCATGACTAGTGCTTGATAAAAAAGTTGGTTATGGAATAATAAATGCAGGGTTTCATGTAAATTACACTTTGGGGAGGCGTTATGATGACTCGTGCACAACGACAGCGGGTTCGGGGGATTATCTTAGCAATCAGGCTCAATGAGGACCAGGAGCTGGCAGCATGGATTGCAAGACACTCGCGCAAGATCGCCAAGCTGAGCAATGGGCGCATCACCCAGGCTGAAATCAGAGAAGTGCTAGACCCTTGGGTCAAACAAAATAAATCTAAGGGGTAGTTGCTCGCGAACACCAGGCACGCAAGAAAATCGCGTGCTCTTTTTTTACAAAATCCCTTTCTGTCGCTCTTCAATGTATGCCGACAAAATATCTCCCTTTTCAATTTTTACGTTCCCCTCAAATAAAATTCCGGCTTCGTCGCCCTTTTTTAACAAATCAATATCTTTTTTATCGCGTTGTAAATTTACGATTCTTCCCGCCCCGATTTTTGCATCAGCGCGCATTACATCCAACTTCAACCCCTTTTTCAATTCGCCTTCGGTGATTTTTCCGCCGACAATTTGGCGGTTTTTTTCGGCCCAAAATACCAATAATGTTTTTAATTTACCAACTTCTTTGCGGATATTTTCAGTATCTAATGACTTTTCCATGCCGTTTCTTACTTCTTGGATGAGTTCATAAATAATATCAAAGGTTTTAATTCTTACTTTTTTTTGCGTATCGTTTTTCATCAACTGCATCACGCCGGGGTTGATTTTTACGCGAAAGCCGATAATTTGAGCCTTAGACATTTCCGCTAGTTTTGCATCTGATTCGTTAATGTCTCCCACTTCGGCTTTCAAAATCCTCAAAGTAACTTTATCGCTGGGAAGATTTTTTAACATGCCATCAATGGCTTCCAGCGAACCGAAGACATCACCTTTCAAAATAATGTTGGCTATTTTCTTATCTGCGTCCACTTCCAGTACATTATAATTAATTTCTCTTTTTTGTTCTTGAACTTTCACCTTTGCCAAAGCCTCTTCGGCAGTGGCATAAGTTTTAAATTTTTCTCCAACTCCGGGGACTTTTTCAAATCCCAAAATAATAGCAGGGGAGCCCGGTAACGCCCGTTCAATCGGTTTTTGCTGGAAATCCTGCAATAATTTTACTTTAGCCATAGCCAAATCCGTGGCGATAATATCTTTGGCGCGCAATGTTCCCTTTTCCACAATTACCGTTGCCACGGGGCCCTTTAAGCTGTCCATATACGATTCTATCACCAACCCTTCTGCTGGCACCGATATATCAGCCGATAAATCTTTCATATCTGAAACAATCACAATCATTTCCAATAACTCATCAATACCTGTTTTTTCTTTTGCTGAAACTTCAACACAGGGCACTTGCCCGCCCATAGACTCAACGAACACTTCAACTTTTGAAAGTTCGTTTTTGATTTTCTGCGGGTCGGCGTTAGGCAAATCAATTTTGTTCAGTACCACAATCATCGGGATTTGGGCTTTTTGAATTGCCATAATGGCTTCTTTGGTTTGGGGTTGAACAGACTGCGCCGCATCCACCACCAGCAAAGCAACATCCGCCACGCTGGCGCCCCGCAATCGCATCGCCGAAAATGCTTCATGGCCCGGAGTATCAATGAAGGTGATTTTGCCAGTATTTGCAAAATCATCCCGAGGCGTTTGCCGAGGGATCCCTCGACTCGCTACGCTCTCTCGGGATTTCGGTTCATCTTTGGGATGAACCTCAACTTCATAAGCGCCAATATGTTGGGTAATTCCACCGGATTCTTTGGAGGTAATTCTAAACCCCGTTAGAGGTTTGTTTTGTTTATTCACCCCTAGAGACTCCCCGACCTCTAACGGGGTAAAGTCCCTTATTGCTTCCAATAGGGAACTTTTGCCGTGGTCAACATGACCCAAAACCACCACCACCGGTGATTTTTGGAAAGCTTTTTCAGTCGTTTTTTTGGTTTTTTTGGTCATATGCAATGTAGTGATATTACCTTAATTTCACATAAAATTCAATTTATCGCCCCCTACCTTAGACATATTGTCATTGCAAAGAGTATTCGGCTATTGTAAAATTAGTGAACAATGATATTTCCAAGCGCGTCAGCAAATAATGAAATCCTCCACCAGCTTCTTTATGGCGGTTCTTTTATTATATTTTTAGTCCTTATTGTAGTTTTTATAGCCCTAACCGCAGTTTTAAATTACCACTGGATCAGTTACGACCTTAAAATTCCTGGCATCAAAACCATACGATGGGCCTATGTTGCCGTATCACTAATACTTTTTTATGGTATGGGCATAACCCTTATTTTTATCATTTTGTAATTTAAAGTATAATATGCTCAACCTTTTAGAGGGCGAAAAAATACTATCAGTAAAAAGGCGCCACTGGTTTGTCATCGCCCTGGACGCCACTTACCTAATCTTATTGGGACTTCTTCCATTTGTGGGGTTATTTGCAGTTTATATAATGTTTCCTGACTCTTCCGCCCCCCTGCAAAATAATGTGCCATTTATCGTATTTTACGGTTTAGCTTGGTTGTTATTTTTATGGATGTTCTTTTTCATTAATTGGACAAATTACTATTTAGACACATTTTTAATCACCAACAAGCGCATTGTCTATATTGAACAAGTCAGGCTATTTAGACGAAACGCTAGCGAGCTAAGGCTAGAAAAAATCCAGGATATCCAGGTGAAGGTGCTGGGGATTGTCCCTTCGCTCCTAGGCATGGGGGACCTGCACATTCAAACCGCGGGAGGCAAAGATGAAGTTATTTTTAAAAGTGTGCCAGGGCCTCAAGAGGTGAAAAATATGATATCCAAGTGCTGTGACGAGATACTGAGGACAAATCCTTCGCGCACTATTTAGTCAAAACTTCAAAACAAAAAACCTTTTATAAAAGGTTTTTTGTTTTGAAGGCGGAGAGGGTGGGATTTGTCCCGATGGCGAAGCCATACGGAATCCCGTATCAATTTAATCTTATTAAATTTATCGGGAAACCCACGAGACCCTTTCAAGTCACGGTTTTTTTACCCGCCCAAAAGCGGAGGGTACAGGACTCGAACCTGTAAGGGATTGCTCCCACTGGTTTTCGAAACCAGCGCATTAGCCATTCTGCCAACCCTCCGCTTTGTGGCGGGCGAAACCACTCTGACACCTCTCCATTATCCCTATCATACCAAAAATGCCCCGCAAACAGGGCATTTTTACTACGCTCATTATTTAGTTTTTTACAGAAACACCGTCCTTTTTAACAATAACTTTATGCCAATCGTTGTAATCGTAAATATCTTGGATAATCATTCCGCACACGGCTCCGGCAAAAAATGCAGGTAAATAAAAATAGTCTATAACCCATACCAGCGCTAAAAGCATTATGCCCATAATCCAATGGTGCAAATGAAGCTTCCATTTGCCAAGATCCAAAAATATAGAGTCTATCCTGCCGTTATGTACAAATAATTGGCAAAACATTTTACAAAGGACGTATCCAATTACAATCCCCGATGTGAAGGTAAGGGAATAGTAAAAGGACGGAATTAATACCATTGCTGGCAAGAACATCTTAACCTTAGATCTTTTGTTTTCGGTCATATACGACTAATTTTTAATTAAATCACCCACAATACGACAAACTATCCTTAAAATCACAATTAAACTAAGTATACGCCTTCCAAGACCCCGAGTCAAGACTTAGAAATCCCCAGAGGTTCTCAATGCAAAACCCCGTTTTTTGACTAAAAAACGGGGTTTTTATTTAAGAAGTGTGCCCTCGCGAGGAATCGGACCCCGATCTATCCCTTAGGACGGGACTGTTCTATCCATTGAACTACAAGGGCAATAAAATTGTTAATTTAATATTATCTGAAAATGACATATTTGCAATGGAGAGATAAGGGCAGTATAATTACTCTATTCATTAAATAACTATGCATCATGTTCAAATCTCCATTCATTAGCATCGCCAAGAAAGTTTGCCCGGCGGTAATCAGTGTTGTTGTTTCAAAGGATCTTCCGAAAGTAGAAGATTTTTATAGTTTTCCCTACGGCGGAAAAGAATATGTTATGCCAATGATGGGCAAAGACGGCAAGGGCATTACGGAAAAAACCCAAATTGGGGGTGGTTCTGGTTTTATTACTTCCCATGACGGTTACGTACTGACTTCAAACCACGTAGTAGCAGATACTACTGCCGAATACACCGTTATTTTAGACCCTGAACACACGTATCCGGCCAAAGTACTATCACGGGACCCTATTAATGATGTTGCTGTGTTGAAAATTGAAGGTAAAAATTTTCCTTACATTAGCCTGGATAATTCCGATACTATTGAACTAGGCGAAGATGTTTTGGCAATTGGAAACCCGCTTGGGGAATTCCACGACACTCTTTCCGCAGGAATCATTTCAGGCCTTTCAAGATACATTAGCGCATTTGGGGGCGCTAATAATCAAATGCAAAATTTGCGCGGTTTAATACAAACTGATGCCGCCATCAACCCGGGTAATTCCGGAGGACCGTTGGTTAATATGCGGGGTAAAGTTGTCGGCATAAACACCGCCATGATTATGGGCGCCCAAAATATCGGCTTTGCTATTCCCATAAATTACGCCAAGAAAGATTTAGAAGAGGTAAAAAAATACGGAAAGATAGTTATGCCGTTTTTGGGAGTAAAATATGTGATTATTTCAAAAGAAATGGCTAAAGCCAATAAGTTAACGGTTGAAGACGGCGCATTGGTGGTGAGAGAAGCCTTGGGCGAACATCCTGTTATAAAAGGGTCTGCTGCTGACAAGGCTGGGATTCAAGAATTTGATATTATTTTAGAATGTAATAACGAAAAAATAACCGTCCAAAACCCATTGGCTAATATTTTGCAAAA
The DNA here is from genome assembly GCA_964372785.1 of uncultured Candidatus Saccharibacteria bacterium. Classification (GTDB taxonomy): domain Bacteria; phylum Patescibacteriota; class Minisyncoccia; order Minisyncoccales; family Staskawiczbacteraceae; genus VGLO01. The sequence continues at coordinate 5,046 of CAYJSA010000035.1, forward strand.
ATGCAAAATCGGCCACGAAGCCAGTTTCAAAGTGTTAAGGGAGGGACAAGAACTGATGCTCAAAGCCACATTGGGAGAAAAAGAATCTTAAAAAACTTTAATCAAAACCGCGCCCAGTTCAACATGGCGATTTTTTATTTGAGCGATATAGTATTAAATACCCTCTTGTAGCATTTTCTAAACCAATAGGTGTACTTATCGGGATTTTCTTTAACATCATTCTCTAAAAATTCAAAACCAACCCACTTAAAATCCTCTGCCTCTTTAGTGTTTATTACTGGATTTCCATCAAAATTCCCGATTAGGGTGTGGTCAAATTCGTATTCAGTTAATTCATTATTTAATTTTGCCTTATAAATAAAACTAAATACCTCTGTTAAATCACAATCAAACCCCATTTCTTCCTTAAGTCTTCTGTGGGCAGACAATATAACAGTCTCCCCTGGCTTTGGATGACTACAACAAGTATTTGTCCATAAACCACC
>CAYJSA010000036.1:0-5332 GCA_964372785.1 uncultured Candidatus Saccharibacteria bacterium
TTGTTTTTCCCCGAATGACAAACCAGCCCACCAAGACAGACAAAATAAAGATGAGGAAAATAACTAAATAGATTGTGTTCTTTTGATTATTCATTGTGTTGTGAATTGGTGAATAGTTAATTTTTTTATAATGGACGACCTTTATGAGAGACATCTTTGACAGACCTTTTTGCAAAATTTGTTTACATGCCTATCAATAAGTTTCAAAAGTGGTTTAATGGTCTCGTTATTTAAAGAATAATACCGATATGGGCCATCTCGTCGCAGAATAACAAATTTGCACAATTCCAAACGTTTAAGATTGTGCGAGACAGTGCTTTGTTTCATCCTCAATTTTTTGATGAGTTCTGTAACATTCATCTCGCCGTCGAGTAAGGTGTGTACAATTTCAAGTCTTGTTTTGTTGGCAAGCGTGTGGAAGAAAAACTTGTATGGTTGTTTTATCATATGCTAAAATAATGATATACTTATTTTAAGTATAGATTATGCATCATTCAGTGTCAAATTCAAAGGGGTGGTTGAAGGAGAGAGAACTTTTTGTCTGCGAGCCGGAGAGGTTTGGTAGTTATGGACAGCCGAAGATGAGTACGGTAAACTACACCTGTCGCAGAGACGAATAGCTATTATTAATATGAATCTGCTTAAAAATAACAGCACGTTGGGAGAATTAGAATCAGAAATTATGGAGATTATTTGGCGTTCGCCACACAGTTCAGTGCGAACGGTTTTAACCAAGCTAGAAAAAAAACGGAAGGTGGCTTATAACACGATCATGACAGTAATGACTCGGCTTTATGATAAAGGTATACTCGCGAGAGAATCGGATGCGAGTGGGGTATATTGGTATCGTCCCATTCAGGATAAAGAACATTTCCTCGCCTCGGCCTCTAAAAAAATCATTCATCGTTTAGTCAATGAATTTGGCGCGATCGCCATCGCTCAATTTATTGATGTGATTGAAAGCAGTGATTCCAAAAGAAAAGCCCGCTGGCATAAAAAATTGAAAAAAATAAAATGAGTACCGCCTTAGCAACCAAAGCCAATGCTATTTTTTACCAAGCCATTGCTCTGGGCGCTATTTTTTTCCTCGGGCTGATATTTTTGGGTGTCAAGACATACCCGCAATTGATTATCATAAAACAAAATGTAACCAGCAAAATAGAGACGGTCTGCGGTTGTACCAATCCAGCCACCTGGAGCAATCATCCATTGCCAGTGGCTGGTGTGATGCTGATGGGGCTGTTTTTACTTATGTTTTTTACGGTTGTAGTTATTCAGCTCTGGCGATTCGTGAAATCAACCACGCAATTTATTCAACAGAATTTGAAGAATACTATCCCTCACATTTCTCTTAAATTAGAGAAAACCGCGCGAATTTTGGGGCTTGATACACGCGTACGAGAAGTGAGGAGTAACCAGCCGTTAGTATTCTGCTATGGTTTTTTTGCGCCGCGAATCTGCATTTCATCGGCCTTAGTTGAGCGTTTAGGCGATAAAGAATTATTGGCGGTTCTGGCCCACGAACAACATCACGTCATAACTCATGAACCGATTAAAATGCTTTTCGTTAAATTATTAAGTAAAAGCCTCTGGTTTATTCCATGGTTTAACCTCCTCGCTAAAAAATATTTTACGTATGCCGAACTCGCCGCCGATGAGCATGCCACCGGGCAACTCCGAGACAAAGCATCGCTTGCTCGCGCGTTAGATACTATTATCTCCTGGGGCAGCGTGCTGACCGCCCGAGACTCTTTAGCGCTCTCTTTTTTTGAAACAGTTACTGAAGAGCGCATTAATAAACTGGTTGATGATCGCTATCTTCCTCGCTTTACTATTTTTACTTTCCGGTCGGTCGCCAGCAGTCTGGCTTTGGGGTTTCTGGTGTTCTTCTCGCGTCCACTTTTTACTAATTCTCAAATGATGGTAACCCCGGGCGCTCCAGACTCGTGCGCTCGGGCCGCGATCCACACCGTTGCCGATGCCCGGGAACAATGCGTGATGCATACCATTCAGGCCGTTGAATCCGAACAAAAATTATATTCTACGGATGCTGGAGTGAAATTAAAAAATTATCCGGCCACTGTGGATAACTAAAATTTGACATTCTTTTTGGTGTCTACTACACTATGTAGTAGCTTAAAGTAATAAAAAAATAATAAAAATTAATTTTTTCTTTAATTAATTTTAACATATATGGACACTCCAGAAACAAACATGGGGGAGACCGCGGCGCCGAGCAACACCATGGTGTTGCGCCTTCCAAAGCCAAATATGCAGGTTGTCGTATTGGGTCTTGTGGCAGTTATCACGCTCTTCCAGACAGTCCAGCTTTCTCAAATCAGCGGGAAGGCAGGTTCAGCGCAGGTCGGGTCAGTATCTACAATAACTTCAAGCGCTCAAGGAAGCGGAACAGGCAGCAACGCAGATGTCCCCCAGTCAATGGTGGGTGGGTGCTAGAAATAATTCATTTATTGCAGAGTATGGCCTCACCGATAAAAGGGGTTGATATCCCATGGGGTAAAGTTTTTTTGTGGGTTGCGCTTATTGCAACAATAGGCGGAGCCTTGTTTGCCACAAAAACTCTTTCTACTATCAATAAGAATATTTCAGTGGCGAAAGAAGCCGCGAGGCCCGCCAACATCAAGATTACCATCATTACCGCGCCAGACTGCGTCGATTGTTTTCCTGTGCAGAGCGCGGTGGAAAATTTTAAAAAGCAAAATGTGTCAGTGGATGAAGAAACGTCCATTTCTTTTGATTCCGATCAAGCAAAATCTCTCATGAAAGATTTGGGCATCTTGCGAGCGCCCACCTATATCGTTACCGGAGAAGTAGGCAAAAAAAACCTTGAGGAGTTTATCAAAAACAATGGGGAGGTGAAAAACAATACCTTTGTATTTACTAAAGTCCCCCCGGTTTTTTTGGATCCTGAAACGAAAAAGGAATTTGGGAAAGTGACTGCCACCATACTCACGGATGCTTCATGCCCGCAATGTTTCAATCCAAAGCAAGTCACGGATTCGTATAAAAAAGCCGGCATTAAAATTGCTGATATAAAAGAAACACCCTTTAATTCGGCTGAAGGCCAAGGCATTATTAGCCAGTACCAGATTGCCAAAATTCCCACGGTTCTTTTTTCACGCGATATTGACTATTACGATAATGCTAAAAATAGCTGGCCGCAAATCGGCACCATTGAACAAGATAAAACCTATGTGGTCCGTAACGTGCCGCTCCCTTACCGGGATCTAGCAAAGGACCTGGTTGTGGGATTGGTTGACATAGTGTATCTTACCGACTCAACGTGTGGCGGCTGTTATGATGTGGTAAAGACGCATCGACCTATTATTACACAGGGGCTGGGCGTGGGACTGCGTTCCGAACGTATCGTTGATATCAATTCGGCTGCCGGGGAATCTTTCGTCAGCAAGTATAAAATTACCAAAGTTCCCACGATTCTTTTATCGCCAGAGATGGATCAATATGCTAATGTAAAAAGTGTTTGGAAGAGTGTGGGAACTGTTGAGTCTGATGGGTGGTATGCATTCAGGGAACTACAAGTACTGGGAGGTATGGTATACAAAGATTTAGCTACCAATAAAATTATTCAACCGGCGCAATCGCCCTCGGCGAATGGCGCGGAGCAGTAATAGTATGCAAAAAACAATAACATCCTTACGAATTATTTTTCGACAAAGCTTCTACAGAAAGGTGGCTATCGGCGTTTCGGTTGCCGTGGCTTATTTGTCCTACTGGTTAATGTACCAGGTTACCACCTTTCAGGCATTTTGGGACATGATGCTTAACGGGGACTTTGGGAAATACAGTTTTTTGTATGGAGTAACCTATATTATTACCAGTCTTCTTATGATCGGGCTTTCCGGCGTAAGCTTTGCGGTGATGGTGTGGCTTTTTACTCATTCCAAATTAGCCCGGGGTAAAAGCATTGGAGCAAATGTGGGGGCATTCGTCTCTGGTATGCTGGGGATGGGATGCCCGGTGTGCGGCGCTTTTCTTTTGTCGGCGTTGGGTGTTGCTGGCGGGTTATCCACATTCCCATTGCAAGGATTGGAACTTAAATTTTTAGGTTTGGGATTGCTTACGGCTTCGACTGTCTTTGGGGCAAGTAAGGTTAAAAAAGTATCAGCAGATAAGGATTGCGATGCATGTGTCGTTCCCCTCGTAGAACAAATACATGAAACAAAAATGGAGCAAAAAGAAAAAGCGCCTGTTGTTGTACCCCTCCAAAAAATATTTGTTTTTATTCTTGCCGGAATTTTCCTACTCAATCAACTTCTTATCGGCCAAGCTGTCGCTAGTATGGGAATAACTCCACAAAGTAACAGCTTTGTCGGTCAATTATTTGGTATTAAAACCGCATCCGCTGCCATGATTATTGCTCCAAAAATTAATCCGGACGGCAGAACCACCTCGCTCGTGGAACAGCCTACGATTACCGAAGTTCCGGCCAACCCAAATACGGGCGACGCGGTAGCGGACGCCAAAGCGGTAATGTTCCCCACCGGCAAGCCATTTTACGCGCCTGACGATATTTCTTTTGACGACCCGATTAATGCGCAAAAGAAATGGAAATCAATCGGATTTGGCTTGCAGTTGACCGCCGAGCAGGAAGCCCGCTGGAAAGGGTTGACCAATACATTTACCTGTAATTACTGTTGCGGCGGGCCGAACAATGTCACCCCAATTTCTCGTTGTGGCTGTGCTCACTCGTTTGCCTGGCAGGGTTTTTTCCGATACATGATCGCAACCTACGGCGATAAATACACCGATGAACAGCTCAAAGGCGAGGCGTATCGCTGGACCGGTATTTGGTATCCGAAGGGAGTGCTTGAGGACTATCTCTTGGCAACCGGTAAAGGTAACGCTCTTGGCCACCAAACTCACGGCGGCGCGGGATCAGATGGGAATCACGGGCTATGAAGAACAGCAAGATAATCATCGTAGTGATTTTGATAGCGCTTATTTTGGGCAGTTTGTTTATTTATAAAAGTTCAAGGCATAGCGCCGCACTCGAGAATATTCAACAAAATGTCAACAACACGTCAGATACAGCCCCTTCTTTATCCGAAGACGCCATACCAATAAAAGGATTCAACTACGGCTTTTCTCCGAAAGAGATAACGGTAAAACAGGGAGGAACCGTCAAAATTAAGTTAACGAGCGATGACTCCCCCCATACGTTTACGATTGATGAGCTTGGCGTAAATCAATTTTTTACCTATGGGAAGGACGCAACGGTTACATTCACCGCGAGCCAGAAAGGCACATTTCAGTTTTATTGCGCCGTACCGGGTCATAAAGAAAGTGGCAT
>CAYJSA010000037.1:0-5252 GCA_964372785.1 uncultured Candidatus Saccharibacteria bacterium
AAAGTATTGACAATATTTACTTATAATTATATAATTAAAGAATAAGCGTAGTCTTATGTTCGCCCCTTGAAAACTGGATAAATCTAGTCTATTTACCCTTGAAAGGAGGGAAAGTCATGATTTGTAGCACGTGCCAGAAAACCTTTGACGAATGCCCGTGTTCGGATTGCGATGAAAAGTTGCGCAGGATTTTTCTGACGCCAGGGGCCCCGTTCAGCACTGCGTGGTGTCGCACCTGCGACAAACACTATCTTCGGTGCAAGTGCGGAGTGAAGAAGGATCTGTTTATCGTCAAAGCAGGGGAGTAAGTAGACCCTCTAACTGGCGACCCCGTCAAAAAAGTCAACGCGAAACGGGCCTTGGTCTACTATGCCATCGGTGCGGGGCTTGTGGTGTTAGCCATCGTCCTCATCATCGTGGCCTACGCCACATTTGGCCGATAAGAAAGACCCCTGGGCTGATCAAAGCTGTGAGTTTTAAACTCCGGCTTTTTACTTACAAAAATTTGACAAATTCCCTAGATTAGATAACTTAAACTTAGAAGGGTACAATCCAGTTACCTTTGCATAGGGGGGATCATGGGACAGCTCATTGAAAGAGGGTGTTTGGAACTTGTGAACTGCCTTGAGGGCAACGAAACAACCATTAGTGGCCCGGAAAAAGTTAAACGCTTGAAAGTCGGCGCCCAAACGAAAGAATGGATTGTGCTCGGTCTGGAAGACCTGAAACTGCTCATGGAAGAGCAGGACCAGATTCCGGAGGTGTGGAAAGAAAAGGTAGATGGCAAAACCATGCAGGTCTACTTCCACAAAAAGGCGGAAGTGGACGAAACCACCTGTGAGGAAAAATATCGATTCCTTTGGTGGTCCGGAAGGCGCTGGCAAACCGGTTTCAATGTGGCCACTGCCGATCAAAATGCGGCCACCCCATCGGCTATCAGTCGCCTCAAATGAACAAAGCCCCCGCAGCAATTGTGCTCGGGGGCGTCACATTTTTTCATTCCTAGTTTTTCTTTACTATGGGGCCATCACTAGTGTCTTCTACAACAAATCCGTATTTTTCTATTTCAGCCCTCATTTCATCGGCTTTTTGCCAATCCTGCGCCTTTCTAGAATCCTCGCGTTGCTGCAGTAATGCGGTCACCTGGTCAGGTACGGTGGATTTTTTTAAATTTTTAAAATCAAAAATTCCAAAAATTTCATTTATTTCCTCAAAGAAGGTGTAAATTTGCCAGGCATCTTTTTTGCCCACCAAATTCTCATCCAAGTGCTTATTCGTCTCTTTTATAAAACTAAAAATTACTGCGAATGCCTTTGGGGTATTAAAATCGTCATTTAATTGACTATAAAAATCCGTTTGTAATTTTTTAACATCGATTTTTTTACCGGCTCGCACGTTCTTGACGTTCTTTATCTTCCGTAAAAATTCTTCTATTTTTTCAAGGGAAGATTTTACTTCAACCATCATAGAATCTGAATAATCAATAGGGGAGTGCCACAAATTTTTGGCTATCCAAAACCTCAATTGCTCAACAGGATATCGTTTTAAGAAATCATCAATGGTTATTCCATTATTCAATGATTTTGACATTTTTTGGCCATTAATGGTCAGAAATCCTGTGTGCATCCAATATTTTGCCAATGGAGCCTTGCTTGAAATGGTTTCCATCAGGGTGATCTCGGCTTCATGGTGAGGAAACATTAAATCTCTACCACCACCATGAATGTCATACTGTGCGCCAAAAAACTTTTCTGTGGTTGCAGTGTCTTCAATGTGCCAGCCGGGGCGGCCTTGGCCAAAAGGACTGGGCCAGGAAGGCTCGCCATTTTCTCCCTGATTAAATTTCCATAAGCAAAAATCTCCGCGATTTTTCTTGAGGGTTGAATAATCTATTCTTGAAACAGAATCTTCTGCCTGCAAAGCAGTCCTATTTGATAATTTCCCATATCCTTTGAACTTGCTAATATCAAAATAAATTCCATCTTCTAATTTATAGGCGTTATCTTTTTGCATAAGCCGCTCTATCTGGCTTATGATTTCTGGAATATAATTCGTTGTCGGCGCGTATTTTTTGACACTGTCTATGCCAAGCAGTTTCATATCTTTCAAATAATCTTTTTCAAAAGCCTTAGCTAAATCCATTGATGAAACACCCTTCTCTCGTGCTCTGGCGATTATTTTATCATCTACATCGGTGATATTTTGTAAATAAAAAACTTTAAAACCAAGGTGGGTTAAATATTTTACAAAGCAATCAAAAATAATGTAAGTTCTGGCGTGGCCTATATGAGAAAAATCGTAAACCGTAGGCCCGCATACGAAAAGATTAACTTGTCGCCCCTCTAAGGGCTTGAGCAGGTCCTTTTTTCCAGTAAGCGTATTATAGATTTTTATCTTATTGTCCAACATAAGAGCATTTTAACAGAATTTGGTAAAAATGTTAAGAGTGTGGTATTCTTAACATATTAATATGGACAAAGTCGATATTTTTTTCAGTCTTTTTTGCGGATGGACCGTAAGCTTTTTAGTGAAAGATTTTTTATTTAGCGGGGGAGTGCGCATGGGATTTTTCCACAGCGCGCTTCTTTGGACTGCCCTGCCGCTTCTCGCGCTGGTTTGTTTATGGATAGCTTCTTTGATAGGCAAAAAGTTCTTTTTTGTTTTTCAGGGCGCAAAGCATATTTTAGTTGGCGCGTTCGCCACGGTTGTTGACGCCAGATTCTTTGATTTTTTGTTGGCGGTTATTATTCCATTTCCCTTAGTATCAAAAGGCATTTCTTTTTTTATATCAACCCTGATTAAATATTCGGGGAACAAATATTGGACATTTCAAAAACCCGAACGTGAAAACTGGCATGTTGAACTGGTAAAATTTTTAGCTATAATGTTAGTGGGGCTGGCAATAGATGTGTCAGTGTTTCATTACTTAACAAATATTTTGGGTCCGCAGTTTGCTATCAGTTCGGCACTCTGGGTAAAATCAAGCGTGGTTTTTTCAGCCATGGTGGCGGCAATTTGGAATTTCACCGGTGATAAATTTTTGGTTTTTAAGAAATAATATGGAAAATGTCGTTTTATACCGCAAATATCGTCCGCAAGGGTTTGGCGAAGTTATCGGTCAAGAACACGTTGTAAAAACCCTTCAAAACTCCATAGAATCTGGCTCGATTTCGCATGCCTATTTGTTTTGCGGTCCCAGGGGCTCTGGAAAGACCACCATGGCCCGCATTCTTGCAAAGGCCATAAACTGCCTGCCTGCGCAGGCAGGCCAGTCTAAGGCCAAAAGCCTGCCCTGTGGCTCCTGTGACTCTTGCCAAGAAATAACAGCAGGAAAATCACTGGATCTAATAGAAATTGACGCTGCCAGCCACACCGGCGTGGATGATATCCGCGAATTGATAGACGGCATAAAATTTGCTCCAGTAAAATCAAAGTATAAAATTTTCATCATTGACGAATGTCATCAGCTTTCTAAACCGGCTTCTAATGCCTTACTGAAAACTTTAGAAGAGCCACCAGCCCATGCCATTTTCATTTTAGCCACCACCGAAGCCCATAAAATGATACCCACAATTATTTCACGATGCCAGCGGTTTGATTTTAAAAGACTACACGCTACTGAAATTATTAAAAAACTGGAATTTATTTTGAAAAAAGAGGGGATTAAATTTGAACCGGCGGTTTTGCCGTTAATTGCGTTAAACGCGCGAGGGTCTTTTAGGGATGCTGAATCTTTGCTTGATAAATGTATTAATTTTACCGGCCAGGATAAGTTAATAACCGTCAAGGAGATAAAGGATTTGTTGGGAATTGTGGAAGTGGCGCAAATCGCCGGTTTCATAGACTCTATTGTGCGACAAGATGCCAAAACGGCCGTGGAACATATCAACCAAATGGCAAACGAAGGTGTTGACTTACAGGAATTTACCAAAACATTGGTTTTTTATGTAAGGCAGGCGCTGTTAGCTAAAATCAGTCTGGAATTTTTAAACTCCGCAACTTCAGGCTTGTCAGAAGAAGAAATTGAAAAAATAAAAACCCAAACTGCTAATTTGGGGGAGAAGGATATTCAAAAAATGCTAGAAGCGTTTATTGATGCCGAACAAAAAATGAAGTACGCAACTATTTTGCAACTCCCTCTGGAGCTGGCGGTTGTAGACTTAACCAGCAAGTAGGGGATTAGTATTTTTTCTTCTTTTTCCTAAGGTTCAGTAAGAATAAAATAATTATCAATAGTAAAACTGCAGCCGCAAAATAAATGTAGTTTTTATCTATTCCAAAAAATAATGCCGCAGAGCTAAGTAGGGAAAGGGGGAATTTTTTTTCATCCAAGGTTATTTTTTCGCCATTGCCTTTTGTCAACTTGTAGTAAATAGAATTAGTATTATTTTTATCGCTGGTACCAGCAACTTTCCCCGAGTCCGTAAGGTTGGTTTCAGTATTATTAGTTTCAAAAATATTGGCTTCGCTGACCGATTTGGTTTTATCCAACGGAAAAGCATCTTTGTTGTCGTTTACTTTATCACCATCAGTATCCGGTTTAGTTGGATTGGTGCCAATGGCGATTTCTTTGTCATTTAGCAACTCGTCCCCGTCGATATCGGGGTCTTTTTTGTCTCCAATGCCGTCTTTATCGGTGTCTAAATCAATAAAAACCTGTTTTTTAACGCTATTATTGCTTAATTCTTCGTCTGCAGGACTGATGCCGGTAATTTTAGCCTCTATGTTGTAAGTTCCGGCAAAAGGCTTCCAATTGATAAATACATCATCATAAGTACCAGGCTTTAAAGACACCGGCTGGGGGCTAGGCAGTTCTTTCCCATTATCTATAAAAACCACCTGGCCCAAAACATCTGTATCGCCAAGATTGTAAACTCTGGCATAAATTTTAACCGAATTTCCTTCAATAATATTATCTTGTGAGAATGTGATATCGGTTTGTGATAAAGAAATATCCGTTTTAGCAAAAACAAAACCGGCAACAGATAAAAGTGCCAATGTTAAGATGAAGCTAAGGTGTATTTTTTTCATTCGATTTGTATTCTACTATTCTACAATTATTCTTGAAAAATGTAAAAGTTATGGTAATATATAAATTACATTCCGGGGTCGTCTAATGGTAGTCGCCTCATCGGCGACCCGCCGAAGAGGCGGGGACAATTAGTGCGTTGGCCGAAGAAATTAAAAAGTAACTTTGCGGGGTCGTCTAATGGTAGTCGCCTCATCGGCGACCCGCCGAAGAGGCGGGGACA
>CAYJSA010000038.1:0-2189 GCA_964372785.1 uncultured Candidatus Saccharibacteria bacterium
GAGCGCTAAGATGGCATCTTAGAGGTCAGCGGTTCGAGCCCGCTTGGGTCCACCACAAATCTATTGTGCGACAAATAGCCACCACGGAAAGTGTTTTTTGACATCTAGTGAACACGCCACGAGCTTCGTGGCGTGTTTGTGGCGTGTCGAAAATAACCCCAAAACCGGTTAATTGGTGGTTTTTGGCAAATAAACCGATAATTACTGGCAAGGGCAGGGCAAACAGTCAATTTTTGTTGACAAAAGCTTATTTTTAAACTATAAATTAAACTAGGGTCAAAACTTGGCAACACTGGAGCTTCGGCTCCAGCCAACAAGGAGGTGTCTGGATGTATTCCGGATTGGAATTTTTGGAAGACCTGCTGATGCAGGCCAGGAGGATGGATACCGAAAACTATCCTCTTGATGACCCGCCGTACGCAACGAATGCACGGCATGGCCCCTTGCCAGAAGGATTGCGGGGGTTGTATGTCATTTTGTGCAACCTGCGGGAAACCTCAGGGACAAACCTTCGCCTTGGTGACAAGTTCCTTGCACCCGGAGAGGGCGTGGCTGTCTTGCAGCTTAGCCAGCAGGTCGCGTTGGGGCGCGGGAAGCTCACAGAAGATGTTCAGGGGATCGAACAACTATTCTGGTGGCTGGTCCGCAAGGAAATTCCCGGTCTCCCGTTCACGGAAAACCTTGCCGTAGGTGCGGACTGGATGGTGGTGGAAATCGATAACCCCACCGGTTTCTAGGGCCAAGATGCAATCTTGTGCCATGTCCTCTAGAGTCACTCGCTGACACTGGGGGATTTTTTTTGACATAGTTTTTTAATTTAATTATGGATTAGGAAAAGTAGTTATCAGTGGTGGATTTGGCAACGTGCCAATCAAACACACTTTAGGCCAAGGCTGGTATACGCTATGAAACACTTGAGTTTTTATTGTGCCGTCTTGGTAAGTTACCGTGTAGGTGGCATCAGCGGTGATGCCTTTATAGGTTGATGTTGTGCATTGTATCTGACCCAAGTAAAGGTCCGGGCTTGGAATATTGCGATTTGGCGGAACCGGTTTTTCATCATACAATTCTGGCTTGGAAATAGTGGCAATGCGTCCATCCTTGACGCCATATAATTCAAAGGTTACCTGGTTATTTTTTGTGATTCCTTGGAGTAAAAGATAATTCCCTGTATCGTTTACAAAACGAAAATCAGGGTGCGGGCCGTATACCGTGGCGTCTAGTCCTGGGCCATAATAAGGAATAACATATTTGTGGTTAGTTCGTTCTGTGATCGGTAAGCCGGAGTTTAGCACAGTTCTAAAAAGGGTTGTTGATAGCTGACATAACCCTCCGCCCAACTCCTTAACTGTTTGTTCTCGGTTAATAACAAACTCTTTTACAAAACCAGCTTCTTCGCTAATAGCTCCAATGGCATTGACCGTTGAAAATTCTTGGCCTGGGGCAATGAGCACCCCTGTTATTTTAGAAACACCCACTTCAATATTATGCTGGCGGTCTAAGCTTCCACCTGCAAAGTTAGTGGTTGCGGTGCCGATTAAATCTTTAATGGAGTATTGCGTAATAGTTTTTTGGGTGATAGCGGGCTGTGCGGTGGTAATGATAATAGGAATATTAACGGTGTTATTTTTGGCGCTAAAAGTAATTTCTGAATCATTTATTTTTAGTGTTGGGCCAATATTAGCTATGGTTGCCGTCTCCTGCTGCATTGTTGCAAGCACCGTTTCAACAAACGTTACGATTTTTTCAACGTCCACCGCTTCACCCGGTTTGCCGGGTGAAACTTCTATCAAGTTAGAGACGGGCAAGGCGCCAAAGCCGGCCTTGCTCGCGTCTGGACCATTCCCTATTTTAAACCGGCTGTTTTGGGGTGGATTATTGATAAACGGTTCCATAGACACAGAAAGGAAGCCCGCTAATTTTTTATCATCAATTGTTATTGTATTATTGGGTCTCAGGGTAATCCAGGTAGCAAGGGTTTTGCCGCCAACCTTCCAGACATGGTTTTGATAGTAAAAATTTACGCTTTCTATGTCAGCAATTTTTTTTACCAAAGGCAAAAGGGGAGTCAGTTTTTCCTTGGTAGCCGGAGGAATTTCTTTTTCCAAATTAAAAACAATTGGAGTGGTATCAAACGCGGTAAGTTTTTGTTCAACGATGTCAATAATTTTTTCTTTACTGATATTTTC
>CAYJSA010000038.1:2289-5212 GCA_964372785.1 uncultured Candidatus Saccharibacteria bacterium
GCTTCAAAAATCAGACCAAAAACACTGGAAGAATTTGTGGGGCAAGAACACTTGGTGGGCAAGGGCAAACCCTTGTATGTTGCCCTGCAGCAAAAACATTTGTTTTCTTTTATCTTATGGGGGCCGCCGGGTGTAGGTAAAACCACGCTGGCTAAAATTTACGCTAAAAATGTGAATGCGAAACTCTATGAATTGTCTGCCGTGTCAGCTGGAAAGGCAGATATTAAAGAAGTACTGGAAGAAAATTCATGGGGAGTACCCAAAATTTTATTTCTAGATGAAATCCACCGGTTTAATAAAGGCCAGCAGGATTTTTTACTTCCGTATGTTGAACGGGGACAAATTACCTTGATTGGCGCTACCACGGAAAACCCCAGTTTTGAAGTTATTTCGGCGCTACTTTCACGATGCAGGGTTTTTGTGTTGAACGAACTTTCGGATGAAAATATGCAAAGTATTATTAAACAGACCGGTATAAAAATAGATAAAAAATCAACCGAATGGCTGGTGAACATGGCTAACGGTGACGCCCGCCAAGCCATTACTATGCTGGAAAACACGCGGGCTTTATATAAAAAAATAACTCTGGAAAATTTAAAAAATACGTTGCAATCAGCGTTTTTACGCTACGACAAAGCAGGCGACGAACACTATAATACCATTTCAGCCTTTATTAAAAGTATGCGTGCCAGCCAGCCCGACGCGGCGCTTTATTATTTGGCGCGGATGATTGAGGCTGGTGAAGATCCAAAATTCATTGCCCGTAGAATGGTGATATTTGCTTCAGAAGATATTGGCGTGGCCCAGCCCACAGCGTTGGTAGTGGCTAACTCGGCATTTCGGGCTGTGGAAATAATTGGTTTACCCGAATGTGGAATAAATTTAGCGCACGCGGTGGTGTATTTGTGTCAGTGTAAAAAAGATAGAAGTGCTTATAATGCTTATGGTGCAGTAATGGAAGAAGTAAAAAGCTCGGGTAATTTGCCTGTGCCACTGCATTTACGAAATGCTCCAACAAAACTGATGAAGGATTTAAAATATTCAAAAGGGTATGAGCAATATTCAGCAGAGTCTTATTTACCCGAAAAAATAAAAGGAAAGAAGTTTTTGAAAAAGTAAATTAACGTGTATAATGCTGTAATATGAATAAAGTTGAAGAACTGGAAAGTTTAAAGAAGGAAATGGCAGAGAATAAAAATCTGCCCTTAAAAACAAACCTGGTGTTTGGTGAAGGAAATGCGGATTGTGAAGTGCTGTTTATTGGTGAAGCCCCCGGAGCGCTGGAAGATGAGTTGGTACGGCCGTTTGTGGGCAGATCCGGTCAGCTTTTGAGAAAGTGTATTCGTGAACTTGGGTGGAAAGAAGAAAGCGTGTATATTACCAATATCGTAAAACGCAGACCTCCGGAAAACCGCGATCCACTGCCAGAAGAAATTGAAGTGTATAAACCCTATTTGACTCGTCAGATTGAAATTATTAAACCAAAAATAATTGTGTCATTGGGAAGGTTCTCAATGAATTACTTTTTGCCGGAAGCCAAAATTAGTCGTGACCAGGGGAAGTTATTTAAAGCGGGAGATTTACGAGTTGCTCCCATGCTCCATCCCGCGTATGCCCTCCGCGGAACTACTGCGATGAATGCGTTCACCGAAAGTTTTAAAAAACTACCGGCGATGATTAAAACCATTAATAAACTAAGTAAATAGTAATATGTCTGACAATTTAAAAATAAAAAGATTAAAGAATAGAGACTTATCGTCGGTTTCGAAAATAGTTTCTGAAAATTTTTCTCAACTTAAAGATATTAAAAAAGCTAAGCGCTGGGTTGGCTGTAATTTTTTAGCATTTCCCCGCGCGCAATATTTTGTGGCCAAGTTGCATAAAGAAACTGTAGGTTATATTCTATGGTCAGAAAAAGGGGGATTTAGAGAAGAAGCGGTTTTTGAGTTAGAACAAATAGCGGTTGCAGAAAAATTTAGGGGTAAGGGCGTGGGGATTGCATTAATTTTAAAATCTTTATCGGAAGTTAAAAAGTATCTCAAAAAAAGGAAATCTAAACTGAAAATGGTAATAGTAAGCGTTCGCAAAGAAAATCCAACTGCTCAAGCATTGTACAAGAAAACGTTGGGTGCTAAAGTTGAATGTATAATAAAAGATTATTTAAGAGGAGACGAGGCGCTGATGGTTGGAAGAAAAAATTAACTGATTTATGGCAGATATTATTTGGGGGCTAACATTTGATATAAAACAGGACGGTTGGGAGGCCAGTCGCGGTTTTATCAAGCGCGAAATTTCCATGCCGGTTTTGGATGAAAAAATAAATCCCCAAGATGCTACTTCGGTTATTTTAAAAATCCAATACGCGGGGATGTGTGGCACTGACCGGGGCATTTGGAACCGCCAGGTATTTAAAGATTTAATTCATAGCACGCTTGAAAAAAGAGGGGGAACAACTAGAATTTTAGGACATGAATTTTTGGGCCAAGTGCTACAAGTTGGGTCAGGGGTTGAGGCCATGCATGGTGGAAATATCAAGGTTGGCAGTTTGGTTTCCGGAGATTCTCACATAACTTGTGGCAATTGTTACCAATGCAAGATTGGGGAAAACAATGTATGCACTAATGAATTGATTTTGGGAATTTCAACGGATGGTGTTTTCGCCCAATTTGTGAAAGTTCCCGCCAGAAACCTTTTTTTAATAAACATAAATTCCATCAGACCGGAAATCGGCGCCATTATGGATCCGTTTGGTAATGCGGTTCATGCGGTCAGTAAGTTCTCGCCAAAAGGGCAAGTCGTAGCAATTTTGGGCATGGGCCCTATTGGGCTTTTTGCGGTCGCGTTACTTAAAAACTATGGAGCCGTAAAAGTGATTGCTATTGATATTAATGAACAAAATTTGGCGATGGCAAAAAATATGGGC
>CAYJSA010000039.1:0-5112 GCA_964372785.1 uncultured Candidatus Saccharibacteria bacterium
TTTTATGCGTCGGTAAGGGTGAACTTAGCTCGAACTGCCCAAATAAAATCAGGAGATGAAATTATTGGTAATAGAGTAAAAGCCAAGGTGGTAAAAAATAAAGTGGCGGCTCCATTCAGGGTGGCTGAATTTGATATTTATTATAATGAAGGGATTTCAAAATCCGGTGATGCATTGCGTGCGGGATTAGCCAGTGGAATGATAAAACAAATGGGTAACACTTTTACTTTAGACGGTGAAAAAATGGGAGTGGGCACCGAAACCGCAAAAAATTATTTAAAAGAACATCCAGAAGCTATTAAAAAGATAAAAACCGCGGCAGTCCAGCAATCATAATTTACTTTGAGTTCTTTCTGGGAGGTAAAGTCCATGCATAGACTTTCCGATTTTTGCGTTTGGGTTTTTTACTCGGCGTTGATGTTAGTTTTTTGCATGAAGCACTACAAAGTCAGATGTCCTTACTGTCATAGGTGGAAAAGTCTTTACCCTATGGGTGACGGAGGGGAGGATATGGAAATTCACTTCTGCAGTAACGAAAAACAGCCCTGAGCTTGTCGAAGGGCTGTCTTTTTTAGTATGCGTATTCTTAAATCTTAAATCCTAAATCTTAAATCATCGAGGGGTATACGGCATCATTGCCATCTGGCGAGCCCGTTTGATTGCGGTGGCAATCATGCGCTGGTGATGCGTGCAAAGCCCCGTTTTTTTCCTTGGTTTTATTTTAAAAAAACCGGAAACAAACCGCATCAACAATTCAGTGTTTTTGTAATCAACGTCGTCAATATTTTTTTGGCAAAAGTAGCAAACCATTTTATGTGAATTATTCTAATTATTTTAATTGCTCTAATTATTCTAAAATTGGGATTTAGTATTTGATTAGGTCAATTAGTATAATTAGGTTAATTGGACTAATTTCAAAACGGGATGTCCTTCACGTCGATTTCAGAATTCTCATCGCCCTTCGGTTCTTCAGTGCTTACGAAGTTGGTCATCGGGGCATTTTCTTCAATAATGGGAATTTCTTCAGCTTTGGGCATATTGTTTATCTCGCTTGCTGGCGCTGAGTAAGGCTTGCTGTATCCTCCTGAACTTGCGGTCGGAGCGCCTGTTCCCATTTGCCTTGGTCCCAACTGCATGGTTTCGGCAATAATTTCAGTTTTGTATTTTTTGACTCCAGTGGCCTTATCATCCCAGCTTGAGGTTTTGATCCGACCTTCAATAAATACCAATCCGCCCTTGGTTAAATAACGCATCGCGATATCCGCCACTTTGCCAAATGCCACAACGTTATGAAATTCAGCATCCTGTTTTTTTTGCCCTGATTGGTCTGTATAAAACCTGTTAGTGGCAATGCCGAAGTTTACTACTTGCATACCCGATGGCAAGGCACGGGATTCCGGATCGCGCGTGATGTTTCCTAAAATAAAAGCTTTATTGAAATTCACCCCGTTAGAAGTCTGGGCAAAAATATTTTATTAAACATAAAATATTTTTGCTTGCACTTATTAATTTTATTCTTAACTCATATTTACCCTATTAGAATTCCTGTTTCCTTCGCCAAACTTCTAACGGGGTTCATGTGCTTTTTACTCGCTTAAAATTTCGTCTAATTTTTTATCTAAATCAACCGGATTTAGTTTTTCTGCTTTTTTAGCCTTAGATTCAGATAGGGGGAATTTGACCGTAGATTCTTTTTCTGATGTGAATAATGGCTTCCTGGTTCTTCGTTCTTTCATTATCTTCACCGGTTTTTTGATCAACATGAAGTGCCTTAGTATTTTTTTGTCTTTTTCCAGCATCCCCTTAATTTCCTTAATACTGTTTTCCGCTGTTTGGAATTCTAAAATAAAAAAATAACCGGAGCTCTGTTTTTTAACCGGATAAGCGAGGGTTTGGGTGCTGGTTTTTTCAGACTTTAAAATTACCCCTTCTTTGCTTCGGATAAAGGTTTCAATCTCTTTTGCCACAGCGCCAGCGTCTTCTTGGGTCATTGCCGATGAGATGATATAGGTTAATTCGTACGTTTTCACCCCGTTAGAAGTCTGGGCAAAAATAATTTTTGCATAAAAAATTATTTTTTACTTGCACCTATTACTTTTATTGCTAAATCACATTTCCCCCTTAGAATTTCCCTTATTTTATCCTAACTTCTAACGGGGTTTCATGGGTAAATAATAACAGATTACCCTTGAAAATGCAAGAGTAAAATGCCATACTGCAACAAGTATCAATCTAAGATAAAACTATGAACAGGGAACAAGAATTACAGGAATTAAAAAAAGAGTACCTTGCGTTAGCTGAAAAGTTTACCCCCGAGGAAATCAAACATTCCCCGCTGATTGATTTAGATAACGACGGGGAAATAAAAATCAACCTAACCAAGGAACTAATAGAAAAGCTGAAACTGGAAGACTGGCTGGCCAACTATGAAAAAGAAGCCAAAGTTTCAACGGGGGGCATCCGCGGCCCGCAGAACATTTTGTATTACTGGGATACTCGCTTTCCCATCAATCAAATGGGGGTGGCGCTCGCTACGCTGGGTAAGGCCTTGGTACTGCAAGATGATATTAGGGGCCAGATTCATAAAATAACCGCCGGAGAGGTGCGTTACAATACCCCAAAATACATTGATCTTATTTCCCGCATTCAAGCGCATTTAGGGATTTATTCACATTTGCCATTTGGCCGGCAGACCATTCCCGTGTGGATGGTTTCGTTTTTAATTTTTATGCTTGACTACGACGGCGGGGAATTTGTTACTTCCAGCCATGCCATCAGCAGTAAAATTGCCACCAAAGATTTGGAAAATCAGGGTAGCCAATTTTTGCCCGAAATGTCACTGCGATTTATTGAAAAAATTAAAGGTGTCATTAAGCAGGCTAAGGAAAGTCCGGAAGGTTATACTATCGCCTTAGCCCCCAGAAATAATCCGTATATTACCGAAGACTTCAATGGTTACCAGATGTATGCTGATTACCTAAGAAAAACCGTAGCCAAGGATATTAATTTGGATTTAATCCAAAGAGCCGGTGCGAATGGATTTAAAATCATGTATGACGTGGTGGGGGGGTGCATGTATAAGGCCATGTTGCCCATTTTAGATTATTTAAGAATTTTACCGGTCTTTGACTGGCGCAACCAAGAAGAGGACCCGTTTTTCCATGGCATTGGGAAAATCTGGCGACAGAATCCCAAAACCAGTGTCAAAGAATTTTTTGATTTGTCGTGTGATTTTTGTTTGATTGACGTGGTAAAATCAGCCAGCTTTGAAAAAGATTTGCAAGATAAGCCGCTTGGTTATGTGGTATTAATTACCGACCCCGATGGTGATCGGCTGGTTATTGGCCAAGTAGAGTCGCATGCTAAAATTCCGTTTTTAGAGCACTTGGGCTTAGAATACATGAAAACCAGCGAAGAGAAAATTTTTGTGGTATATAATCCCACATATAGTTTCTTTTTAATCATGGATTACTATGTCAAGCAATTACAGCAAGAAGGCATTTTACAAAATCACCCACGGTTTATTGTGGTGACTACACCGTCTTCGCGTTGCTGGGACGAATGGGCGGAGCACCATAGCATAAAAGTAGTGACGGTTCCGGTGGGCATGAAAGAAATTGCTACGGTGATTAAAAAAGTAGAAAAGCAAATTTTAGAAAACCCCGGTCAAGATGTAGTCATAGAAAATATTTACGGCGAAAAAATAAACTTGGGCATTGACCCACGCATGGTTTTTGGAGGGGAAGAGAGTGGGGGAATGATTACCGGTCTTGAAGATTTTATTGAAAGCAAAACTAAAAAAAGAAAAGCTTTCGCCATGCGAGAAAAAAGCGCTGGTGAAGCAAGTGTCATTGCCACCGCGTTGGCCGCTTACTTGTTTGAAAACAAAAAACTTATTTCAGAATACTTAGAAGAAATGTTTGGTGAGACTGGGATTAAAAGCACCCAATATGTCAGGGACGATATTATTTATTACAACGAAAGCGAGCCCGACCCCATAAAGCTACTCCAAGAAAAAGAGGCTGGAGAAGTTGTGCGCGATAAAGCCGATACGTTTTACCTTGCCATGACACTGGCTCTGCGCGATAAAAAAATAACTATGGCACAGGTGCGGGGGGTTTTAACAGAAGCGTTGCCAGGCGTAGATTTTTCCCGTTTGCAGGATTTAAAATTTACCGGAGACGCAACCTATTTCCAATTTGACGGGAACTTGTTTGTACAGGTGCGAAGATCAGGGACCGATGCAAAAATGCGCGGATACGCCTCTGGACCCAATAAACAAGATTGTGTCTTTTATCTAAACAAACTATTGCACTACACTGGCGAAAAAAGTGAGCTGTATCAAAAAACCATTCCCAATGAGTATCGGGAAAATATGTATGCTTTATCCCAGAAGATTTACAAAGAGTATCTATATAAGGGATTATAAAGCAGATTTAGGCGACTTGATCGTAGAATACAAAGATTGGTGGGTTTAATTAAGAGGCTGATTAATAACTCGCTTTTGAGGATAAATTTATGTTTTTCGAGCGAAAATTTGATAGAATTTGGAGGTTCACACAGAGTGTGAGCTGAGAAATTATTGCAAATTTGTAGCCGAAAAACAGGGATTTAGACCAAATGTGGAGTTATTAAATAGCCTCCATGGCCATCAAACACCGAGCCTTTACTCAGGTTAACCATTGAAACTAATACAATAGATTTATTGGAGGAAAAGAAAAAAGAGCTATCAGAATTTATTACCAAAGTTTGACACGATTATTTGAAGGAGTATAATTACGCCATGGCTACACTGACAAAAAAAGATATCCAAGCGTTACTAGATACCCATCTAAAAGGCGTTAAAGAATTGCTCGGCGAACAAACCGTAGTTATTTTGAATGCAGTAGACAAAAAAATCCAAGCACTTGATTTAAAATTTAGTGAGAAGTTTGATAAAATTATGACTGCACTTGATAAATATTCGAGCAGGACTACTGCCTTGGAAACGGAATTTACCATGATGAAACACGATTTAAATAGGATGAAAAAAGTGATTAAGGAAAAGTTGGGAGTGGAGTTGTAAAAATAATTATTCTGCGCAAAAAATCAGCCCGCTCGGGCTGTTTTTTT
>CAYJSA010000040.1:0-5097 GCA_964372785.1 uncultured Candidatus Saccharibacteria bacterium
TAATTGTGTTAAATTACTTTCCGACTGTCTTTGAAGCCGTTAAAACGATTAAAATTTGGAATCCCCAATTTTAACCTAAAGTAAGATGATAGATTTTAATAAATATTTCTTTTGGGTAGTCTGGCCATACGATCACGTCTTTAAACCTTTTTGGTGGATTTTTGCCATGCTGGTGGTTTTCTTGATACCCTTTTTAAGGCCGTGGTGGTGGATTTTCGCTCCTTTATTTCTTTCTATGGAGTTAAGAACGCTTTATCTGTGGTGGGTAGGATGGGATTTTGAATATGCTCAAATCAGGTGGGTTGTTTTGGAATTAATTCCTCCAAAAGAAATTTTAATTCCCCTTAAGGCGATGGAAGATGTTTTTGCAAGCCTGTTCCGTGTGCTCCATGATAACGCCAATTTCAGGGAATTGTGGTGCGAAGGAGAGTTGGGCGAGGCACCCTATTGGATGAGCTGGGAGATAGCAAGCGTTGAAGGAGCCGTGCATTTTTACGCAAGAGTTATGTCTAACCACCGGGTAACACTGGAATCCTTGCTTTACAGCCATTACCCTGAGCTGGAAATACAAGAAGTGCCGGATTATGCAAGAAATGTCCCTCAGAATATTCCCAATGAAGATTGGGATCTCTATGGAGAAGAATATATTTCTGACGCGTCATATGTCTATCCAATCAAAACGTACGAGAAATTTTTTGAGCCACAGGGAGAAAAAATTTCTGCGGAAGAAAAAAGAATTGATCCGATTAATTCTTTGGTAGAAGCCATGTCGCGCCTGGGTCCTGGGGAACAGTATTGGGTGCAATATATTATCACTTCAGCTGAACAGCGGGAAGGTCTGCCTGCTCTTAAAAAAGAAGCGGAAAGAATAATCGCCGGAATAACCAAGCGTTCCGTCAAGAAAGAAAAAACGCTTTGGTCAGACCTGTTAGATGTTGCGCACAATATTGTTATCGGTCCCAAGAAAGAAGGCTCCGGAGAAAAAGCAACCTATAAGTGGCTTGAATCTAATGTTTCTGAAAGCGATGAAAGGGAAATGTTGATGACCCCGGGCGAAAGGGCAACGGTTACTGAAATTGAAGATAAAATGAAAAAGGCGATTTACAGGACCACTATGAGAGGTTTATACATTGCCAAAAGAGATAATTGGAGGTCTTCTAGTGGAAAGCTATTGAGGTCGTACACAAGTCATTTTAAGGCAGGCACTGCTGAGTTGAAGTTCGATAGCGCCACCAGAACCAAAGTGCATTTTCTTCTTAGGAAAAGGAGGGTCTTCTTAAGGGCTAGAAGAATGTTGCGCAACGCTGTTTTAAGATTCCCCGCCTACTTTCCTGATAGGAGTTCGGGGTGCGCGTTTTTTAGCGCGGAAGAAATGGCCACGTTGTTTCACTTTCCCTTTAAGATTAGCAGTTTGGCTTTTCCAACGGTGGAAAGAGTGGAGCACAGAAAGGGAGGTCCTCCGCCCAATTTGCCTATAGGATAATAGGAGCCTGGATTTTTTTAATGAACCCCGTTAGAAGTTTGGACGCACTAATGAAACTTCACCCCGTTAGAGGTCATGGAGTTTTGGGGAAAGCCTGGGTAAAGTGAACCTCTAACGGGGTTCAATGGGTTAAAGCGGGTTAACCACTAAAAATTAAAAAGAGCAAGCAAAAAAGAATTTCTTAGAAATTCTTTTTTGCCCAGACTTCTAACGGGGTGAATTCAGTAAAAGACTTTAATGTTAAGGGAAAACGTGTTTTGGTAAGATGCGATTTTAATGTGCCTATTGATGAGCGTGGGAAAATTTTAGATGATGCAAAAATTCAAGAAGCCTTGCCTACGCTAAAATATCTTATTGAACATAGAGCAAAAATAATCATTCTGACGCACTTGGGCGAACCGGAGGGAAAAGTGATAGATACCTTAAGGTTGGATAAAGTAAGGGATAGAATTGAAAAGTTATTGGATGTAGATATTATGAAATCATTTGATTGTGTGGGCAGGGATGTTGAAAATCAGGCTTCGCGGTTGAAAATGGGTGAGATTTTGTTATTGGAAAATGTGCGGTTCCATAAAGAAGAAACCCATTCGACAAGTTCAGGGCAGGTGGACATGGATTTTGCTAAAAAACTTTCAGTATTGGCAGATATTTATATTAATGAAGCCTTTGACGTTTGTCACCGCAATCACGCCTCAGTGGCAGGTATTTCGCAATTTTTGCCACATGGGGCGGGTTTTGCGCTTCAAAAAGAACTAAAAGTGCTGTCGCAAATTATGGAAACTCCCGCAAGGCCCATGGTAGCTATTATTGGAGGAGCAAAAGTTTCTACCAAGGCAATGTTTATAGAGCCGTTTACCGCTTTTGCCGATTTGGTAATTATCAATGGTCTTATCAAGCAAGAACTTACCACAAAAAAAATTCGTCTTGAATATCCGGAAAAAGTATTGGGCCCAAAAGATAATTTAAAAGGCCTTGATTTGACCGCTGAAGACGTAAAAAGAATTACCGCAAAAATTTTACACGCCAAAACTGTTTTTTGGAATGGCCCATTTGGCCGCTTTGAAGAAAAAAAATATGCCAATGGCACTCGCGCTATCGCCCATGCTATTATTGAAAGTGGTGCGTTTTCGGTGGTTGGGGGAGGCGAAACCGTTGAATTTTTAAAGAAAGAGGGCATACTTAATAAGTTTAATCATGTATCAACTGCCGGTGGTGCTATGCTTGAATTATTGAGCGGCCAAGAGTTACCGGGGTTAGAGGTTTTAAAAAAGTAACAATGAAAAAATTAAAAAATATAGAACAGGCCGCGGAAAGGATACGCCAAGCGGTGCAGAATAAAGAACGGATTATTATCTACGGCGACTCTGATATGGATGGGATTTCTTCTACGGTCATTTTACAAGAAGCCATACAAACTCTGGGCGGACAAGTGTTTTTAACGATGTTCCCGGACAGGGAAAACGATGGCTATGGCGTAAATAAAAAAGCATTGGAAGCCCTGAAAAATTCATCCCCGGCGCTTTTAATTACATTAGATTTGGGCATTGGCAACATTAAAGAGGTGGAAGGATTAAACAAAATGGGTTTTGAAGTTATTATTATTGACCACCATGAAGTTTTGGAAAAAATCCCCAATGCCAAAGTTGTCGTTGACCCCAAACAGGCGGGCGATGATTCTGGATTTACCTATTTGGCCAATGTGGGCGTCACTTTTAAACTTTGTGAAGAGTTACTAAAAGACAAATTTTCAGAAAACTTAAAAAACAGCTTTCTGGAATTAGTTGCCTTGGCCACTATTTCTGATATGGTGCCACAAATTGAAGATAATAAAATATTTATTGAAAAGGGGCTAAGGTCTTTGGGTAACACATTCCGTCCGGCGCTACGAGCATTTGTGGATATTTTCGGGGAAGGGGAGGTGGCTACTGGTGGTTCTTCGAGGATTATTTCCAGCCTTAACGCCGCGGAATCCAAAGATTTTAAAAATGAGTCATATGAGCTTTTAGTAAATCCTAATCCAGAGGAATGCAGGGAAGGCGCGGAAAAATTAATTGCCAAAGTCCAATATAAACAACTTAAAATAAAACAAGCTGCGGATGAAGTTGAGAGGAGAATTTCACAAAAACCCGATGAAGCTGTTATCTTTGAAGGTGATCCGGCGTGGCGCTTAACTTTGGCTGGACCCATCGCTTCCATTATTGCCGGCAAATACCAAAAACCTACGTTTATTTATAAAAAAGGCGATACTGAATCATGTGGTTCAGTAAGGAGCTTAAATGAAGGGCAAAATTCTGTGGATGCTATGAAAACCTGCGCCGATTTTTTAATCACGTATGGCGGACACGCCAAAGCGTCGGGGTTCAGGCTAAAAAACGAGAATTTAGAGAAGTTTAAAAATTGTTTGAATCAATACTTTGGAAAGTAGATTTTTAAAATATATTCCCACAGCGATTTTTGTGGCATTGGTACTGGCAGTGGGAGGATATTCGTATGTAACCGAAGATTTGCCCAGGCGCCAGCTAGAAAAACAACAAACCGCGACGTTGGCTTCGGTGCTGACCACGGTTCCGGCGGATTTGGAAATCGGTCAACGCACCCAAGAAACCGACTGCCAAGCGCAAGGCCCTTTGCCAGACCATGAATGTACTCCGGGAGCTATTTTTGAAAACGCCACCAAAGAAATTATTTGTGTTAAGGGCTATAGCTCCACGGTCAGAAATGTTTCAGTCAGTTTGAAGAAAAAAGTATTTGCTCAATACAGTATTGAATATCCGTTGCCCTTTGGTAGTTATGAGGTTGACCATTTAATTCCTCTTTCGCTAGGTGGCAGCAATGATATTGCTAATTTATGGCCAAAGTCCGCCGAGCCTTTCCCGGGATTTTATGAAAAAAATATCACCGGCAATTATTTGCTTGAACAGGTGTGCGCCGGCAATATTTCACTAGCCATAGCCCAAAAAAGGATTGCCAACGATTGGTTTTTGATTTATTCTAACTTGGGCGACAGCACGATAAAAGAATTAAAAGTTAAATATAAAAATTGGGCGGATAGAAAACCATAATTTTTTAATTTAATCTTATGAAAAATATCGTAATATACACCGATGGAGGGTCGCGGGGCAATCCGGGCAAAGCTGCCATTGGGGTGGTTTTTGTTAACGAAATGGGGCAGGTGATAAATAAGTACGGTGAATATTTGGGCGATAATTTAACCAATAATGATGCCGAATATATGGCCGTTATTTTTGCTTTGAAAAAGTTTAAAGCGGTATTTGGCAAAAAAATCGCTGAGGTCAGTGAAGTGGAAGTACGTAGTGATTCTGAGCTTTTAGTAAATCAAATGAATGGCAAATACAAACTTGAAAATGAAAAAATCCAGAAATTTTTCATAGAAATTTGGAATTTAAAAATTGATTTTGCCAACGTAAAGTTCAAACTAATCCCGCGCGAAAAAAACAAAGAAGCGGACAGGTTGGTAAACGAAGCCTTGGATGGGGAGGGTAAAAACCAGAAATTGTTTTAAATTAACATTCTAACATTCAATTGAATGTTAGAATGTTAATTTTAGAAAAAATACAAACAAAAAGCTCGATATGAAATCGAGTTTTTTGTTG
>CAYJSA010000041.1:0-4953 GCA_964372785.1 uncultured Candidatus Saccharibacteria bacterium
TAATTTTAGAAAAAATACAAACAAAAAGCTCGATATGAAATCGAGTTTTTTGTTGGACTAGAGCAAGTTATATCCAACAAAAAATTCCATTTTCATGGAATTCTCTGTTGGAAAAGCAAGACTATAAGCCGAATTCTGTTCTTCAACTATTATGCCTGCACTGAGCGAGCATAGCGAGTCGAAGTGTGATTATCTATCTGGGCCAGGCATTACTGCGTGGCTCTGGGCCCGCTAAGCGGGCCTCTGGCGAACTACTTTTAACAGAGCATTGGTATGTATTCCCAAATTTCTGCTTTGTTCTTGCACCCAATAAGGATTTAGCCGTTTCATTTTTGCATTTCTGCAAAACTCACCCCGAAGGGTGCCTCAACCTTTCGGTCTTGGCGTCACTGTTCGCACCTCGTGCATTACTGCAGGCGGCTGTTAGCCGCTATTTTTTTATCAAGCACCATAGTGGTACTCGAGGGAGTTCGGACTTTCCTCCAGTGGCTTGCGCCACCAGCAATCACTCACCTTGCTTATCCATTATCATAATACCAAAAATAAAATCCATTGTCAAATTTGTAAAATACGGTAGAAAATACTAATATGAACCTATGGAAATTTTGCCTAACAAGGGGAAAAATTTAATTATTGAAATAAATGGGAAAAAATTTGCCCGATATCCCGTAAAAACAAAATTAATTACGCCGGAAGATAAAGATATTTCTGAAATTATTTTTCAATACGCCAAGCCACATGTGCAGGCGGGCGATATTTTGTTTGTCAGCGAAAAAGCGGTGGCGATAACACAAGGCAGGGCGTATCCACTGACCTCTGTAAAAGCAGGTTGGTTGGCTAAAATCCTTTCAACATTCGTTTTAAAAACCCCGGTTGGCATTGGCTTGGGTAGTCCCCAAACTATGCAGTTGGCCATTGAAGAAGTGGGGGTTGCGCGAATTCTTGTAGCAGCAATAATTGGCGGTCTCGGAAAAGTCTTTAGAATTAGGGGCCTTTTTTACATTGTGGCGGGGCACGGCGCGCGCTCAATCGACGGGGCAGTGCCGTACGCCATTCCGCCGTATAATAATTATGTTTCCAAAGGTCCGCGCGACGCCGCGGGCGTCGCGCGGCACATTGCTGAAAAACTCGGCGTAAATGTGGCCATCGTTGATGCTAATGACATCGGTGTAAATATTTTGGGAGCCAGCAAGGGAGTAGACAAAAAGTTAATCGCGAAAATCATTAAAGACAATCCCTTGGGCCAATCGGACGAACAAACGCCGATAGGCATTATTCGTGAAGTATCTTTACAAGTTTCAGATAAAACAGTACGGCGGGCAACTTTGGCCCATAGCCAGCACATTTTAGATATTGCCAAATTACTGCATATTAACATTCCCCATTTTGTGTGGAGTCAGCCGGAATTTATTAGCCGTCAAATAGAGCAGGGAGAATATTTTTTTATTGAAGAAAGGGGAGTGGTGGCGGGCATTATGAGCCTGCGTGAACGCAATAATAAATTGCATATTGAAACCTTGGCGGTACGGAAAGAATTTCAATCGCAGGGCTTGGGCAGCTTGTTTATCGCCTTTGCCAAACAGCTCGCCAAAGAGCATGGGCATGCCAAGTTGCACGCATATTCTTTCACGGATTACAACATGGAAAAGTTTTACCTGAAAAAGGGGTTCACCAAGCTTGCGCACTTGGGTTATTACCATAATCACCCTTATCAGTGCTTTGAAATTAAGATTTTATGATCCAAAAGTTACTCAATACTCAAACTCGCTCGGTTGGTATAGCTTCCATTATTTTGGGAACCTGTTACGTCGCTTCAGCGTTTTTGGGCTTGTTTAGAGAAAGATTGTTGGCGGGGCGTTTTGGCGCCGGCAACGAACTGGATGTGTATTATGCGGCTTTTACGGTTCCAGATTTTATTGCCCTTATTTTGGTGTTTGGCGCTATTTCCGCCGCCATTATACCCATTTTTACCGGTTATTTAACTAAATCTAAAGAAGAAGCTTGGGAGTACGCTTCAGCCCTCTTGAATATTTTTTTAACCTGTTTAATTGTCGTATGCGGCATCTTTATTATTTTCGCGCCATTTTTTGTAAGATTTATTGCCCCGGGTTTTTCGCCCGAAAAACAAGCCACCACCGTGATGCTCATGCGGATTATGTTTTTGAGTCCCATTATTTTGGGCATGAGCAATATTGTCAGCGGTATTTTGCAGGTGTTCCATCGGTTTTTGGTAACGGCCTTGGCGCCCGTGATGTATAACCTTGGCATTATCTTGGGCATTCTGTTTTTTGTTCCGCAGTTTGGTTTGATTGGGCTGGCTTTTGGAGTATTATTGGGTGGGCTGTTGCATTTGGCCATTCAAATCCCCGCGTTAATATTTTCGGGATTTAAGATTTACGATTTAAGATTTAAGATTCAAGATTTTTGGCATCCCGGCGTAATAAAAACGTTAAAACTGATGATTCCGCGTTCGCTTGGGTTGGGCGCCGGGCAAATTAACACTATAGCTACCACGGCAATTGCTTCGTTATTGATTACCGGTAGCGTGGCGGTGTTTAATTTGGCCAATAATTTATCCAATATGGTTATTTCTGTTATGGCAGTTTCTCTTTCGACGGCTATTTTCCCTTCGTTATCGCGCGCGTATTTGGAAGATGTGAAAAGTTTTGAGCACAAGTTTTCAGGAGCCTTTTTGCAGTTGCTATTTTTAATGGTGCCCGCCAGCATGCTGTTGTTTGTGTTGCGCGCCCAGGTGGTAAGGGTGCTTTTGGGAACCGGCCGTTTTGATTGGATGGCGACACGCTTAACCGCCGCTTGCTTGGGAGTTTTTGCCGTTGGGCTGTGTTTCCAAGGGCTAATTTTTTTACTTTCCAAAACATTTTATGCCGCTCATAATACTAAAATTCCCGCCATCGTTAGCGCCGGTACGGTGGTGTTCAATATTGCCATGAGTTTGTTTTTTGTCTGGCTATTGAATTTACATGGCGCATTTTACAACACAGTACAATTTTGGTTGAAATTACAGGGGATTGGCAATATCAGTGTAGTGGGGTTGGCGTTGGCGTTTTCTATTACAGGGATTGCCGAATCTTTGCTGTTGCTGTTTTTACTGTATAAATATTACAAGGTGTTTTGGGTACGCGCGCTTTTGTTTCCTTTGGCTAAGATAGTCATTGCGGCGGCGGCCGCGGCCGCCGCCGCCCTCATTGTGCGACAAGCTTTGGTAGAGCTTAATATTGTGCGACTGGAAACCTTTTTAGGAGTATTTTTACAGTTATTATTTTCGGCTGTTGCGGGCGGTGCTGTCTATCTTATTGTTTCATTTTTACTAAAATCCCAAGAACTCAAAACAATCAAAGCTTTGTTTTTTAGAGGAAGAAAATAGCTTGTTGTACGCAAAAACCGCTTTTTTAAGCGGTTTTTGCGTACAGTCAAAATGTTGACACTTAGTATTTCTTAATATATAAATAAACCAGTTGTTATTTTCGTCCCCAACCTAACCCAAACACAAGGAGGGTACACCGTGAAGGTTTGTTTCACCTACACCGAGAGCGAGGTTGGCCTTCTTGTCTTGAGGGACAAAGGGTCAATGGAGGCTTGGTTCTTCTACGACAAAGAAGAGGGAAGAGCCGTGTTGTACAAATGCGATGACGACGAAGAAGAATCCATTGTTGCTGAATGCCGGGATTCTATCGCCCGTTCCGGTCTTCCCGAGGAATCCGAGGATGACCCCGTCTGTGTTCAGGGAATGGTTTCGGAAACGATCGTGCGCTTGGTTAACGCCATTTGCCAGGGCCCGCATGGCCAGCCGTTGGCGGTACTGGAGGGCGTCCAAACAAAGCCGTTGTTGTACTTTCTTTTTGCCCCTCATCGGGAGGACAAAGAAAACCCAAGTTCGCTCCTTGGCTTGCGTGACGAGGCCGGCAATCACAGCGTGTTCGTGATCTATTCCAAGGTCCAGGGCAGGCAAATCCTGAAGGCCCACAGCGCCAAAATGGACCGTGAAAAGTTTAGGCTTTTCATGGCCAGTTTAGAGAGACACGGCTTGCCAGAAACTTCTGACACGTCGGCGGTCAGAATTGGCGACCCCTTGGCCTGCTACATGAACATGGGGTATGGCGTGATGCTGGCCCAGGCCGGCGTTTCGTAAGGTCGCTTTGGCGCGTGCGACTCATTCATGCGACTGATTAACATCAGTCGCTTTTTCATTGCCTGCCAGCCGGAGAGGCTGGAAATTTGGGGTGAAAAAAGGTAATCTTAACGGTAATTAATCTAATTGACCTAATTATTCTAATTGTTCTAAAAAATTGCCAATTTGCAGATTTTAGAAATTAGAAATTTAAATAATTGGTATTTGATTAGGTTAATTAGAGCAATTAGTATAATTAGAATAATTTTCAGGATAATGTCCCAAGAACATATACGAAATTTTTGTATTATTGCTCACATTGACCACGGAAAGTCCACGTTGGCTGACCGGCTTTTGGAGGCGACCAAAACTATTGCCACCAATAAAATTACGGCGCAGTTTTTGGACAGCATGGAATTGGAAAAAGAAAAGGGGATTACCATAAAGCTCAAGCCTGTTAGGATGGAATACACATATCCACCGCCATCCAGTCAATCTGAAATCTTAAATCTTAAATCTGAAATCCCAAGTTCAAAATATATTTTGAACTTGGTGGACACTCCCGGCCATGTGGATTTTTCATATGAAGTTTCGCGTTCGCTGGCCGCCGTTGAAGGCGCGGTGCTGTTGGTAGATGCTACGCAAGGGATTCAAGCGCAAACGCTTGCCAATATTGAGCTGGCAAAAAAACAAAACTTGGTAATTATTCCGGTGGTCAATAAAATTGATTCGCCACAGGCCAAAATTGAAGAATCGGTCGAAGAGTTGGCAAATGTGCTGGGAATTTTGCCCGATGAAGTGTTAAAAATTTCCGCTAAGAATGG
>CAYJSA010000042.1:0-4884 GCA_964372785.1 uncultured Candidatus Saccharibacteria bacterium
CAAACCCATTTTACCGATAAATTGGCAGTGGCACTTCAAAAAATGGGCTTGGGCCACATCAAAATCCATCGACTCAAGGCTTTCCATCCCGAAAAATACCATTCTTCAATTTTAAACAAATAAATGTAAATAATTTTATCACGCCACATAGGCTAATTCGTACGAATTAGCCTATGTGGCGCACAGGGTAAAGCACGATTTGCATGGTAATATGAAACGTAATGAAGTGATTAAAATTTTTAAAGCACTGGGAAACGAAAGGCGGTTTTTGATTATAAAGCATATTATCGATCAAAAAGAATTAACGGTAAGCAAGGTGAGCGAACTTATTAATCTTTCGTTTAAAAGCACTTCCAGGCACCTACTGGTACTCAAGAACGCCAATCTTGTGGTGTCTCGGCAAATAGATTTAAATAACTTTTATTCTATCAATGGCGAATACATCAAAGAATTCATCAAATTTTTCTCTTTGTAAATTCAACCTTCAATCATAGGCTAATTCGTACGAATTAGCCTATGGTGATAAATTAAATTTTGAGTTATAATTGATAATCATAAATAAATTAGAAATATTAACGTAAAAATAATATGTTAGATATAAATAAGATTAGGGAAAATAAGGAAGAGATTAAAAAATCGCTTTCGAAAAGATTAAAAGAAGGTGATTTTAATTTGGAAAGAATAATTTCTCTAGATGACGAAAGAAAACATACCATTTCCAAGGTAGAAATACTCAAAGCCGAACGCAATAAAAATTCAAAAACCAAACCGACGCCAGAAATTATTGAGAAGATGAAAACCATTGGCAGTGAAATTAAGAGACTAGACGAGGAAATAAAAAAAATAGAAGAGACGCTAAAAAAAGAATTATCAGAATTACCCAATATTGTTGCCGATGACGTGGTGGCCGGTGGCAAAGAAAATAATAAAGTTTTAAGGCAGTTTGGCAAAAAGCCGAATTTTACATTTACATTAAAAGACCATGTACAGTTGGCAACTGATTTGGAACTTGTTGATTACCAGCGAGGATCGAAAATGTCAGGGTCAGGTTTTTGGGTTTACAGGGGCGA
The DNA here is from genome assembly GCA_964372785.1 of uncultured Candidatus Saccharibacteria bacterium. GTDB lineage: Bacteria > Patescibacteriota > Minisyncoccia > Minisyncoccales > Staskawiczbacteraceae > VGLO01. The sequence continues at coordinate 1,071 of CAYJSA010000042.1, forward strand.
TGGCGCAGTTTTGGAATGGGCCCTGCTTAATTATTTCATTGATTTTCACCGAAAAAATAAGTACACCTTTTTATTGCCACCATTTTTATTGAAAGAGGAATCCGCCTATACTTCGGGGCATTTGCCAAAATTCCGCGATGATTTGTATTGGACACAGGATGGCTCGTGTTTGAATGCAACCAGCGAAATGATGATTGGAAATTATCATAAAGACGAAGTGCTTAATGAAAAAGAATTACCACTAAAATACTTTGCTTATTCGGCCTGTTTTAGGCGCGAGGCGGGAAGTTACCGAACCCAAGAGCGGGGAATGGTGCGTGGTCATCAATTTAATAAGGTGGAAATGTTTCAGTTTTCATTGCCCGAACATTCTTGGAAAGCCTTTGGGGAAATGTTGGGTAACGCCGAAAAATTAACCAAAGGTTTGGGTTTGCATTTTCAGTCAGTGAAGTTGGCAGCGGGGGACACAAGTGTTGCCATGGCCAAAACCGTTGATATTGAGGTGTGGATTCCCAGCATGAACATTTACAAAGAAGTTAGTAGCGCCTCCAATGGATTGGATTATCAAGCGCGCCGCGGCAATGTAAAATTTCGTAACGAAAAAGAGAAAAAAAATGAATTTGTGCACATGTTGAACGCCTCTGGCTTGGCAACTAGCCGGCTGATTCCGGCGATTTTAGAGCAATTTCAGCAAAAAGATGGCAGTGTGAAAGTACCAAAGGTGTTGCACAAATATACCGGGTTTAAGGTGATTAAGGCTAAAAAACTCCAGAAATGACAGAAAATCAGGTAATTATTGGCGATCTTAAAATAAATTACCGAATATTTGGTGCCGGCAGGCCGATGCTTATTTTGCATGGTTGGGGGTCAAAATCTGATCGGTGGCAAAAAGTCGCGGAAATTTTGGCACAAGAAAATTTACAAATCATCGTTCCCGATTTGCCCGGTTTTGGAAAAAGCCAGGCTCCGCAAAGTGTTTGGTCTTTAGATAATTATGTCCAGTGGGTGGGGGATTTTTCTGAAAATATAGATGACCTTAAAAACGGGTTTATTTTACTGGGGCATTCTTTTGGGGGAGCGATTGCTGCTAAATTTGCCATCCAATATAACCAGAAGGTTGAAAAACTATTTTTAGTTTCTGCGGCGTGCATTAGGGAAAAAACTGAAACTAAAAGTATATTATCAAAAGTTGCAAAACCCGTTAAAATGCTATCCTTTTTGCCTTTTTACGATTTGTTCAGAAAAACTTTTTATAAATTTGTTTTAAGAAGGAGTGATTACCCGCATGTTTCCGGAGTTATGAAGGAAACTTATGTAAAAGTAATATCGGAGGATTTGTCGCAAAAATTATTTTTCATAAAAGCGCCGACAACCATTATTTGGGGAGATAAAGATAATCTTACCCCTATTCATCAGGCATATTTTATTAATAAAAAAATTGAAAATTCAAATTTGGTAATTATTGAGGGTGCGGTTCATGGTCTTCAAATTAAGCAACCGGAAGTCTTGGCTCAAAAAATAGTAGAAAACTTACCCAAATAACACATGATTCTTCTCGTAAATATTTTAAGTTTTTTATGGCTGGCAAGAACAATTAAATTTGTTCTTTTTTGGATTTTTCTTTGGCAACTAAAAAATTATCATATCGGCCGTTTTATGGATCACTTTAGAACTCACAAAGGTAAACAAATATTTTTTAGTCCGTTGCCGATAGTAAAATGTGTTTTATTGGTTATTCTTTTAATAAACTATTATTTTTTTGACTTTGTTTTCTATACTCTCTTTATTATATATGGAATTGAAGTCTTCCTCTTTTTGTATTCGGTTATACGCAAACAGTTTAAAAAGCCGGTATTTACCAAGAAAGTCTTATTTTTAACTTTGTTTTCAATTCTGGCAGTCTTCTTGTACTTATTTTTTACCCATGCCATCGTAGTCAAGTCTTTTGAATCATATCCCCATGTATTCTGGTTTATCGCTGGTCTTTTACTTTTTGATATATTCACTCCGCTAATTGTCTCTGCCATAGTGCTTATTTTTCAGCCGTTTTTTGTGATAGCCCGCAATAATATCTTAAAAAAAGCGAAAATAAAAATATCTGAATTCAAAAATTTAACCATTATTGGGATTACAGGAAGCTACGGAAAAACCACTACCAAAGAATTTTTGGCGACAATCTTGGCTAAAAAATTTAACGTGTTGGCTACTCCAGAACATAAAAATTCCGAAATCGGCATTGCTCAAACTATTTTACAAGATTTAAACAGCAGCCACGAGGTTTTTATAGTTGAAATGGGAGCGTATAATAAGGGCGGGATTAATTTATTATGCGACATGGTAATGCCTCACATTGGTTTGGTCACCGGTGTAAATGAACAACATTTAGCAACTTTTGGCTCATTAGATAACTTGCTTTCGGCCGAAGGGGGAAGAGAATTAGTCCAATGCCTACCCAAAGACGGGTTGATTGTGGTAAATGGCGATAATAGATATTGTTTGGATTTATACAAAAAAACTGGTATTAATAAAAGAGTTTACACATTAAAACGAGATAAAATTGATTCCGATATTTGGACAGAGGATGTTTCTGTGCAAAAAGACAAGATGTCTTTTATCGCCGTTTCCCGAGAAAAAGAAATGGATAATTTTCAGGTAAATGTATTGGGGGCGCACAACATTCAAAATCTTTTGGGGGCTATTGTGGTTGCCAAAGAATTGGGTATGAGCATGGAAGAAATTTCGCAGGCCTGTAAAAACATTCAACCACAACATGCAGGAATTGTATTAAAAAAGGGGATTCATGGCATTACTATTATAGATTCTTCATATTCAGCCAACCCCGATGGCGTCATAGCAGATTTAGATTACCTGAATATTTTTGAGGGCAAAAAGATTATAGTAATGCCTTGCTTGATTGAATTGGGAGAGAAATCTAATCAAATTCACGAAGAACTGGGCAAAAAAATAGCCGAAGTTTGTGATTTGGCTATTATTACTACCAAAGATAAATTTAATGAACTCTCTGCAGGGTTTATCAGCCAAGGAATGCCAGCGCGTAAAATAGTATTGTGCGACAAACCAAAAGATATTTTTGCGATGATAACAACCATGTGCAAAGAAGGCGATGCGGTGTTGTTGGAAGGAGGCAGGCCGAAAGAATTGATCAAGTTGTTAGAAAAAAAATAGCCGAACTCGGGCGAGTCCAGCTTGGGCGAGGTTTACCGCTGAAATCTGTAGCTTCGGCTGACCCATGCCACTAGTTCTTCAGCCATCGCTTCGGCCTTTTGACCCATCGGTTCACCATATCCCAGAGCTTCCAGCTGCATCGGGGTGAAATCCTTTTCTGAACAGAGGATGTCCTGGATTTGTTTGGAGCGTTTGGTGAATTCTTTGGCAAACTCCTGAGTCGAGCCATGGAATACCCACAGATCCTTTATGAATTGAAGGTACTGACGCCAAGCCCCAATGACTTTCATGGTTTATCTCCTCTAAGGAAAGTGAAGTGTTTATAATAATTATACATGAAATTTAAAATTTTTCAAGTGTTCAAGCCAATATCAATATCATTATCCCCAAACGTCCAAAAAGATGATGTGGCTTTGGCGTTGAAATTATTGTTCCAGCCGTGGAAGTGGAAGCATGGTGGCGCCGTCAAAAAACTAGAAGAAGAATTTAAAAATTATTTAGGCGTCAAATATGCTTTTTCTTTTAATTCGGGTCGCAGCTCACTTTATGCTATTTTGCTTGCCCTGAACCTGCCGAAGGGAAGCGACATTTTATTGCAGGCTTTCACTTGTAATGCGGTGTCAAATCC
>CAYJSA010000043.1:0-4502 GCA_964372785.1 uncultured Candidatus Saccharibacteria bacterium
TTTAATGCGGCGAAAATGGCAATCTCCGCCGGGTTTTCAGCAGAAATTTGCGCGGGCGCAAATTTCTGCACCTCGATGCCTAACACATCCAAAATATCTTGCGCACTTTCAACTAATGTTGCTCCTTCTTTTATTAATTTATTGGGGCCTTTGGAATTTAGAGTGTAAATTTGCCCGGGCACAGCAAATAGCTTTTTGTGTTGTTCTTGCGCGTAGCGCGCAGTAATTAACGACCCCGATTTTTCTTTGGCTTCAACTACTAACACTCCCAAACTCAACGCAGAAATGATACGATTTCTTTGGCGAAAATTATTTGGATATCCCGGAGTGCCTGGTTCGAATTCAGAAATTAAACACCCGCCGTTTTTGATAATCTGCCGTGATAATTCTAAATTTTGTTGCGGATAAATACTTTTTTCATCCAAACCTGTGCCAAGCACTGCAATAGTTCGCGCGCCCCTTTCAACACAAGCCTTATGAGCAAAGGTGTCTATTCCTGGCGCCATTCCGGAAACAATAACCAAGCCTGCATCCGTTAATCCTCCGGTAATCTGTAATGTTGCCTGTTGTCCATATGATGAAGGTCTACGCGTACCTACCACCGCAACACATATTTCTTCTGGCGTTGGCAACGTGCCGCGATAATACAATACCTTCGGCGCATCGGAAAGTTTTTTTATAGCTTCAGGATAATCTTCATCGGTAATTTTTATTTTTTGTATGTTTTCCATTGCTCAATAATACCATGGAATTTGTAATATCTAAAAAAGCGCCCAATGAAGCGTTTTTAAATCTGAAATCTGCAATCTAAAATCTTAAATCAATTGAATTCATTCATCGTTTTTTCTAGACCATTTTCAATAAAATAATTTAGAGCTTCGGCGGATTTTTTTATGACTTCGTTGAGAATTTCTTGTTCTTGCGGGTTGAATTTTTGTAAAACCACATCTTCGGCTTTGTGGTCGCCTGTGGCGATGCCGATTTTTAACCTGATAAAATCTTTGGTGCCAATGGCTTGGATGATAGAATCTACGCCTTTGTGGCCACCAGAACTGGAATCTTTTACGAATTTCATTTTTCCCAACTCCATATCAATATCATCATGGACAACAATTAAATCTGCAATCTGAAATCGAAAATCAAAAATCGCTTTGCCGGATTCATTCATAAAGGTTTGCGGTTTAACCAACATTACATTTTCATTTTCAGATATAAGCGACTCAGACTTTTTTTGCAATTCAAAATCCGGGAAGTTATTTTGCTGGGCTAAAAAATCTAAAACCATAAAACCCGCGTTGTGGCGCGTGTGTTCAAACTTTTTACCTGGATTTCCCAAGCCGACTATTATTATCATGTTAAATACATGATATATTTTTTTGTCCTTGTTGACAATGATTTTTATAGAGCTATACTGAAAGTGGAACCTTTCATACCGTCGCGGCAAAAGGAGGTAACGCGACAACCAGAACAGAGCTAAGAGGGGTGTTTTGGTATCTTTCCTTGAAGTAGGGAGAATGTGCCATGTCTGCATTTTTCAAGTCCAACGTGTGTTGGGAGTTTGATTACAACGACCCTGGGAACAACTTCTTTGGAGGACATCCTCCTATCAGGAAGTTTCGCCCAAGACACGGCAAGCGGAGGGCAGTCACGAAAATTGACCGTCGCAACCGCAAGCAGTTCGTGGGGCACGTTATGCAAACCCGCTAACACTTTCCTTGTCTCGCTTCTTCCGACACATTCCTTATCCCACCCCCTCTTCACATTTCCCAAAAGTCGTAGATTCGTCTACGACTTCTTTTTTTGAGCGGATGTATGATAAGAGGGACTTGCCCCCACACCAGAAGTTTGCTTGGAGCTTTGGTGGTGCTTGCATTAAGCAAAAAAACATGATAAAATACGAAATATTCAATTAAATCTATAATATGGTATATGGTGGACCAGAATTCAAACGTAAATCCCGAAATATCCGCCAGGAACACCTTTGGCTACGGTTCAAACGAAAAACCGGCTCCTAAAAAAGAGGATAGTATTTTCAAAAAATATGCCCTTTTTGCTTGGGATTTCATTAAAATAATCATTATTGCTGGAATTATTGTATTGCCTATCCGTTATTTCTTGTTCCAGCCATTTATCGTGAAGGGAGAGTCTATGGTGCCCAATTTTCAATCGGGTGACTACTTGATAATTGATGAAATTTCATATCGGTTTATCCAGCCGGATCGGGGCGATGTAGTGGTGCTAAAATATCCGCTAGACACTACCCAGCGTTTTATAAAAAGAATTGTTGGTCTCCCAGGAGAAACGGTGGAAATCAAAAGTGGCAAAATAACTGTTTTGAAAGATGGTAAAAACACCGTGTTAGATGAAAAAACATATTTGCCCAATCTTTTAAACACTGATGGTAGCGCGAGTGTGGCGTTAGGCGCTAATGATTATTTTGTATTGGGAGATAATAGGCAATTTTCTTACGATTCAAGAAGATGGGGAGTATTACCAAAAGAGGATATTGTAGGAAGGGCAATTTTTAGAGTTTTCCCATTTTCGGCCATGTCGTATATAAGCGAGCCCACGTATTAACTAAATATCTATGAGCAAACCAAAGTTACAAACCTTAACAGGAATGCGTGATATCTTACCGGATGAGCAGGTATATTTTAAAAAGATTCAAAAATCCGTGGAGTCTATCACGCATTACTACGATTTCAAGCGCATAGACACGCCGATTTTAGAAGATGCGGAAGTTTTCTCAAAAGGCACGGGCATTACTACTGATATCGTCCAAAAAGAAATGTATACTTTTAGAACCAAAGGCGGGGATTTGGTTGCGTTAAGGCCTGAATTTACCCCTGGTATTGCCCGAAGCTACATTGAAAATGGAATGTATAACTTGCCCCAACCGGTAAAGGTTTGGACCATGGGGCCGTTGTTCAGGCACGAAAGGCCACAAGCCGGAAGGTATAGACAGTTTTTCCAGTTTGATATAGAGGCATTGGGAGACAAGAGCCCTTCAATTGATGGCCAGATTATCCAGATGAGCTATGATATTTTAAAAGATTTGGGTTTTAAAACTATCAGCATTGAAGTAAACAGTATTGGCGACTCAGAATGCAAGCCGTATTTTAAGAAAATTTTAACAACCTATTTTAGGTCGCGAAAATCAACGCTATGTTCTGATTGCCAGCGGCGCCTCAAAGAAAACCCTTTAAGGATATTGGATTGCAAGGAAGAAAAATGCCAACGAGTTAAAGCCGGAGCTCCCCAGATCATCGACCATCTTTGCGAACACTGCCACGCCCACTTTAAACAGGTGCTGGAATTTTTGGATGAATTGGAATTGCCTTATACCTTAAACCCCTATTTGGTAAGGGGTTTGGATTATTACACCAAAACCGTGTTTGAAATTGTTGAAAAAAGCGAAAATGGCACAACCCAAGGAGCATTGGTTGGAGGCGGCAGATACGATAATTTGGTAAAGATTTTGGGCGGAAGAGATGTCCCGGCATGCGGAGCCGCAGGCGGAGTTGATAGGATTGTGAATTTGATGAAGACACGCGAAATGAAGCCCGACAAAAAGCAAGAAAAAACCGAAATATTTTTGGCGCAGTTAGGTCAATTGGCAAAACGTAAAAGTTTGAAGCTTTTTGAAGAATTTAGAGCTGCCAAAATACCGATGGCCGAATCTTTTTCAAAGGATTCATTGAGGACACAGCTGAACACCGCTAATAAGATGGGAATAAAATGGGTTTTGATTTTCGGCCAAAAAGAAGCGTTAGAAGACTTTATTACTTTGCGGGATATGGACACAGGGGTTCAAAAGGAAATAAAGCTTAACAAGGTCGTAGAAGAAATGCGGAATAAAATTAAGTAATTTTATAACGAATTAACACGAATTTGCGAACGAATGAACACGAATCACGAATTCGTGAAAATTCGTAAGTTGGGTGGGGATTCGTCACATACATGCCAGTACACGTAACCAAAAAAGAACGCGAGACTTCACAGAATTTGGTGCATCGTTTTACTAAAACCGTCAGACAGTCGGGGGTTTTGCTTCAGGTCCGAAGCAAGCAATTCCGCAAAAGACCAAAATCAGTTTTGGCTAAAAAGAGATCGGCGCTGCGCAGGGTGATTTTGAAAAAAGAAAAGATTGCCAAAGAAAAATTAGATAAACCTAAAGCAAAAACGGGAAGAAGTTGGTAGTATGTTAAAGCAAAAAATCCAAGCCGATACTAAGGAGGCGATGAAGCGAAAATACCAGGAACTGGTTGAGGTTTTGCGCATGGCGGTAGCGTCTATTAACGCCAAGCAAACAGAAAAGCGCTACAAGCTGGTGAAGGATACCCCTGGTAAAACAGAGGAAGAATTGATAAAAGAGTCGGAACTATCCGATGACGAAATTATCGGAGTTTTAACTTCTGAAATAAAAAAACGCCGTGATGCCATTGTTTTATATGAACAAGGCGGCCGCCCCGAATTGGCAGATAAAGAAAAAAAAGAAATTG
>CAYJSA010000044.1:0-4480 GCA_964372785.1 uncultured Candidatus Saccharibacteria bacterium
ATGGGCGAGATTTTTCAAAAGCAGATGCCGAAGATAAAAATTTTAGGCAAAAGCGCATTTCGTAATTAAAGGTTATTAATTAAAGCAATACTACCATAAGATATGAAATAAAAAAGCTATAATTTAGCATTGCGATATATTTGATACTATTAAATCAACGGCTCAATCGGTCAATTTGGCCGATTGAGCCGTTGATTTTCAACGTTTTTTAAATAAAAAACCGGAAGAATTTCTGGCCTAAATAACTTTAGACATAATTAATCTATTAAACTCTTCCAAAAATTAGGCTCTTTTCTTGTTTTCCGTGCATAGTTAGGGATAAATTGAATTTGTTAAATATTTAAAACCCGACATTAAACACATTTATGCATCAAAATACATATGAAATTCGTAAGGATGGGGGCGAAGACGCAAGGCATCAATTTCCTTTTCACGCTTGTATGAAATCCATGTATTAATCACGTCTTTGGTAAAGACATTTCCTTTAAGAAGAAATTCATGGTCATCCTCTAATGCATTAAGAGCTTCATCAAGCGATCCCGGTACAACCTTTATTTTAGCAGATTCTTCTTTTGAAAGTTCATAGGTGTTTTTTTCCAGCGGTTGGCCCGGGTCAATTTTGTTTTCAATGCCATCTAATCCCGCCATTAAAAGAGCGGAGAAGGCAAGGTATTGATTAGACAAACAATCGGGCGCCCTAAACTCTACTCTTTTAGACTTTGGATTATCAGAATACATGGGGATGCGGGCGATGGCTGAGCGATTACGGGCAGAATACACCAAATTAACCGGCGCTTCAAATCCGGGAACCAATCTTTTATAGGAATTAGTTGTTGGAGCGCATATTGCCATGAGGGCTCTAGCGTGCTTGAGCAGACCGCCGATATAGTATTTGGCAGTTTCTGAAAGCATAGCGTAGCCTGAAGCATCAAAAAACAATGGCTGGCCGTCTTTCCATAATGATTGATGCACATGCATACCAGAACCATTATCGCCAAAGAGAGGCTTTGGCATGAAAGTCGCGGTCATCTTGTGCTGCTTAGCCATATTTTTTACAATGTACTTATACATTAAGCATTGGTCTGCCATGCGCACCAAAGGGCCGTATCGCATGTCAATTTCACACTGTCCGGCAGTTGCCACTTCGTGGTGATGCACCTCCACATCAATGCCCGAGGCAATCATGGCTAAAATTATTTTGCTACGAATATCTTGCAATGAGTCTTGCGGCGGAACCGGGAAATACCCTTCTTTGTAACGAATTTTGTACCCTAAATTCTGCCCTTCATTCTTTCCGGAATTCCAAATTCCTTCTTCAGAATCAATCGCATAATAGCCGATGTTAGCCGATTGGTCATACCTCACGCTGCCAAAGATGAAAAATTCCATCTCTGGCCCCCAATAGCTGGTATCGGCAATTTCCGTGGTTTTTAAGTATTGTTCTGCTTTTCTAGCGACATATCTTGGGTCTTTAGTATAGGGCTCTTTTTTGATGGGGTCGTAGATATCGCAAATGAGGGCAATCGTAGAAACTTCCAATATGGGATCTAAGAACGCGCTTTTTGGATCAAGAGACAAAAGCATATCAGACTCATGAATTTCTTGGAATCCTCTAATAGAAGAACCGTCAAACCCTATGCATTCCTGCCAAATTGAATCCGACAAAAGTTCTTTTGCGGGGATTGAGAAATGCTGCCACAAGCCGAACAAATCGGTAAATCGCAAATCGGCAATTTTAACATCATGTCTTTTTACCATATCCCTGACATGTTCTATTTCCTCTTTGCTTCTCTCTGGTAATATGTTGCTCATGGTATGAATACGTTTTAAATATATTAAGCTTTGTCTTCGTGTAGCGAGTGATTTACTGAAAAGTATGGATAAGCAGTTCCCTCGTGCTCAAATAAATCCAAGCCCTTTTCTTCTTCTTCAGCCGATACCCGGATGCCAAACCATTTATCCATAGCCTTAAATAAGATGTAGCCCACAATAAAAGCCCAAGCAAATACCACTACAGCCCCAATTACTTGCGCAATAAGCTGGTCAAATCCTCCTCCATAAAAAAGCCCTGTTACATAAGGCAATTTAGTAGTATAGTTTCCATAGGTACCATCGGCAAATAAACCCACGGAAATCAATCCCCACAATCCCGCTGCACCATGAACACTTACAGCGCCAACAGGATCATCAATGCGCCGTCTTTCAAGAACTGTAACGCTTGCAATCATTACCAAGCCTCCAATAGCGCCAATTAAAACTGCGGCCCAGGGAGCTACCCATGCAACGGGCGCTGTAACAGCTACCAATCCAGCTAAGGTGCCGTTTAGCATCATTGATACATTCCATTTTTTAGTTCTCCAAAACATGAAAAACATTACTGCGACCGCTCCGGCTGCCGCAGCCAAAGTTGTGTTAACTGCAATTGTTGATATGCGAAGCTCGTAGGCAGATAGGGTTGAACCAGCATTGAAACCAAGCCAACCAAACCAAAGGATAAATGTGCCTAGAGCCGCTAATAGAATGCTGTGAGGGGCAATTGGGATGGATTTTCCGTTATTGTCAAACCTTCCACGTCTTGCGCCAAGTACCATGGCTCCGGTCAATCCCACAATTCCTCCAATGGCATGCACTACTCCAGACCCAGCAAAATCAAGATGTCCTAACCCAAAAGGAAGATTAGCCAGCCATCCGCTGCCCCAGACCCAATGTCCATATATTGGATAAATTAACGCACTTACCGCAATAGTATAAAATAAATAGGCCTTAAACTTAATTCTTTCTGCTACCGCTCCAGAGACGATTGTTGCCGCCGTGGCAGCAAACATCAGTTGAAAGAAAAATAATTTTAATCTTGTAACATCATAATTTTCTCCCAACAAAAACCATCCCCCGCTTCCAAACAAACCCATCTTATCTGCGCCAAACATTAGTGAGAATCCAACAGCCATAAATATGAGCGAGCCAAGCGCAAAATCAATTAAGTTTTTTGCAATAAGATTAAGAACATTTTTTACCCTACAAAATCCAGATTCTAACATAGCAAACCCTGCCTGCATAAACATCACCAAAGATCCCATCACGATTACCCATACAAAGTCTAGCGGGGCATTGGAATTACTTGATAGCGTTTCTGCTCCAGTTGGGTCTTGAGCATAAACAGCAATCGGCGCAAAGAAAATCAAAAGTAAAAATATGTTTTTTAACAATCTTTTTATCATGATTATTTTTTAAAACTTTTAAAAATAAAAACTTCTTGGTCGATTCCAAGAAGACGCCTTTGTCTTAATTAGATGCACGCCATTGTGCAAAATAATTGTGATTATTCTAGTATAAGCCAGCCAATACACTTGTCAAATTTTTTCGTCATTTATAAGCAGGACTGCCTCGGCAACCTCTTTTAATGATTTTCGCGAATCCATGCTTTTTTTATTCAGCAGAGAGTGGGCTTCGGGCTCTGATAATCCTTGCTTCATCAACACCGCTTTTGCCCGGTCAATCAGCTTGCGGGTTTCCAGCGCTTGCTTTAGTAAGTCTGTTTCCGTCACCAGCCTTGCGCTTTCAATGGCGCCTCCTACTTGCCTAGCAATGATTTCTAAAAATCCAATGCAGTCTTTATTGTATTTTTTGCTCTTGCGGTGCTGGATATTAATAACTCCAACTACATGGTCATTAAACATAATGGGTACAGACAAAAACGCCTCGTATTTATCTTCAGGAAGCGTATTGAAAACCAAAAACCGCTCATCTTCATATGCTCTTGCCGCAATAACAGCGGTTTTTTTATGGCTGGCTACCCACCCGGTAATTCCTTCTCCTTTTTTCATTTTAATTTTTCCCAGTTCGGCGCGATGGGGATTTTGCGATGCCTGAAGCGTAAGAACCCCGTCATCAACTAAATAAATAAAACAAGAATCAGAAGTTGTGTATTCAGAAACAATCTTAATAATAGAAGAAAGGATATTCTTTAAGTTCCAATTGTAATTAACAGTTTGAGCAATATCCTGCAAAATGTCCAGTTCTTTTTTCTTTTCCTCCAGCTTTTTTTTGTAATACGACGCATTTTTAGCCATAATTTTGTAACTCAAAGTAATAATATTAAAATTTTTTTAAATATTCAATAGATAAGGAGATAAGAAAAAAATCGTAAAGTCAATTTACATAAAATAGAAATGCACAGGCGTCTGCCTGTAGATAGACGTCTGTGGCACGAAAGCGAGGAATAATAAAAATGCTTCAGATTATAGTCTGAAGCGTTAAAGAATTAGTGGCGTCTTGCCTTGGAAGCAAGGCTTGTTTTTATCAAATATAGAAGGGCTGGTTTTTTATCTTCTGGCAAATCGCTTTTTTCTATTACTTCAACTAATTTATAATCTTTTACGAGCTTGGCTCTTTTATTTTCAACGTTTACCCTTTATTCTATAAACTTTTTTATCTTTTTCAATTAACACTTTTACCATCTTTAGCTCAAAGATTTTATTTT
>CAYJSA010000045.1:0-4273 GCA_964372785.1 uncultured Candidatus Saccharibacteria bacterium
CTTCATAAAAAAATCCGGTCAAAAATCATGGGTACAAAATTACGCCCGAGGCTTTCGGTATTTAAATCAGCTCAGCATATTTACGCCCAACTGATTGATGATGAAACCGGCAAGGTATTGGTTTCTGCTTCTGACATAAAAACGAAAAAAGGTAAAAAAACTGATCACTCCCTGGAAGTAGGAAAGCTAATCGCCAAAGAAGCGCTTGCTAAAAAAATTGAAAGCGTAGTATTTGACCGTGGGGGGTTCGTTTTCCATGGTAGAATTAAAGCGGTCGCTGATGGAGCGCGAAAAGGAGGTTTAAAATTTTAGCTTGCTAAAATTTTAACGAATCCCACGAATCAGGCGCCAGGCGCCACGAATCCCGCGAATTACGAATTCGTAATTTGTGAAAATTCGTGGTCAGCAGGCCCGATTCGTGTTAATTCGTTATTTTAAAAATGGAAAAAGATATTACTACAATTAAAAAAGACGAACCAGGAAAAGCTACCAATGATGGTGCTAGGAACACGGATGGTTTCAGGCCTGTGAGAAAGGGATACGGCAGAAAGTCAGAAGTCAATGATGGTTTTGATACCAAGCTTTTAGATTTGGCGCGCGTAACCCGTGTAACTGGCGGGGGGAAAAGGATGAGTTTCAGGGCAATTGTGGTCGCCGGGGATCGCAAGAGCAAGGTTGGAATTGGAGTTGATAAAGGAAAGGATGTTTCTCAAGCCATAGAAAAAGCCACTAGTCGGGCTAAGAAAAGTTTGATTAGCGTAGCGATTGTGGGTGGTACTATCCCTCACCAGGTTGAAGCTAAATATGGTCCAGCCGTCATTTTATTAAAACCCCAAAGAACCGGTAGGGGTTTGGTTGCAGGTGGAGCCGTCAGGACCATCTGTGACTTAGCGGGCATTAAAAATATTTCTTCAAAAATTCTTTCAGGATCAAAGAACAAATTAAACAACGCTCGAGCGACTATGGAGGCGCTCAAAAAGCTACGAGCGAGAAAATAGAAAATAGTAAATAGAAAATAGAATCGTATGACGAACGCTCGTATTCTACTTTCTATTTTCTAAATTCTAGATTCTAAAATTATGCAAATTCATCAATTACAACCAAAACACACATCTAAATCCCGAAAAATTGTCGGCAGGGGAGGAAAGAAGGGCACCTATTCAGGCAAAGGTGGCAAGGGACAAACCGCCCGCGCTGGAAGAAAGTTGGTGCCGGTTATCAGGGAACTTATTAAAAGGTACCCTAAATTGAAAGGGTATAGGGCTTTTGTGTTGGAAGATAATAAAGCGGTGGTAAATTTAAATGTATTAAGCAAAAACTTTAAAGATGGGGATGTGGTAACCCCTATCAATTTGATAAACAAAGGAATTATTCGTATGATGAAAGGTAAGAGGCCCGAAGTGAAAATATTAGGAACTGGTACATTGGATAAAAAATTGATTTTTGAACATTGCAAAGTATCGGTTAAAGCTAAAGAAATTATCACGAAAGCAGGAGGAGTCGTTAAATAATGAGTATATCCGTTCGCCCTACATATAAAATATCTAGGACTCAGGATGATTTACTCGTTTCACTCGTAAATCATGTGGTACGATAAATTATTGTTTCTTTTTAAAAATAAAGACCTTAGGAAAAAAATCATTTTCGTAATGTTTCTTTTTGTCGTTTTCAGGATAGCGGCCAATGTGCCGATTCCGGGAATCGGGGCTGATAATTTGAGGAGATTTTTCGCTGAAAATCAGGTATTCGGCCTTTTAAATATATTTTCAGGAGGAGCATTGAGTAACTTCTCCATTGTGTTAATGGGTTTGGGGCCCTATATTACCGCCACGATTATTTTGCAATTGTTGACGATGATTTTTCCATTCTTGGAAAAGCTATACAAAGAAGAGGGAGAAGCAGGCAGACAGAAATTCAACCAATATGGAAGATTGCTTACCATTCCGCTGGCCGCGTTTGAAGGCTATGGAATGTTAACCCTATTTCAACGACAGGGCGTTATCACGGGACTGACGCCGCTGGTTATGGTAAGTTCTATTATTACCATTATTGCCGGTTCTATGTTTTTGATGTGGCTCGGTGAAATTATTACTGAACAGGGCATGGGTAACGGAATTTCCCTTTTGATTTTCGCGGGTATCGTAGCCAGCTTGCCGGTAAACATTTTCCAGACATTCGTAAGCTGGGACCCTTCGAAAATTCCTTCGTATATCACCTTTTTTGTATTATCAATTGTTATTATTGCGGGCGTAGTGTTAATCACCGAAGCCCGCAGGAACATTCCGGTTTCTTATGCTAAGCGTGTACGGGGTAATAAAATGTACGGCGGAACTTCAACCTACTTGCCGCTCAATGTAAACCCGGCTGGAGTTATTCCTATTATTTTTGCCCTTTCCATTTTATTGTTTCCGGGAATGGTGGCGGGGTTTTTGGGTACAGTGCCGGGAATGGTTGGAAACATAGCCACTTCAGCCGCGGCTTTCTTTAATAATCCGTGGGTTAACGGTACATTATATTTTGCTTTGGTTATCGTGTTCACCTATTTTTACACCGCAGTTACCTTTGACCCCAAGACCATTGCCGAAAATTTACAGAAAATGGGAGGGTTTATTCCAGGAGTAAGGCCGGGGAATTCAACCAGGGAATATATGGCTCATATCTTAAACCGAGTACTGTTTGTTGGGGCGATATCTTTAGGATTGATTGCGGTTTTGCCTAACATTGTTGCAGGTGCTACGGGTGTGACCGGTTTTACCTTTTTAATTGGAGGCACTTCATTATTGATTATCGTGAGCGTGGTATTGGAAACTATGCGCACCATCAATGCGCAGTTGGAGATGAGAGAGTACGACACCTTTTGATGTAAGATTTAAGATTCAAGATGTAAGATTTAAGAATCCGCCTTCTGGCGGATTTTTCGTGTTATAAGTATATGACGTAAAAAAGAAACGTTTTTCTTTTACGTTATATTGTTTTTGCGGATTTTTTGTAAAAAAATAACCCAAGATTCCTTTCTTGGGCCTTGTGTCACTGGGGAGACATCCCTGCTCCCTCTACCTCTAGTCCCGCCTCCAAAACTTCTGCAAGCGCTTTTTGATGAAGTTTCTTCAACCTTTCCTGGTTGGTCGGCTCACAGAATTCTTTAATTTCCGATAGAGCAATTCTGTGACCGACAAGGATCCTATCGATTTCCTGCAAGCGTTCTTCTTTCATGTTCTATCCTCCTGTTTTCCAAAAAGATTAGTTGGGAGACCTGCGACATATTTTATGCTATCGTACAAAAAATACTCCGTCAATGTTTGAATTTTTAAAAAACTTTGTTACAATAACACCATGAACAAGCAAGTTATTATTATATTCGGTCCTCCGGGGGCGGGAAAGGGGACGCAATCAGAGCTTTTATCTGAAAAGTTGGGCTATTATCACCTTGAATCAAGCAAGGTTTTAGAGCGTTGTTTTAAAAAAGAAAGCCTTGATAAAACTTTTACGGTTGATGGAAAAGGTTATAAAGTCGGAGAAGAAATAAAAAATTGGAAAACAGGAGCCTTAACAAGTCCGCCATTTATAACTGGTTTGATGTTGGAAGAATGCAGAAAGTTAGCACAAGACGGAGAAAGTTTTATTTTATCTGGATCTCCTAGAACCGTCTATGAAGCTCAAAAAGAGATGCCCGTATTGGAAGAGCTTTATGGAAAGGAAAACATAAGAATATTTATGATTGAAATTTCTGCCGAAGTTACGATTTTTAGAAATACTCATCGGAAAATTTGCGAATTAATGCGCCATTCTATTTTATTTAGTAAAGAAACGGAAAATTTGAAACTGTGTCCTTTGGATGGTTCAAAATTGGTAAAACGGAAAGATTTAGATGATCCCGAAACTATTAAAGTAAGGCTGGTGCAATATAAAGAGCGGACGTTGCCGCTGTTTGAATATTTTAAAAATAACGGGTTTAACGTTAACAAAGTAAATGGTGAAAAATCAGTAGCCCAAGTGCATGAAGAAATTTTAAAAGTATTAGGGAAATAATGAACCCCGTTAGAAGTTTGGATAATAGTAATAAAAACCTTAACGGATCAAATGAAGAAATCAATAATAATTAATCATGTGTAAGCAAAAAATAATTTTCGTAAAAATTATTTTTTGCCCAGACTTCTAACGGGGTGAATCTCATAAAAACACCAGAGGAAATAAAAATAATGGCCGAAGGTGGTAAGATTCTGGCAACCGTATTGAAGGAAATTGAAAAGATGGCGGTTGCAGGAATTACCAC
>CAYJSA010000046.1:0-3019 GCA_964372785.1 uncultured Candidatus Saccharibacteria bacterium
TTCTTTCTACTCCAATATTTTCAACTACTTTCCGTACAGTAATGGTGCTAGAAATTCCCTTACCATGCTTTCTGGCAATAACCAATCCTTCAAATATCTGGATTCTTTCTTTATCTCCTTCCTTGATTTTCTGGTGTACGCGAACCGTGTCACCAGGCCTGATGTCGGGCATAGTTTTCAGTTGTGACTTTTGGAATGCTTCGATTGATGTGATCATAATTTTCAATTTCTAATTTCTAATTTTTAAATAATGTTTTAATTTTTTAATGTTTCAAGATTATTAATTATTTGCTGTAATTCTTTTGGCAGTGGAGAATGGAACTCTTTTACTTCTCCCTTCGGTAGCTGTATTTTCAAAAACCCAGCGTGTAAAAATTGCCTTTCCAAACCTTCTGGAACCGGCGAATCCTTAAACCCATACATTTTATCTCCCGCAATCGGATGTCGAAGATAAGCCAAATGGCATCGTATTTGGTGCTTTCTGCCGGTTTTTATTTCGACTTCAAGCAGGGTGTAACTTGCCATAAGCGGAGTCGAAGGGTCGGCGAATCTTTCCAGCACCTTGTATTCGGTAATGGCTTCTCGCAAGCCCTTGCTTTCTCCCTGTTCTAATGGATAAACCCTTTGTTTCCTCGGGTCTCCCTTTGCTCTGCCAATCAAAGTTTTTATCACACCCTGGTCATCTTTAACCACCCCTGTGGCTAAAGTTATGTATTTCTTTTCTACCTCTCTATTTTTAAACTGTTTTTGCAAAAAAATCAAGGCTTCCGAGGTCTTTGCGACCAATAAAATGCCCGATGTGTCTTTATCCAGCCTATGTACAATTCCATACCTTGGCGCCTCTCCCACGTTTTTCAATTCCTGATTCAGCTTAATTAATTCATCGATCAGGAATTGCCCTGAGCTTGTCGAAAGGTTTACTCCCTCCGGAAAAACCACAATCCCAGCAGGTTTATCTATTACCAGTACGTCGTTGTCTTCGTAAATTATTTTTAGGTCCATTATTGAATTTTACAATAAAATATTCTCCAATTCTTTTATGTTATGGACAATAAAATCTGGATTTTTATCCCTTAAACTACTTTCTGAACTAAACCCCCACGTGACTGCCAGGGTTTTAATGCCGGCCTTTTTTCCTAATTCAATTTCATGATTTGAGTCGCCAATAAAAACAGTCTCAGTTTTGTTAAAATTATTTCTTTGTATGAGTTCATATAATCCCTCTTCTTTGTGATACGCATTAATGACCATATCGTCAAAGATGCCATCTAACCCAAACTGTTCCATTTCTGGTAAAATTGTATTGGGCGCATCAGAACTTAATACGCACACCTTTTTACTTAATTGCTTTAATTTTTTTATGAAATCGCTTATGCCCGGGTACTCTTTCGCCCTAGGGTTTTCCGCGCTTACTCTTCGATAAACTTCCTGCTCTTCTTCGCGGGTCACCTGGGGCATATATTTGTGGTAAAAATCCATATAGGGCTGGCGCCAATTTTCTTGGAACTCCTTAAGGGTTATTTGTTGGACTCCAAAGTGCGCGAAGATTTTATTGACACATGCAAATTGGTCCAAGACACAGTCTTTCACTACTCCCGACCAATCAAAAATAATACCGTTAATCATATTTTTATCTATGCTTCAAAACTTTCACCTTCTTTTAGCGGGACGAATGTTATATTTTCCGATTCAAAAACTTTTGGAGGCAAAATGTATATTGGACCCGACCGACCTGAAATAAGCATGCCATCGTGAACGGGAAAAGCGATTTCTGGTTTTACTTCTAATGCGTATAGCATGCTTTTTTTGAAGTTTGTCCAAGGAGCCACAATGGGAAGCGCCAGAATTTTAATGGGCTTGTCAGGATTGGTAAATGCATCACCGGGGTAAAAAAGAATATTATCTATAAAGTATCCTGTATTTTGCACCATTCCCAACTCCTCATAAATTTCTTCGTGCTTGTCACCGAATGCTTCAAACAAAATGTTCCCATGGGTAGCATGTTGGCTCGTTTCAAGAACATCAAAAGTAATGCCTTTTTCTGCTATTATTTTACCGACTGCAGTATTAGTGATAATTTTTACGCTAGGATTATTTTGCAGCACTATTTGTAGCGACTCAATATGCAAATGATCAGGGTGTTCGTGGGTAATGAGTATAATATCTATATTTTTCACCTCATTTTGCGCTGTGCTCCAAGCCCCCGGGTCTGTAAGAATCCGTTTGTTTTTGTGTTCAATAAGGAGGCAACAATGTCCGAGTTTTGTGATTTTCATGTTATGTCTTCCAAAATTTCTTTTGATTCTTTTTTAAATAATTCGTTAAATCTTTATTAAAAAGTTGAGCTACAGTGTCTATATCGCCAACCTTTTTTTGCTTTTCTTTGATTGCCCATTCGAAGGTTGCTTTTCTTTTTACCGATCGACCCGATGGTGAAAGGATAATCACCAAGCCCGGCTCCAGTTTCTCTATCATATAGACAAATCTGCTTTCCGCGTTTTTTCTTTTTTCATATTCTTGCAAATCTTTCCAAAGACTTTTTTGTTTTGGGAATTTTTTGATCAAGGTTTTAATTGCCTTGGTTTCGTTTGTTTTTGCCTTGGTCTTTTTTGTCTGGCTGGCGTAAATAGAGGTGTCGCCGGCATACACTTCAGGCAAGTCGTGCAAAAGTGCATAGCGGATAACTTTATTGATGTCCAGTTTGAAATGATATTCATCAATGAGCATCCAGCAAAGCATTGCCACCCGATAAGAATGCTCTATGTCATTATCGCGTTGCCTAGTGGTGTGCAATGATTCTAAATCCCGATAAATTGAATTGAATTTTTTAAGAAGCGATTCGAATTTTATAAGAGTTTTTATTGATGACATGCTTTGGGTGCGCGCTGAAAGAGTTGCACTTTCGACCCTCTCAACGTCAATGAGATGCTCTGCTACTGAGCTAAGCGCGCGAATTTAATGTGGTGCTGAAAAGAATGCTCCCGCCTCTTCGGCGGGTTGCCGATGAGGCAACTACCAA
>CAYJSA010000046.1:3119-4263 GCA_964372785.1 uncultured Candidatus Saccharibacteria bacterium
TGGAATACGAAATAAATTATTAATACCAATAAAATAGCCGGTATGATGAGTAGTAGTTTTTTCATGTTATTTTAAAGAGTATGATTTTTTATTTTTTTCACAAAAATTCCAAACGGTTTTTTGGAATTTTTTAATTCTTTCCTGTTGCATTCCTATCTGAAAATTTTAAAGCCCAAAGATGCTACCACTTTAATAATTTTATCTTTACTTATATGTCCCGTCTCGCTAGCAAGTTCCACGGCGTGGCCAGCAGAAAACTCCACAGATCCATCGCTTCTAACTAAGTAGCGATTACCCCCACCGCTTCCATATACCTGAAAATCCCAAAACTTTAATGCCTTCTCACTTGGATTTTTAGCCAAAAAACTTTGTAATGCGTCAAGGGCATCTAAGAGACAGTGTCCGCTTCTGGTAGTTTCTTGTCTCTTTTTCCAACCTTCACCCTCAATTTCTGCCATCGCATCAAGGGTTTCTTGATAGTGGGTGAGAATATTACGCGGAGGTCGTTCAGCTTCCTGGGATTCTGGGGTTATATTTTCTGAAAATTCATCCATATTATTTTAATCTAATTACTGCAGATTTCTTTGCACCATATTTTCTCTTAACCCATTTTTCGGATTCTTTTAGCATCCATTGGCCATATTCATTGTCGGGCACTAGTTGAAAATCTACCGACCATATTTCTTTTTTGCTTTTCGCTTTGGTTTTCAAAAAAATAATCACATCAATATCTTGCGGGCGAACTTTGGCGGTAGTAAAACTGCCAAGCAAGTGAATTTCAGAAATTGGTAATATTTTTTGAAGCTTTTTTAAAATCGGCTCGGAATTTTTCCACATTTCCTGACGGTATTTGGTATTCAGCAAATGCTTAGGAATTTTTTCTTTCATAAAGTTTACCCTGAGCTTGTCGAAGGGTGCTCCCAATAGGATTCGAACCTATAACCTACTCGATATAAGCGAGGTGCTCTGCCGTTGAGCTATGGGAGCGTGGTACCACGTACTAGTACGTGGTACTGCTTAAGCTACTTTTTACCGTTTCCGCTTTTCATGATCTTCTCAAATTCTTCTCGCTCTATGATTTCCTTTTCTATCAACCGGGTGGCGATTTTTTTCAGCAATTCTTTTCTGCGACTGACAATTTCCG
>CAYJSA010000047.1:0-3736 GCA_964372785.1 uncultured Candidatus Saccharibacteria bacterium
CAAGGCCGATGATAGTGTGATGAACGCGAAAGTAGGTAGTCGCCACCTTAGAACTCAATCAAAAACCGCCGAGAGGCGGTTTTTAGTTATAAAAAAGAGCAACCCCTAGAGAGTTGCTTTGTCGTCTTTCTCCGGTGGCGGAGTTTCCGGTATGGCGGGTTCCCCCGATCCTTTGCACCAGCCATGTCCACCCACAAATCGGCCACCTATTTTCGGCATGTGTTGGGAGAGGATTGGCTCTTTGCTTTCTCCCTTGTATCTCACGCCACTTTCCCCGGGGACATACTCACAGTGAAGACACATTTTGTAAGGCATCGCACCCTCCTTTGTTTTGGACCTACGTAAACACTAACAATTTTTATATATTTTGTCAAAGTTGCGGATAATTTATTTTTTGTGGTAAAGTAAACAAATTGAAAAACAATAAATTTTAAGTGATGAACATATATATCAGAAAACAAAATTTTCTTCTGCGAAGAATCATCATATCAACTCTGGCGTTGATTTTTATTATTGGATTTTTAAATATTTTCCAGGTGCAAGTAAGGAATTATTTTTATGTTATTTCACGTCCCATAAGCCAACAATTTTGGAAATCAGGAAATGCCGCTTTTAGTTTCGCCACTTCTTTTTTACCAAGTGAAAATGCTAAAAAAGAAAATATGATATTACGCCAAGAGAATTTGTATCTATTATCTCAAATCGCTTTATTGCAAGACTCTTTACGTCAGAATTATTTAGTAAGCGGAGCAGTGCAAATCGCTAAAGAAAATAATCTTACTTTAGCTATGGCTCATGTTGTTGGCCTGGATTTGGGTGGAGATTTTGTGCTCATCGATAAGGGCGCCAAAGATGGAATTCTTCAAAATATGCCCGTAATTTCAAACGAAAAAGTGTTGTATGGCAGGGTACATCAAGTATATAATAACTTTTCAAAGGTGATGCTCATTTCAAATTTAGCGAGCGTAGTGGATGTAAAAATTCAAAAAAACGAAAAGGAGAAATCTCCAATATACGGCGCAGTTAAGGGAATCTCAAACCAATCATTGTATCTTGACCTGGTTTCTTTTGATGCTGAAATTACCGAAGGGGACGTATTAGTTACCTCGGCATTGGAGGGTATTTTTCCTAAAAATCTTTTGGTAGGGTTGATAACCTCAAAAGATAAAAACGACTTAAAACCCTTCCAAGCGGCTCAAGTGCAGCAATTTTTTGATGTTAAAAATACGGACACGTTATTTGTAATAACAGATTATAAAAAATAAAGAGCATAGAGGTAGCGCAGAAATTTTGTCCACAAGGTATCGATATATTTAGACAAAATTTCTGCGTGATTTGCTCACTTTGTTCACAAATCACATGTGGTTTAAATATCCTGTCATTATATTGATTTTTTTGATTGCAGCCTTGTTGCAAGCAAGTTTTCTGCCATATTTTAGTATTATAACGGTAACTCCGAATATTCTTTTTATACTTTTTTTCATTATCATTTTCTTAAAAAAGGAAAGAGAATATTACTATGAACTATTCGTTGTAATTTCGGCAGGCTTTTTCATGGACATTTTCTCAAATTCGTATTTGGGGGTTTCAATAATTTCTTTATTCATTCTTTACTTGTTAATACAGCTTACCCAATACCTGTTTAAAGAACGGCAGAATGAGTATTTTATAGGGTATTTTATTATTTCATTTTTAGGTTATTTCTTGGCTTATAACTTGCTTGCGCGTTTTTTATCAAGTCCGTTTAATTTAAATACTAACGTTGGTACTGCCACCCTGGTTCACATTTTTTATAATTTAATTCTAGCTATTGTCGGGTTCTATATGTATAAAAAAATTGCTGCTTTTATTATCAAGGACAGGCAACTAAAACTATTGTGATCGACGATAAATATAAAATTAAAGAATCTTTCGGTAACTTGGAAACCCATGAGGTTTTTTTGGATACGCTGGCCCATGAACGCGAAGAAGAGTTGGGTATTACCGAAAAGAAGTTTGAAGTAAAAATAAAAGAAAAAATAATTTACTTCATTTTCGGGTTATTTTTTTTATGCTCCGCAGTGCTTTTTTATAAAACCTTTTATTTGCAAGTTTTTGAAGGTAAGCAATTGTATCAAGCAAGCGAAAGCAATAAAGCAAAAATCAGTTTAATCAGACCCGAGCGAGGTATTATATATGACGCTAATTTAAAAAAACTGGTATTGAATTCCCCGGCATATGACTTTATCTGTGATAAAAGAAGTTTTGTTGCCAGCTCGCCGCAGTATATAAAAGAACTTTCAGTTATTTCAGAAATTACGGGAATGGCAATGCAAGAACTGTCAGATACTCTTATGCAGTCACAGGAGTCAAAGGTGTTAATTCTTGAAAACGTTGACCACGAAAAACTTTTAGTATTGGAAGCAAGAATGAGTGATTTCCCCGACTGCCAGATAGAAAAAAATACCATGCGAAACTACACCCTGGGTCCCATTTTTTCCCATGTTTTAGGGTATACCGGGAAGGTGACTCGCCAGGATTTGCAGGGAACCGAAAATTATACATCAAGCGATTATATCGGAAAAATAGGTTTAGAAAATTTTTATGAAAGTGAATTGCGGGGCACTCCAGGAGAATTTCAGTCCATTAAAAGTGCCACAGGGGTAAAAAGTTCAGAGAGCGTATTATCACAACCGGTTCCGGGCTATAATTTGGTGTTAAACATAGATGCCGGTTTACAGAAAAAAACCTATGAAGCATTAGAAAAATCTATTAAAAATATTGGCTCTAAAAAGGGTGCGGCTGTGGCCTTAAACCCAAAAACCGGAGCGGTATTGGCTATGGTCTCATACCCGGCTTATGATAATAATGTTTTCAGCCAGAGTATTTCACAGAAAGATTTTGACGTATTGCAAAACGACCCGAACCAGCCGTTTTTTAACCGTTCTATCGCAGCCAAGTATCCGACCGGGTCAACTATCAAACCATTTTTGGCATCCGGGGCGCTGCAAGAAAAAATTATTTCTCCCAATGAAATTATCAACGATCCGGGCTATTTGTTGGTCCAAAGTCAAAACGACCCAACCGTAACGTACCGTTTTGGCGGTGTTGTGCCGCACGGTGATGTTGATATGAGAAAAGCACTTGCGGTTTCCAGCAACATTTATTTTTATACCATTGGCGGGGGATATGGCGACCAAAAAGGTCTTGGCCCAAGCGGCATTAAAAAATATTTGGATATCTATGGCTGGGAGCAAAAAACTGGCATTGATTTACCGGGGGAATGGAAGGGATTTGTACCAAGTCCTGAATGGAAAAAGCAAACCAAAAAAGAAAACTGGTGGGACGGCGATACCTACAATCTTTCCATTGGTCAGTCCGATTTGCAGGTAACGCCTTTGCACGTGGCGGTGGCGTACGCTGCCATTGCTAATGGTGGCACATTATATAAACCCCAGATTGTACAAAAAATAATTAATGGGTCGGGCAAAGAAGCCCCTATTATTCAAGAGCTAAAACCAGAAATCGTTGCCCAGCTTGGCATTGACCCACAAAATCTGCAAATTGTTAGAGAGGGTATGCGAGATGGTGTGCGAAAAGAATATGGCTCCTCGGTTATGTTAAATGATTTACCAGTTTCAGTGGCTGGAAAAACTGGGACGGTAGAAACTAATAAAGATGGTATTTATAATACCTGGTCGTCCAATTTCGCTCCCTACGATAATCCAGAAATAGTATTCGTGGCCACTATTGAAGG
>CAYJSA010000048.1:0-3658 GCA_964372785.1 uncultured Candidatus Saccharibacteria bacterium
AAAGTGAAGGGCAAAGCGGAAAATAGTGAAATCAGTAAAATTATTAAAGAGCTTTTAAGCTAACAATATGGGAAATTTTGTTATTTCAAAGTGGCTATTTTTTATTCTTTACATAGGGTATGCGTGGTTAAGTATGTTGCTTTTTACTGCCTTAGGACTTGGAGTGTTCTCACTAATTTTTATATTACCCATAATGTGTTTTTCATACATTATTATTCTCTTAATTACATATGTGTCTTTCCGAAAAACATCTAAAGTTGTGATATCTAAAGGGTCATTAGTGGCTTTATTGGTGATACAATTTATTGCCACGTTATTCAGTCTAGTGAGGGTAGAAGATATTAATGTTTCTGGCTTTAATTCTGGCCCATTGCTTATTAGTAAACTCTTCCCTCCATTTTCTATCATCCCCGCTTACTTGTTAGCAGTATCAATAATTTTTCTTTTAAGCTATTTTGTTGTTTTTATAGCTTTTTTAGTAAATTCTTTAAATAACTCACGTAAGCTATCCCAAACGTTTATGCAAAAAGGTGATTTCCCAATGGATAAATGAAGAGTGTAAATTTTACTTTAAGGGATATATCATAAAGAGCGTTGGGTCACTAAGTAGTTTAATCGTTGTTTCAACACGCCACGAGTTCGTGGCGTGTTGGCGTTTTACCCCGCTAAGTGGGGTTAAACCCCACTTAGCGGGATTTGACTAAACCAAAATATCAGGTAGGATAAACTTGGTTTCGCCCTTTTCACAATTTGTTATGAGGAGATAAGCATGATTGAGCGCTACGAAAACCAAGAGATCAAACGTATCTGGTCTAACGAAAACAAACTCGCTCTTTGGCAGGAAACCGAACTGGCAGTAGTTCAGGCTCGCGCCGACTTGGGTCGCCTTGCGCCCAAAATTGCAGATGAAATTTCGGCTCTTCGTTCTTTTCCCATCGACATTGCCTGGTGGCTGGAAGAAGAAAAGCGACTCAAGCATGACCTGAATGCCTTCGTGGCCGAGCGCCGCAAGAATTTGTCACCAGAATTGGCCCATCATTTTCACAAAGACATGACTTCTTATGACACCGAGGAGTCCGCTTTCGTCAGTATGTTGGGAGACTCTTGTGATGCGGTGTTCGAATCTGGCAATAAGATCCAAGATGTCTTGCGTGAAATGGCCGTCAGGTATCGTCACACACCTATGCTGGGTCGCACTCATGGTCAGGAGGCTGAATTGCAATCTTTCGGCAAGCGTTGTCTGACCTGGTTGCAAGGCTTTGAGGTGAGTGTCGAGGCCTTGGATAAATCTGCCTCGGTATTGCGGTACTCAAAGCTTTCGGGCGCCGTTGGCAATTACACGGGGATGGATCCCGAACTTGAAAAAACGGCGTTGGCGCTACTTGGGCTGGAACCATTTTATGGCGCCACCCAAATCATGCCACGGGAACTTTATGCTCCGTTGGCGGCGTCTCTGTATCAGCTGGTCTTGAGTTTGGATAAGATTGCTCTGGACATCCGTTTGGGCGCGCGCAGTGGTCGGCCCATTTACCAAGAACCGTTTGGCAAGAAACAGACTGGTTCCTCCATTATGCCCCACAAGAAAAACCCCATTTCCACTGAAAACACGGAAGGGATGGGTCGGTTGGCAGGCGGAGACTGCTGGGCCATTTTCCAGAACATCAGGACTTGGGAAGAGCGGTCGATTGAGCAGTCGTCTGTTGAGCGCGTGGCTTGGCCCGATCTGTTTCATGAAACGATGCGCGCGCTGGAAACCATGGAGCGTGTTCTGTCCGGCTTGCGGGTGTATCCTGACACCATGCTTCTGGAAGTTGCTGAATCCTGCGGATGCTATGCGTCCGGCCCGGCTAAGAATTTCTTGGCTGAACGCGGAGTGGCTTTCGGCTTGACCGCTGACGATGCTTACCGTATTGTCCAGCTGGCGGCTTTCAATACCTTTGCGCCAAACGATTGGCAAAAGGAGATCCGCAAGAGTCCTCCGGACTCTCTCAAAAAGGCTGACTATGAATTGCAATGTTTTCACCCTCGCAAGTTATTACAGTCAATTCAGAAAATCATTCCCTGCGGGGAATTGAAGGCCTTGCCCGAAGAGCTGGCTGCCAGCGACCAAGAAGTTGGGCGCTGGAACGAACTGTTGCAAAAAATGTTCGTTGACCAAACGGTCTGTGAAGGTTGGCAACAGTTGTTCTGTTCATCGTATCTTCTGCGCAACGAAGCGCACCTTTTCAAGCAAATTCTCGGTGAAGATTAAACTCTTCACCCTGAACGGCCTCTCACTTGCGGGAGGCTTTTTTATTTTTTGAAAAATAGGGTATGATAGGAATATGGATACTATATTTTTAATCTTTTTGGCGGTGGTGTTGGTGGTTTTGGGGTTGGCTTTGGGGTATTTTTGGGCTCAAAGGCGTTTAAGCAATGTTAGCAGCGCGCGTGATGTTAATTTGCAAAAAAATCTGGAAAAAATCATGGCGCTTTTTGCCCAGCATCCAACCTTAACCAACATGTTGATTCGCCAAAAACTGGGTTTTGACGATCGGACGGTGGTGCGCTACATGGATGAACTAGAACGCCAGGGCCGGGTTGAGCAGGAGGGCAAAACCGGCACGGATGTTGTTTATCGCAAGAAGTCCTAGAAGACCAAACACGCCACGAGCCCGTGGCGTGTTCATTTTTTGTGTAATTTGGAAATATATTGTAAAATAAGGCATGCGAAAAGCGCATAGCAAATGCGCCCATGCGAATATTTGTGTCATTGGCGACACTATTTGCATATTGGCATTATATTCCATGATCGAGATAAACAATCTGACTAATTTTGCTGTGGACAAAACTTTTTTTACGGGGGTTGCAAAAAAAGTTTTAAAAGGTGAAAATAAAGAAAGAGAAAATGTATCTGTGGCTTTTGTTAGTCTCGCAGAAATTCAAAAGCTGAATAAAAAGTACCGTAAAAAAGATAAGCCTACGGATGTGTTGAGTTTCGAAAAAATTTCAAATTTTAAAGAGGAGTTTTCAGAAGTTGTTATTTGCCCTGCGGTGGTGCGGGACATGACAAAAGATTCAAAGTTACCCCTTAAGAAGGAGTTGGCTAAAATGGTGATTCATGGCATTTTGCATAACTTTGGCTACGACCACGAACTTTCAAAATCGGAAGAGGAGAAAATGTTTAAAAAACAAGATTATTACATGAAAAAGTTATTCTAACTATTCTAATTGCTCTAACTATTCTAAAATTGGGATTTAGTATTTGATTAGGTCAATTAGTATAATTAGGTTAATTAGGTTAATTTATGTCACGTGGTCATATCGTTACCGGACTAGATATTGGAACGCATACCATTAAACTTTTAGTGGTCCAAAAAAATCAAAATTCTTGGGAGGTATTAAGCTACGCGCAAATGCCCTCTTTTGGTTTAAGAAGGGGCGCGGTGGTCAATGCTGAAGAAACGGCGAAAAATGTGCAGTTATTGGTTTTTGAAGTTGAGCGGGAGCACGATATAAAAATTAATTCAGTTTTCGTAAATATTGGAGGCAACCACCTGTATGCCACACCTTCAGACGGGTTAATTTCGGTATCAAGAGCTGACCACATTATTTCGCAAGAAGATATCGAAAGGGTGCTGCAAGCAACCAGGGCGATAAACATACCACTCAATGAGGA
>CAYJSA010000049.1:0-3605 GCA_964372785.1 uncultured Candidatus Saccharibacteria bacterium
AACAAGGCACGGGTAGCGGAAGCTGTTCGTGGATCATTTTTTTAAAAGTGTTGACAATGATTGAAATATAAAATTTGTATTTTAATCATAGCGTTTGGCGCGGTTCGACAAAAAACCGGCTATTCGAAACAACTTTGAGAAACTAAGCACGCGAAAAGCGCAAAGTCTGGCAAAGCCAGACATTACACTAATGCGCCCACGCGAATAAAAACTTACCAAAATAGATGTAGTCGCCCAGCCGTTTTTACCTTTTTCAAAAGGTAAAAACGGCTGGGCGACTTAGCGCGCATGGTGCGGTTTGCTAATGTGTCCCATGTGGTGCGTTCGTTACACTCCTCATGGTTTGCGAGATTAGTAAAAAATATCATGCGTGCTAGCTCCCAGCATTTTCTCAGCTCTTTTTTAGGGATTCAGGGGTAGTGACTGGGTGGTACTCGCGTTGGGTTACCGCCTCGCATTGAGAGTTGCTACCCCTGATCTTCCAGTTGCCGAACGGTTGCAATTTGCTGGTTGCAGTAGAGTGCAATTACAGAGGACCAACCGTTCGGCAGATCGTGACGTAGCGCAATTTGGCTAGCGCGCTTGCATGGGGTGCAAGAGGTTGCGGGTTCAAATCCCGTCGTCACGCTTTCGGGTGGATTTAGTTGGTGGAAGCACAAAAGCCCCGCATTAGCGGGTACCCAATGCCCAAGTGTATTAAGGGGCAACGTTGCTGTTCACTGCCAAGTTGGCTTCATAACTAATCACCCGAGATTTTCCAGAGCTGCTTTCTTAGGATTGCGGCTTTTTTTTGCTCTTAAGTCGTATTACAAATCTGTCCCGAACACGCCACTAACACGCCACGAAACTCATGGCGTGTTAGTGGCGTGTTCGGGGTTTCTAACGGCTCAAACGCCGTTTGAGCCGTTAAACTTTGAATTACAAAATGGTGCATTTCGTAATTCAAAGGTTAAAGATATATATCTTGAATTTCTGCGCTTTTGTGCTAGCATAATAACATGACTGCTCAATATATTACCAAAGAAGGTTTGAAAAAACTTAAGGATGAATTGGAGAATTTAAAGACTGTTGAAATAATAAGAATTACCAAGCTCATAAAAGAAGCCGCCGCCTTTGGTGATTTAAAAGAAAATTCCGGCTACCATGATGCGAGGTCCGCCAAATCATTTGTATTAGGCAGAATTGAACAGCTTGAAAACGCTATTAATGAAGCCATAGTCCAAGAAAGAAAAGAAACGGGTAAAATTCAGCTTGGTTCGCAAATTAAAATTCTATTCGGCGGGTCAGAAGAAAATTACAGTATTGTTTCGTCAACCGAAGCGGATATTTTAAAAAATAAAATATCATACCAATCTCCATTAGGTCAGGTTTTAATAGGAAAAGGGAAGGATGATGCTTTTGATTTTGAAATTAACAATAAAAAGATAAAAGTTAAGATTTTAGAAGTTAAATAGAAGTTCAAATATTGTTTAGAAATTAGAAATTGAAAATTCCATTTTTGCCAAAGCAAAATATGGCCAGGGCCCTTGGTATACCTGCCCAGTTAAATAATTTCGCTTTGCGAAATTAGCCCGAAAGGCTATTTAACCGGGTAAAGTAACACACCTCATTTGTCCCGATGCCGATAAAGTCGGCATACGAGGATTCTCGGTAATTTCGTCCTTTGTATATAATTTTAAAGCCCTTGGTGGGCCCTTGGTATAACGGCAGCACACCTCATTTGCAATGAGGAGATGCGGGTTCGATTCCCGCAGGGTCCACCAAGGGCTTTAAAATAATGTTTATACGAAATTATCGGAACAATGAGCCTGCCTGCGCAGGCAGGGAGCGGCGGGTCCCGATAAATTTACTAATGTAAATTGATACGGGATTCTCGTATGAATTTAATAAGTTAAACTCATCGGGATTCGACTCCCGCAGGGTCCACTGCTTCGCTAAAGCTTCGCAGTGCAGGCACAGAACACGATTTGACAAAAAATAATCATGTGATAGCATCTAATTAACGTAATTTTTTTAGTTCTTTTTATGTGCTAGGGACACAATAGTTTAGAAAATATTTCTAAGTTGTTGCGTCCTTGGCAACATCCAATTCTTTTGAGGGGTAACCCATGAAGACCGTGTTCACGACAGGCGAGGTGGCCAAGATCTGCAAGGTCAGCCAGCAAACCATCATCCGTTGCTTCGACAACGGGCAACTCAAGGGCTTCCGGGTCCCTGGGTCCAAGTTTCGGCGTATCCCGCGCGAGATGCTGTACACTTTCATGAAGGACAACGGCATGCCGACTGGCGCACTCGAAGCGCGCCAACAGCGAGTCCTGCTGCTGACCGATGACGCTTCGGTGGCCGACGCCATCACACGTGCTTTCCAGGAAGACGGCAAGCTCGAACTCAAATCGACGCACTGTCCGTTCACCGCTGGCATGCTGATTCGGGAATGGTGTCCCGACGCAATCATCCTGGACCTGGGCCTGCCGAATATCGATGCCATCGGCATCTGTCGGACCATCCGTCTCGACGGCAACGCCGGCGAAACGGTGATTCTGTGCCTGGGCACCACGGCCGAACAGCACAAGGTGCGGGATTTGGCCACGGAAGCCGGCGTTCGGTTCCTTGGCAAGCCCCTGGACGTCGCCGAACTTGTCCGGTACCTGCGCGACGCGCTGGATGTGGACGCCGACGTACCCGTGGACGGCGCTGCGGCCTAACATAACAACAATCGGGGGATTCAACGATCCTCGCATATCCTGTCACCAAAAATGACAGGATTTTTTTGTCCTGATAATTATGTTAAAATTTGATCATACGGGATTCCGTATCAAAATTTACCGTTGTAAATTTTTATCGGGACAGTAAAAAACCCGCATTATTAACATAGCGCGGGTTATGTGGTTACCTCCCAAGGGCGATGGTTGTGCCATTGGGCGAGTTAAAGGAGCCCGGATTTTTTGCAGGCACCTTATTTTTTTTGGAATTCCAGATTGAAAGGAAAAAGGCGTGTTGACCCGGGTCGTTCTTGTCTGCCTTGAGGTATCCTTCGGTGATGCCATACCCCTTATTTTTGTAGATTGAGTAGGTATGGACATCGTACGGTGGCCCATGGAGCAAATTTCGAAACACATCCTTTTGAGCGAAGATGTCTCTTTGCACGACTGCTGCTCCACTCCAGCGGATTTGCTGGGCTTCGTCGTCATCGATATCGAAGACTCCAGCCCAGCTCTTTTTGATAAGCTGGATGGCCATTGCGCCGGCCAATTTCTTGGCCTCTTTTTCAATCTCTTGCTGGCGTAGCCATTCCTCATGCGGGTCTTTTTCCTTTGGCACCACCGTGACAACCTTTTCCTTGAAAACAATCTTTTCTTTTTCCATGGTCCTTGGAAAGAAAAAGTAGCATGCCGCAAAACCCGAAGGCAGCATGACCAAGGACGCGACCACCAGCGTGAGCAAACTTGCCACGACACGTTGCCAAGCCATTTCTTGGCCATTGTTCCTTTGAGGCTTGTTGCCTCCCTGCCACGAAGACGTAGGAACCGATTCTGCCGGAGAGTTTTCTTTCATGGGGAACCCCTTTCTTTTTATCAAGGTGCGGGTGAGAGTATAGGCGAAAC
>CAYJSA010000050.1:0-3344 GCA_964372785.1 uncultured Candidatus Saccharibacteria bacterium
CAACGGTGAAAAAATGCGGATTGGAAAAAGGCCTGCGGGAAAGCCTTCGGGAGTGGCAGCCTGACTTCGCCAGTTTGAGAATCAGATAAAGGTTACCTGCCGCGAATATCATTGGGTGATTAAATGCAGCAGAATGTAACCTTCAGTATAGGAAGTATCGGAATAGTGGATAAAATTAACGAAAAGTACAATTTGCTCGATTTTGTTCGGAGCGGGTTTTGGCAGAGCCAAAAACATCACTTGTGTCCCTTTCTTGAGACCTAAGACTTCATCAGCCGGCAGGGAGTCCAACTTGAACTTCCCTTCAGCATGGCCCTTGTAATTATACTGCGCCCCGCTCAGCTGCGCGAGCTTCTTCGAATTAATGCCTTCAGCCATGGCATTAGTTGTGGTGAGATGGACAGTGCCGCCATCGTCCTCGCCTTGCCAAAGCCGTGCATTCAAATCTGATAAATCCTTGGCGCTAAAAGTGCCATCCCTAACCCTGTTCAGCACTCCAATGAACCCGGCGTCCTTTTGCCGGTAAACCTTCTCAAAATCCACAAGAGTATACTTGTAATCATTCATTACTGCCGAATCAAAAAAATATTCTGATTTATAGCTCGAGCGAAAGAAAGGCTGCTCCGCATTATTCACAACCGGAGGCAACTGGCACATGTCCCCAATGAAAAGCATCTGCTTCCCCCCAAACGGAAGATTGGACCTCAAAATAGTCTTAAGGTAAACATCAATGCAATCAAGCAAATCCGCCCGGACCATTGAAATCTCATCAATCACAAACAAATACCACGAAAGGGAATATGATAAGTACCACGAAACGCTTACAAGAACCGAAATAAGAGAAAAAATAGCTAAAATAATGGGTTTTAAGGCTTAAAACTAAAGAAATGGCTCTTTTAGCCAGTTAAAGACCTTTAAAGGCAAACTTATCATGTAATCTATTACACAATAATATACTTTATCATGTAATACAGTAAACAATAATAGGGTTTATAAAAAGGTGCATACATGAACGATACTATGCTTTCCAAAGAAGTCTTGGGCACAATAATTGCCGACCAACTAACTGGCATTGAGAACTTTAAATACTCGGTACCAAGAACAGCCTTCGAAAAAGCCGTTACATATAGCGGAACTTCGGCCCTATTTGTAATGGGAATAAGAAGGTGCGGAAAAAGCACCATGCTCAAGCAGCTTATCAAAGAAAAATTCCAAGGCGAGTTTTATTACTGCAACTTTGACGATGAAAGGCTGATAGGCTTCAAAGTCGAAGACTTCCAAACCCTAATGGAAGTTTTTTCAGAAAAGCTCGGGCAAAAAAAGAATGCTTTTTTTGACGAAATACAAAACATCACCGGATGGGAGCTTTTTGTTACCAGACTCATAGAGAACGGATATCGCGTCTTTATCACAGGCTCCAATGCCAACCTTTTGAGCAAAAAACTCGCAACACACATGACAGGAAGACACGTGGAACTAGAACTCTACCCTTTCTCATTCACAGAATTTTTAGTTGCGCAAAAAACAGAAATCCAAAAACAAGGTTTTTATTCAACAGAAGAGAAAGCAACCCTTTCAAAAAAATTCAAAGAATACATGACAAAAGGCGGAATGCCGGAAGCCATAGTTTCATCCAACGAAGAAATACTAACCCAAGTCCTCAGCGACATAATACAAAAAGACATAGTCGCAAGGCATAACATCAGAAAAATAAGCGAGCTAAGGGCCGTATTGAATTTTTTGATAGCCAATGCCGGAAACCCCATCACATACACCTCCATTAAAAATAATTTCAAAGAAATCAAAACAGTAAACACCGTTCAAAAATACATGGAGTACGCAGAAGAAACATACTTGATTTTTACCGTAAAAAGATTTGAAAAAAAAGCCAAGCAATTTGACAAAAATGACAAAAAAATTTATTGCGGGGACAACGGCATAATAACAAAAAACACCCCAGTAACACTCGAAAGAAACGCCGGGCTGC
The DNA here is from genome assembly GCA_964372785.1 of uncultured Candidatus Saccharibacteria bacterium. GTDB lineage: Bacteria > Patescibacteriota > Minisyncoccia > Minisyncoccales > Staskawiczbacteraceae > VGLO01. Next base: position 1,988 of record CAYJSA010000050.1, read on the forward strand.
TGGAAAACTCCGTGGCACTCCACCTCAAAAGGCTCGGAAAAGAATTCTATTATTACAAAGGCAAAACAGACAGGGAAGTGGATTTTATAATTCCGAAGGAAAGCCAAGCCATACAAGTTTGTTATGAGCTGAATGAAAAAAACAATAAAAGAGAAATAGACGGCCTGCGGGAAGCAATGCGCGAACTAAAAACACCGAACGGTTTGATACTCACCATGGACCAGGAACAGGAAATAAAGCACGAAGAAGGAACAATCACGGTAAAACCAGCGTGGCAGTGGATGATGGAAAAAATTTCGCATCCTGAATTTGAAGAAATTGAACAATTAAAGGGCGATATTGAAAGAGCAATACAGAAACCAAACGCTAGAAGTCTGGAAACTATTATAGCTACAGTTTATGACAAAAGCCTTCAAAAGGATTTGTTCCAAAACAAAAGTTTTAGGGAAACTATTTTCAAAATTCTGGAAGCAAAGCAACTTTTTACGCCAAGCTTGGCGAACAGATTATTGCAACTCCTATTTGTTCAATTAAATAAAGTTAAAGAAATTAAAGAAGATTTGGCAAAACACAAAGAAGCGCTTTTGTATTGGGTCAAGCCAAAAGGATTGAACTACTACGCCAAAGCGATGGGCCTTAGATTGATGGTAATTGCCGGAGATATAGACGGATTTAAGCAACTGATACTTGACGGGGATTCTAAAGAAATCTCAGAAATGCACCATGCGCTTAATTTAGCTGAAATTAAGAATCGGATTAGCAAGGAAGACATAATTGCCCTTAGAAAATGGGTCTCTGAAGAAATGGAAAAACCCCACGATGACATGTATGTGCAAAGATTCCATGATTTGTATAGCCAATTGAATAGATGAATGAATAAATTGCCAAAAACCCTATTTTCCCCTTAATTTGCCATAATGTTTAGCGCATAATGTTTGAACCCAGCTCAAATCATCACGGAACTTGCCAAGGGCGCCGCAAACTTCACAGGTTTCAAAGCTCTTTTCCTCGTACTCACCAATCAAATCGTGGATTTCTTTTGGCGCCGCATTGACATAAAATCTAAGCCCCCCGAACTTCTCCTTAACTTGGGTAGCTTCAACCTCGCCATTCAAATCCATAGCAGCAATCTTTTTGCTCAATTCATAAATCAAATCAAACCAGCCATCGCCACAACCAAAACCAAACGCCATCAAAGACTTGGTCAATGGCTTGCCTTTGCCCCTATATAAATTTGGAAAATCCATGAACAATTTCTTTGTATTCTTAACATTCATGCCCAATCACCCCACAACTCAACGATAAACCGCCCACTGCTTTGCCATGAGGGCATCGAGTTGGAATGAAAAAAATTAGC
>CAYJSA010000051.1:0-3294 GCA_964372785.1 uncultured Candidatus Saccharibacteria bacterium
CACCACGTCCAGTACATTCAATTTATTTTTTATCTCTTCAATTTGAGAATCCATGGCTTTTGTATTACAAAAGAAATACAAAATTCAAAACCCTAAATCCCAAATAAACTCAAAATTAAAACATTTTAAATTCAAAACGTGTTTAGGATTTGGGATTTTGTGCTTTGGATTTATTTATTGCATTCTACCACAAAAACTGTAAAAATCAACCCAAAATGGCTTTTAGTTAAACACGCCACGGACCGTGGCGTGTTTAGATTTTGCCGGATTTATTGCTATGCCTTCAATTTTTCTGTTCCGATAAAAATTTATCCTTATAAATTTTGATACGGAATCCCGTATGATTAAATTTTAAAATTTAATCATCGGGACTATTTTTTTCAGCTCTTCAAAATCTGCTTGGGGCAAGTGGGCTGTTTGAGCCGGATGCATCGGGATATCTTCACCTTCATAGCGCGGGATGATGTGCAAATGGAAGTGCATCACTTCCTGCCCCGCCACTTTACCATTAGATTGGGATAACCTAATACCATCTGCCTTCAGCACATCTTTAATCTTTTCAGAAAGCCTTTTCGCCACCACAGAAATTTTCTGCAAAGCATCTTCTGAAATATCAAACACATTTTCAAAATGTTGTTTGGGAATCACCAGGCAGTGCCCCTTGCTGAAAGGTTTGATGTCCAAAAATGAAAGCACATCAGTGTCTTCGTAAATCTTAAAGCAAGGGATTTCTCCTTTTACTATCTTACAAAAAATACAATCCATCCGTTTGAATTATTCTAATTGTTCTAATTACTCTAATTATTCTAATCAAATACCAGCGAGTGAATGCCTAACTTCTAAACCGTTTTAGGACTTAGTCATTAGAAATTGATATTTGATTAGGTAAATTAGGTTAATTGGAATAATTAGGTTAATTTTACCTAACCTGATAGGTAAGCGTAACTGTGGAACTTACTTCTTGCTGCCCTGTCTGGATTTGGGGAGCCACGCTTTCAACACTGGCATCTTTTGCCATTGATGAAGCATACATTGGTTGCGGATAATTATTGTATCCTTCCGATACGTTTACCAACTTTCCAATCCTTAAGCCTGATTGCTTGGCAATAGTATTTAATTTTTCTTTGGCATTTTTAATAGCTTCTTCTCTCGCTTGAGAACGTGCCATTTCAGGGTTATCTGCCGTAAAGCTAAGCTGACCGACATTAGTTGCACCGGCACTAGTTGCTTTGTCTAAAATTGCGTTGATATTATCAAAATTTCTAATTTTTACTGAAACCTGTTGCTCTAAAGAATATCCGGTCACCACAGGACTGCCAGGCACCGGATAATACATAGGGCTACTTACCGTAGCACTTTTTGCATCCATAGGTATCACACCACCCCGAGTATAACCATATGTAGGATTCAAGTTATACAGTGTTGTCTGAATGTCTTTATCCTGCACCCCTAACCCCTTTATAGCGGCAATCACCGCATTCATTTTCTCATTATTTTTATTTACTGCATCCTGGCTTTTTACGGCCTCGCTAGTTACGCCAAAACTGACCATAGCCACATCCGGCTTTAAATACGCCCTACCTTCGCCTGAAACATTTATTTCATGGGGCATATTTTGTGGCAAGGCGCTAAACTGCGAAAATACCCAACCAGCCCCAACCAAACCAACTACCGTAATCATGGCAATGGGCAGTTTATATAATCTGTCTGAAAGATCAATAGTGTGCGTAGTCTCTAAACTTTTCCCGATATTTGCATTGATATTCGTTTCCATGTGATTTTTTATGAGCGAGGCGAATAAAATCATCCCGAGCTCGTAAAGCGAGGGAATACCTTACCGCATCGTTTAACTATTAATAGTAATGACAATTTTACCCAAAACCCCTCCTTTCTCCTTAGCTTCAAAAGCCTCCTTTATTCTATCAAGCGCATATATTTTATCAATATAAACCTTCACGCCCTTATTTTCAATGAAATCTGTCAATATATCAAGGTTTTTTGTAGTAGTTTTAGTGAACTGCGCTATGGCTGTCACCCCATACTGCTCGGCGAGCTTTTCATCCACTGGGACAATCATGGAAACGACAACGCCACCTTTCTTTAAAACTTTAAAAGATTTTGTATAAGCTTCACCTCCGACCGTATCAAACACCGCATCATAGATCATACCAACATTCTCAAGTGTGTTGGTATGAGATTTATAATCAATCACCTCATCGGCACCTAATTTTTTTACATAATCCATTCCATCACCTGTTGCGGTAGTCGTAACAAACGCCCCAATGCTTTTTGCAATCTGAACTGCAAATGTTCCAATCCCGCCAGCTCCACCATGAATAAGAATCTTCTGGCCTACCTTTAAATTCATATGTTCAACCAAAGCCTGCACCGCACTCACTCCCACCAGTACCGATGAAGCCGCTTCATTAAAATCAATATTCTTGGGCATTTTTGCAATTTGTCCAGGCGAAACCAATGCGTATTCAGCAAAAGCTCCACTGGCTCCCGCCAGCACAATCGCTTGTCCATATACTTTATTTCCCACGACAAAATCTCCAACCGCCTCGCCCGCCTGCGCAGGCAGGCCAACTTCGCTCACTACTCCCGCAATATCGGTCCCCAACGTAAAAGGAAATACTACATTCGGCATCATTTTAGCCATATACCCTTCTCGGATTATTTTGTCTACCGGGTTGATTGACGAAGCATATACCTTCACTAATACTTTTCCTTTTTCTATCTTTGGTTTTTTGATATCTGCAACTTCAATAACTTCAATTCCTCCAAACTTTTTAATTTGTGCTGCTTTCATCCCGTTAGAAGTCTGGGCAAAAGTAATTTTCATAAAAATTATTTTTGCTTGCTCTTTTTAATTATTATTTATCAAATTTTCGATCCATCAGACTTTCGCTTGCCACATCCAAACTTCTAACGGGATTTCATGTTCATATAATTTATTCATCAAAAAATCGGTCAGGATTTACAAAACCGATCCTTTGACAAAGAAGTTATCTCTTTTTCTTCTTTTTCGCCTTTTTCTTAGCCATTTTTTTCTTGTCCGCCTAAGTTTTTGTAAAAAATTTTGGCGGATAATTTTATTTTTATATTTTTTCGACTTTTCGCACTTACTATGTTTAGTATATCAACAGATAAAATAATAAGTAAGAGTGCATAACTTTTTTACCTTGAGGTACGAAATGCTTTCAGGGAATTTTCTTCAAATTTCAGAACGAGAATTTGATAGAATTTTAAAACATAGTACGCTACGTTTTAAAATTATTGTGAATTTGGAGA
>CAYJSA010000052.1:0-3246 GCA_964372785.1 uncultured Candidatus Saccharibacteria bacterium
TACTGCCTCCGGTAAACTCAATCCCGAACTTCAAACCGAAAACAATCAAAGAGGCGATGGAAGCAATAATTAAAATTCCGGAAAAAATATAATAGACTTTTGAATATTTAGTAAATGGAAAATTCATGGAATTAGAGTAACCATTTTAATTTTTCCAGGCGCGGTCCAACAAACACCATCAGTAATATCCTGGTAATAAAGATGGCGGAAAACAAACTGACAATAATACCCAGCGACAATGTTAGCGCAAATCCCTTAATAAATGATGTTGAAAAAATAAACAAAATGGCGCAAACAATCAAAGAATTTAAGTTGCTATCACGGATTGACGGCCAGGCGCGGCCGAATCCTTCGCTGATGGCCACGGATAATGACTTGCCCAGTTTAATTTCTTCTTTCATGCGGGCAAAAATCAAGATATTAGCGTCAACCGCCATGCCGATAGATAAAATAAGTCCACCAATGCCAGCCAAGGTTAAGGTGACAGGAACCAATTTGAATATTGATAGGGTAATTGCCACGTAAATAATCAGGGCGATTGAGGCTAAAAATCCGGGCAGGCGGTAGAAAACCACCATAAACACCACCACCGCAAAGAGCCCCAAAATTCCGGCCCGCAATGATTTTTGCAAAGAAGCCGCACCTAGGGTTGGCCCCACGGTTTCTTGTGAAATCGGGCTGCCGATTTTTACCGGCAAAGCGCCGGAATTTAACCTGCGGGCAATATCGTTGGCAATTTTAGCGCTCATACTGCCACTGATAACCGCTTTGCCGCCGGTGATTTTGCCCTGCACAATGGGGGCGTAAATATCGTTAGCGTCAATTTTACCATCACCGGTAGTATCTATAATAGAAGAGCCGTCCAAAAAAATCGCCAGGGGTTTTTTGGCATTTCGCGCCGTAATATCTTCAAACAACTTTTCACCATCATTGTTGAATATAAGTTCCACCTGGGGCTTATAGGTATTTTGGTCAAACACCACGTTGGCCTTTGACAAATATTTACCCGTTAATTCCGTGGGCTTAAAATAAGGATTTTGCAAAGCCAGCTGCCAGTCTTTTACTTTTTGGATATCTTCACCTTTTTTCTGGGCTTCTTGCAGTTCTTTTATTTTATCTAAAATTGGCTGGCTTTCTTCTTTAGTTCTTTCTTCCAAAAATTCCAAATACGGAGTTTCGCCAATCATATTAATGGCTGCCTGCACATCGCGAACTCCGGGCAATTCAACCACCAGCCGATCGCTTCCTTGGATTTGCACTACCGGTTCGGAAACACCAAACATATTCACGCGCCGCTCTATAACATCGCGAAGCCCGGCCATGGCGCCGGATTTATCTTGAGTGGAGCTCAAATCAGCCTGATAAATTAAGTTAACTCCGCCCTGCAAATCAAGCCCAAGCACATAGGGCTTTGACCAAAAATGCGGTACATGCCATGAAAATTTGGCATTGGTGTAATCCACGCCCTTGTTAATATAATTCGGGTAAACAAAATTTCCGGCCAGAACCGCCAGAACAATAACTCCAATGAATATCCAATACTTCTGCGACATTTCAGATTTCAGATTGCAAATTTTAAAATATCCACAATGAATTATCCTAACCCATTTAATAAAAAAACGCAAGATTGATGGTCTTGCGTTTACGAGTCCGTGCACATTGGGACCTATGCATAATGTACTTCGCCCGGAAGGGGCTCGTGCCGATAGTCAGTGCGGCCTGGGGGCGCCAAAGTGGCGGTTTCCGATTTTTCCAGAGCGGGCCGCGGCACTACTTGCCGCTTGGTACCGCACTTAGCACACACCATGACACTGGGCTTACCCTCGCAGGTGTGTTCCTGACGAACGCCGCAACCGAAGCACTGTAAACGAACTGTGACTGCCATCGAAAACTCTCCGAAAAAACAATCGGTTGGGGTACTTACAAAGTAATAGAGCCCAACCTACCTCTATTACCTTCCCATTCTAACTCAAATCTAAAGATATGTCAATTGCTGTTGGAACAAAAAACCGCTCTTTAGGCGGTTTTTTATTATAAGGTTTCCAGTATTTTCAGTTCTAATTTGTCATTTTCCGTATCATAAAGGGCAAATGTTGGCTTAAAACGCTGCCCGGCGACCTCACCTGGATTTATCAAACGGCACTGCCCCACTTTTTCTTCCCAGGGTTTATGAGTATGGCCATAAAACACCAAATCGTACTTTCCGGACTCGGCCGCTTTTTTTGCCACATCCGGATAATGGTTGAAAAAAATTTTCTTCCCGCGGACGGAAGATCCGGCAGAGCCGGCCTCTTTCGCGTCCCTCCCCAATTCTAACTCCATTTTTTCAGGTAAATCCGCAAGTTCGTAATCCCCGTTTCCCCTCACCCAGAATATTTCGCCCTTAAAATTCTTTTTAGCTTCTGCAATAATTTCTTGATTACAAATGTCTCCGCAATGCAAAATCACCTTAATATTTTCTTTATTTAAAAAGCCAATAATCTTGTTTAAATTGGCCATATTATCGTGGGTATCTGAAACAACTGCTATTTTCATGGTTCTAAGGGGTTGATTCACTATGGCAAATCAAGACTTAAATTCCATGATGTCGGTAAAGCTACAAACACATGGAGCTTTTTTGCACAAATGGCAATTTTCATAAAATTCCATCGAAATCTCTTTTGGTAAGTCAATCTTTAAAGAATTAAAAACTCCCATAAGGCAAGAAATTAAATCAGCGCACTCTAAAATAATTTTTTTAAAACTTTCGTCCTTGTGACTACCCTTGTAAGTCAAAATTGACTCTGCAATTTCCCCTAACTCTTCAGCTAAATGCATTCCAGCATGCTCTAGCGTTCTGGCTGAAGCAGGATAGATTTTATCAAACATTTTTTGAAATTCTTCCATTGTTTTTGGTCTTTTATTTTCATTAACTGTTACTTTTTGTCTTGTCTGGACTTTCTGGGCTTTGCAACTACAAGGGCACGATGCGCAGTAAGAACACATATAGGGGAATCGTTTCCAAACCTCTTGTTCAATATCTATTTGAAGCTGGTTCACCATTAACATAAACCACCTCAAAGAAATCATTAAATTTAATTTTATTTTTTGGCTATCCCCCTTTCTAATTCCCTTCAGTCCCCTGGTTATAAACCTTTCAACGTTATTTAACATATCCTGCAACGTAAAATCGCGAATGTTTGATAAACCATACACATCCTGCACAAATTCCTGATATTCTTTTATGGTAGTACCGGGTTTTACTTG
>CAYJSA010000053.1:0-3217 GCA_964372785.1 uncultured Candidatus Saccharibacteria bacterium
TCAATAATGTGTGTTACACATTATTGAAAATAACCATAGATACGGGAAAATTCCACCAAATCAGATCTCAATTATCATTAGCAGGGTTTCCTATTGTGGGAGATATAAAGTATGGCGCCAAAAAACCCCTGCCAAACGAGATTATTGCCCTATGCGCCACAGGGATATCTTTTAAGGCTGCTGTGGCAGAAAACTCCGTGAATTTAACGATAGATTTGCCCCAAGAATGGCGCGGGTACTTATCCACAGAGGGGACTTGATTGAGGGGTTGATACATAGGATAATTATGTAATATTTGTTTTTAAGGCTTTTCAGGCCTTTTAAACCAAAAGGTCGATTATCCTTTTGAGAGGATAAAGAAAAGCATAAAAAATTAAATACTTAAAAAACAAAAAATAATATGATGTATAGCGATTGGTCATTAACCATTATCCAGCCATTCTTACAAGATTTGGTTGGTTTCGTTGCTAAATTAGTATTGGCAATTATAGTGTTTGTGGTAGGTTATCTCATTTCTGTCGGTATCGGAAAAATTGTCTCGGAAATCTTAAAGTCTGTAAGGTTTAACAAACTTTTTGATAAAGAAGGATGGCACAAGGCTTTGCAAAGAGCGAATGTTGACGTAGACCCCTCGGAATTTATCGGTGCTATTTGCAAATGGGTATTTGTGATAGTGTCTTTGTTGGTTGCCGTGGATATACTGAAGCTTTCACAGTTTGGCGGAGTGTTGACCCAGGTGTTAAGTTATCTTCCAAATGTAGTGGTAGCCGCTTTGATTTTCGTGGTGGCAGTAATTATTTCTGACATTATAGAAAAAGTGATCAGGGTTGGCGTAGAAAGAATGCACATTGGACATGGCTACCTTGCTGCCTCTATTGTAAGGTGGGCCATTTGGATATTTACCTTGTTCTTGATTTTAGAACAACTTTTGCCGCACAGTGAATTGATAAAAACATTGTATATGGCAATTGTATGGGGCGTGGTTGGCGCGGTTGCGTTGGGTGCAGCCATTGCCATCGGCTTGGGTGGAAAAGATGCAGCCGGGGAGTTCATCAATGATATGAAACGGAAAATAGATAACAAATAATTTAATAAATTATTTGCGCGGAAAATTGCGGAATTTCACGCGGAACTAAGCAGAAACGAAAACAGTGGCGGGCTTCGGCCCGCCGCTGTTTTGTTATGCGAAAGTTATTGAAAAAATTGTATTAATGTTATAGTATGTAATTAGAGTTTTTGTATCCCCCACAAAGGAGCGTGCTCATGAATCTCAATGAATTACTGGATGGCATTACCAAACTTCAAACTGGACTCACGGTCGTAAAGGAAATGAGAAAGGTGGAAAGAAATGCCCCGGGCGTCGAGCAGGGGCTCGACGCAATTCAGGCAAAGCTGGAAACGGATTTCAACAATCTACACAAAGCGTGGATCGAGGCCACGCAATCGGGCAAAAACCTCAAAAGGACGCCACATGGCACAATCCTCAAAAGCGAGGGCTAACAACACTTAAGGCGCCGAGTTTCGATTCGGCGTATTTTTTTACAAAAATTCTATTTTCTAACAGACTATGGAGAGAGCCTATTGACCCCGCTGAGCGAGGTTAAAATGAAGAGAACGCTGAGCGTTCTGGTCAATTTTATAAAAGCCCGCTCAGCGGGCTTGACACGCATTTATAAATAGAATAAACTACTAGCAATGATGAATCAAATTAGAATACCACTAAAAAAGCGCGGATAAATTCTGGACTCTTTTTTTCGGTTTGCCAATCCGCCTTTGCGCGGTTTTTGTTTTGATATCATCAAGGACATTGTCAATTTTACCCTTGTCAAAATATGCCCAAAAGGCATATATGCATTCGTTGGTAAAGCGATGATGCGGCAGGGTCTATTTGATTAATTTTAAGCAGCCCTCCTTCGCATAAAGCTACGGACGGGCAAAGGGTCTTATTTAATCAGATAAAAGGTAATCCCCGATAAAATAATTGTGAAATTATTTTATACGGGATCCCGTATCAAAATTTACAGTTGTAAATTTTTATCGGGACAAAGCATAATATGTAAAGCATACATAAAGTTCATCAACCTAACGCAAGTTAGTTTGGCGATTTTTATACATTCCGGCATGACTGCAATCATGCATAACGAATGTATAAAAATAAAAGATACATAAAATCTGTATCTATTACTTACGCAAAAAATAGGTTATAAGCGAATGGTGGATGCCTTGGGATATCAAAGTGATGAAAGACGTGGCGTGCCTGCGATAAGCATCGGGGAGGTGGCTAGCAACCTTTGATCCGGTGATTTCTGAATGGGGAAACCCAATCGTGGTAATACGCGATTAACACTGCATCATACTGCGTATGATGCTAAATTATTCTAATTATTCTAATTGCTCTAATTATTCTAATCAATGTCCAAAAAGTGAATGACTAATTTCTAAAACGGTTTAGGATTTAGACATTTTTCATATTGGTATTTGATTAGGTTAATTAGAATAATTAGGTCAATTAGGTTAATTTATGCATCATGCATAGCATGATGCAGTGTGGCTAACCCGCTGAAGTGAAACATCTCAGTAAGCGGAGGAAAAGAAAACAATGCGCCATACCTCAGTGCGCTGAGGATGGAATAACCAATTATCAATAACCAATTTTCAATCAATGCTAAAATTACTAAATTCTCAAATAAAAAAAGCGCCTTATCGATAAATCGATTTTGGCGCCCTAAGTCGTGGAGGTGAGTAAAAGAACTACTTCTTTTTTGTCTTCTTCGGAGGATTGAGAGAAATGAACACCTCTTGAGTTGGCTTCGTGCATGAGGAAGGGCCAATTTGTTTGATCTGATATCCTTTCTTGATCAGATTTTCCAATTGGCGAAGCTTTTTCGCCGGGAAATTGTAAGGTTGGAAATGGCGAAGCATTTTCTTCTCCTTGTGATTGGTGAACAGAACATCAAAAACCACGATGTCATTATGTTATCATACAGCAATACTAATGTCAATAGGTAGTCTGAAAATTAAAGAATTTAGAAATTGATTGAAAATTGTCCCGATAAATTTACATCAGTAAATTTATACGGGATCCTCGTATGCCAGTAACGCTGGCATCGGGATAAATTGTAAATTAAAAATTCCACCCGAGCGTAGCGAGGTGTGGCGCACATTCCCTTAGTAGTGGCGAGCGAAGAGGGAACAGTCTAAACGGAATCTTTGATTC
>CAYJSA010000054.1:0-3181 GCA_964372785.1 uncultured Candidatus Saccharibacteria bacterium
AGTGATTGCTATTGATATTAATGAACAAAATTTGGCGATGGCAAAAAATATGGGCGCAGATGAAACCCTGTTGCTAAATAAAGAGAGTACAGATAACACTAAACTTGTGGAATCAATAAAAAACCTAACCAACGGCGTTGGTGTAGATGTGGCAATGGAAATGGCGGGGCCCTTGTCTTCCGTGTTAAATTGTCTGACGGTTACCAGGCGCGGCGGGCAAGTGGTGCTGTTTGGCATCAAAGACGGGGATTTCACCATTCCCAAGTTTGCGCAAATTATTTCTAAGGGGCTTACGTTGCATGGAGTAATTGGCAGAAGGATTTTTGAAACTTGGCAAGAAGGGGAGGCTTTGCTTTCTAAAAAAGAAAATGGTATCCAAGATAAAATCTGGAATGTTCTCTTGAAAGAGGGTAAGGGCACCGTTGTGAATTTTGCAGATTATAACAAAGAAGAATTCGAAAAAGCCATGGGCCAACACCCTAAATTAATATTTAAATTTTAACTATGAACCCCGTTAGAAGTTTGGATATTGGCATAAGAGACTTTAACAGGTTAAAAGTGAGTATAGTAATATAATTAAAAAGTGTAAGCAAAAATAATTTTATTAATAAAATTATTTTTTGCCAAGACTTCTAACGGGGTGAACCAACCATTTAAAAAAATAATAGAATCTCAATTAGCTGGAATAAAGGAAAAAGGTCTCTTTAAAGAAGAGCGAGTTATCGGTTCAAAGCAGGGGAGGGAAATTACGGTAGGAAAGAAAAAGTATCTAAATTTTTGCTCTAATAATTATCTTGGGCTTTCTGGTAGCAAAGAATTAATTAATGCAGGAAAAAAAGCGTTGGACAAATGGGGATTCGGCTTATCCTCCGTGCGTTTTATTTGTGGAACTCAAGAAATTCACAAGGAGCTGGAAAAAAAGATAGCCAATTTTATGGGCTATGAAGACGCTATTTTGTATAGTTCTTGTTTTGATGCCAATACGGGCTTGTTTCAGGCTATTTTAACCGACCAAGATGCGGTTATTTCAGATGAGTTAAATCATGCCAGCTTAATTGACGGCATCCGGCTTTGCAAAGCAGAACGCTTTGTGTATAAAAACTCGGACATGAAAGAGCTGGAAGAAAAACTTAAAGCCACCCAAACCAAGCGCTTACGCATGATTGTAACCGACGGCGTGTTTAGCATGGAAGGGGGGATTGCCAAATTAAAAGAAATTTGCGATTTGGCGGATAAATATGATGCCGTTATGGTGATGGATGATTCCCACGCCACGGGTTTTATGGGTAAAACCGGCCGGGGGACTCATGAACTGGCAGGAGTAAAAAGCCGCATTGATTTTATCACTTCCACCTTTGGTAAGGCGCTGGGCGGGGCATCGGGCGGATTTATTGTTTCATCAAAACAAAACGTTGAGTTTTTGCGCCAGAGGTCGCGTAACTATTTGTTTTCCAATACCCTTGCTCCAGTAATTGCCGGGGTAAATTCGTTTGCCATTGATTACATAAAAAAGCACCCGGAATTACAAAAAACCCTTTGGAAAAATGTCAGAAAATTCAGGCGGATGATGCAAGAAGCCGGGTTTGCCATTTCAAAAGATGAGCACCCCATTGTGCCCATTATGCTTGGCGATGCCAAATTAGCCAAAGGTATGGCCTCTGAATTATTTAAAGAGGGGATTTATGTTATCGGGTTTAGCTATCCGGTGGTGCCGCAGGATAAGGCGCGGGTGAGGGTGCAAATATCGGCTACGCATACCGATAAAGACATTGAAAAAGTGGTATCTTTATTTGCCAAAATAGCAAAGAAGATGAAGATATAAAATATTACTTTAAGCAAAAAATGCCCCTAAAAGGGGCATTTTTGCTACATCAGCGTTAATGGGTAAAACACTTGACAAGATTCTATGATATGATATAATGAAGTATTAGGCTAAATCGCCTATAAAAACTACAAAACCATGAACAAAACACATAAATTATTACTTTTAGCGGGGTTTGTTTTAGTTATAGCTTTATCGTTTGTTATAGGGGCTTCTAACGCATCCGCTTATTCTTATACGTGCAGCGGGGGGAGCTGTTTTTACGCTACTTGTAGCCGAGACTCCGATTGCGGAAGGACCGGTTTTACTGGCGTCCAAACTTGCGTAAACAATAGCGTATACCAAAGATATACAACCAATACCTGTATTAACCCCGGAACCCAAAGTTCTTACTGCATAAGTTCTTCTAATGCCCAGCTTCAAAAAACTTGCAGTTCAAACCAAACATGCAATTATGGTGGCTGTATTGGTGATATGCCTCAAAACAACCAAACAACCCAGCCGGTTTATTACAACCCAACACCCACTCCTTCAACCCAGCCCGCTACTTTTATAAAGCGTTATAGGACAAGTTGTTATGCTGGCAACGTGTACTGGTTTAATTCCCAGGGAAGTGTTGAGGATGTGTCTAAGCTTTGCGTAGATTCTAATTCATGTACTATTGATAGCTGCTCTGACGCCGCTTGCAAAAACACCTTAAAGTGCGACGGTTCAACCTGCGCGGTTAATTCGGCTGATTATGTAAAATACTGTACGACTTCTAGTTCTGGCAGTCAGAATCAAACTCAAGGTTTGCCTCAAATTAACATTCAGCTTCCACAGGCACCGGTTCAAAATATCAGCATTGGACTTACCGGCAAGAAAGAATCGGATTCAAAATATGCCAAAGAGTTTTCAATTGCCAACAACGACAAGATCAACTTTTTGGTAGTGGTAAAGAATATCTCAAATGCTTCTATAGATAATGTTACGGTAAAAGTCGATGGTGACACGGCCATTGCCTACGACCAAACAATAAAAGTTGATAATATTCCATCCACGGGAAACATGGTTTTGGGGATTAACTTAGGAACAGTTCCGGCAGGCATATCAAAAGAAATTGCCTTTTCAGGATCAATTAAAGCAGAAACTTTGGTAGGTTCTGTGAAGGTCACTTCAACCGTAAGCTATCAGAATATAACCAACACGGATTCGGTCACGGTTTCGTTGCTTGGCCAGGTTAAAAATAACTTCGCCGCCGCTTTAGGAAGTTCTGCATTTATAACATTCTTCAAAAAATGGTGGTTATGGATACTGGCAACCTTAATATTGATTGGTTTATTCTTTGTGATATATAGGAGAATTTCTTCGGAAGTATAA
>CAYJSA010000055.1:0-3171 GCA_964372785.1 uncultured Candidatus Saccharibacteria bacterium
AAAGCCAGCCGGAAATTTTATTGCACCATAAAAAAACCGACCAAACCCATTTTTGTTTGGGGGTGAGGGCGTATGATATGTTTGACCCGCGAAGGCACGCGCTAACGCTTATGTCGGTTATTTTAGGTGGCAACATGAGTTCGCGCCTTTTTATATCGGTAAGAGAACGCAATGGACTTGGGTATTATGTCCATACATCAGTTGAAGCAACTACTGATGCCGGATATTTGGTAACCCAATCAGGAATTAAGAATGACAGCTTAGAAAAAGCAGTAGGTTTGGTACTAAATGAGTACCGTGATTTAAAAAATAAAAAAATTACCGCTAAAGAATTAAAAAAAGCCAAAGATTTTATAAGGGGAAGTATGTCGTTGTCGCTGGATGCCACCGACGCCCAAGCCTCTTTTTATGCTAACCAAGAGGTAATGGGCAAAGAACTGCTAACGCCGGAAGAAAAACTGAAAATGATTGATAAAGTTACGGTTAATGATATAAAGAAGGTAGCCGAAGATATTTTCAAAAATGAAAAATTAAATTTATCGGTCATCGGCCCCTTTGAACAGTCAGAAAAGGAAAAACTAGTAAAAATGTTAAAGCTATAGTATCGATTCGAATATACTAATTTACTAATAATACTAATAAATGAAATTCGTATAATTAGTATTCATTCGTATATTAGTATCGATACCGCAAAACGGTGGAACAAACCCTAGACATTTCATGGGAAGTTATTGGGAAAGTGCTTTTAATTAGCTTCTCCTTGGTTATGCTTTATTTGGTCAGAGATATTGTCATCTGGTTCTTTTTTGCGTTGATTATTTCCATTTTGTTTGAACCAGCTATTTCTTTTTTAGTGAGATTGCGCCTACCCAAATTTTTCGCAGCTGCGTTAGTATATTTATCTATTTTTGGGGCATTGGGATTAATGATATATATTACTGCCCCTATTTTTATTTTTGAAATTAATCAGTTGATACAGAATATTCCTAACTACTTCGAAAAATTTGACCCAATTTTAAAAGAGTTAGGGTTTGGGGTGGCAAAGAGTTTTGAAGATTTTACCGCTGATTTTATTTCGGTATTAAAAGAAAGTTCTGGCAGTATCTTTAAAGCGGTGGCTGCTTTTTTTGGCGGTATTTATTCTACTTTTATGATTTTAACCCTCGCTTTTTATATTTCCCTAGAGAAGAAAGGCACGGAAACAGTACTAAAGCTTTTATTGCCAAAACGATATGAAAGCCAGGTGATAACTCTTTTTGAGAGTGCGCAATCTAAAGTTGCGGGATGGTTTTTGGCGCGCATTGTAGCCTGTTTGCTCGTAGGGATTATCTCTTTTGTGGTACTTCTTTTATTTCAAGTAAAGTATGCTTTTATTTTAGCTCTCATTGCCGGTGCGTTGAATTTTATTCCATATATTGGCTCTTTAATCACATCAATCTTAGCAGGATTGTTTGTGGGAGTTTCTCATTCTTGGGTTATGGCAGGGTATGTTGTTATTGTTTTATTTGTCATCCACGAAATTGAAATTAAATTTTTTACCCCCATGCTCATGAAGAAAATCATTAACTTGCCCGCAGTGCTGGTACTCCTGGCATTATTGGTTGGAGAGCATGTATTCGGCTTTTTGGGAATGATTTTTGCGGTGCCCGTATTTGGTATCATTTATGAATTTTTGAAAGAATTTTTAGAGAAACGAAAAGAAGAGCAATCCACCTATTAGAAAAGACCTACCTAAGTGGGTCTTTTCTAAATTTTCAATAAGATAATACTTATTACCATCACCGCAACTTGAGTTGAAATTTTCCAGGATATAGGGAAGTTTTTTTGTTTGGTTAAGTAGTGAATTTTTCCTGTGTGGATTTTATCGTGGGCGGTCGATAATCTATTGGGGAACAAGTTACTGATGATGGTTAATCCATCGGGCACGATTGCTGCCAGGGCGCACCAGTAAATAATTGGCTGATAGCCGGCGGCCGGATATGAGAATAAAAAAATAAAAAAGATTCCCAGGGCAAAATCTGTGCTCACTTGAGCCACATCTTTCCATGCTTGACGTAAATTATTTCCCCGGAGGTTTTTGATGGAATCTTCGGTGGATTTCAAATATTCCACATGGGGGAATATGTCTAAAAAGTAATGGCTCGCCAATGCCAGCACAATTGCCAGATACGGATTTTTAATGCTCGCTCCAATGGCCGCCCCAAACAACATGTGGACTAAAAGTATCATTGCAGATTTATGATTTACCCCGTTAAATTGTCCAGTCCACTGGACACAACTTCGCTTTGCGAAGTTGATTTAACTGGGTGAATGATTTAAGATTTATGAATACATTATGACAAAAAGATTTTATATTACAACTACACTTCCCTACGTAAATGCCGACCCGCATATTGGTTTTGCACTTGAAATTGTGCAAGCAGACGTGATGACTCGGTATTATCGTAGTAAAAACTATGAGGTATTTTTTAATACTGGGCTAGACGAACACGGACTTAAAATTCTGCGTAAGGCACAAGAACAAAAGAAAGATCCCCAATTATATTGTGATGAACTTGTCCCAAAATGGGAAAGATTAAAAGAAGATTTAAATCTTAGCTACAATAATTTTATCCGCACCACCGACGAACATCATGTAAAAGCCGCCCAGGAATTTTGGCTTAGATGCCAAAAAAATAGCGATATTTACAAAAAAAATTATAAAATAAAATATTGTGTTGGCTGTGAGTTGGAAAAAACCGATTCAGAATTAGAAAATGGCAAATGTCCAATGCATCCCAATCAAGAAATTGAACTCATAGAAGAGGAAAACTATTTTTTCAAATATTCAAAGTACCAAAAACCACTTTTGGATTTTTATAAAAAAAATCCCAAGTTTGTGGTTCCTGCAACAAGATTAAACGAAATAACAGAATTTACAAAAAGAGGTTTGCAAGATTTTAGCGTCTCGCGCCTGAAAGAAAAAATGCCTTGGGGAGTTGATGTGCCGGGCGATAAAAAACATGTAATGTATGTCTGGAGTGATGCGTTGGTAAGTTATATTTCCGCCCTAGGCTGGCCTGAAGATGAAAAAAAGTTTAACGAATTTTGGCCGGGTATGCAGGTGGCAGGAAAAGATAATTTGCGTCAGCAATCCAGTATGTGGCAGGCAATGTTGATGTCGGCTGGTTT
>CAYJSA010000056.1:0-3139 GCA_964372785.1 uncultured Candidatus Saccharibacteria bacterium
ATATAAAATTGTACACCATGGGTAAGGGCATAAAAGAAAGCGTGCTGTATGATGATGCGCGAGTTGTTGAGCGATTTGGTGTAAGGCCGGATCAAATGAATGAGTTTAAGGCGTTAACCGGCGATAATTCTGATAATGTGCCCGGGGTTCCGGGAATTGGCAAAACCACGGCGGCCGATTTAATCCAGCGATTCGGCAGTATTAAAAATTTGTACGATGAAATGGCCACTGATACGGCAGTATTAAAACCGAAAATAAAAGAGGCGCTGAAAGAAAACAAAGAAAAAGCATTTATGTCACTGGAATTAGTTACCACCGACAAAAATGTCCAGATGGATTTTAATCTGGAAGATTGTCGGTTTGAAAATTTTGACCGTCAAAAAGTGCAAGATATTTTTAACGAACTAAACTTTACTACTCTAATGGATCGGTTGCCCCTATGAAGCTTTCTTCAAAAATAGCATATTCTATTATTATTCCCGGTCTTTTTATCATCACGGCGTTTTTTGCTTTGGGTTATAAAAGTGCAGGCAACGGCTTTTATGTGGTAGCATTTCTTTTGGTAGTCTTTTTACTGTTGTTTGGTTTTTACGCGGGTCGCCAACTATCTTTTCCCATAAAAAGTGTGCTAGAAACAGCTGATGAATTAGCTGATGGTAACTTGGAAAGTAGGGCAAAAATACATAGTATTGATGAAGTTAATCGCTTGGCTCAAACAGTAAACAGTATTGCCAACAAACTTCAGGTGCACCAACAGGAAAAAGAAAAACACTATTATGCTGTTTCGGCTAGGGTTCATACCGCTACCAAGCCACTTTCTGATGCCATAGAAGCCCTGGAAGAAAAAGTAAAACACAGAACTCTTGAAATGGATAGGGCTAAAAGTGCTTCAGAAAAATTACAAATTGTCCTATCAAACAAACAGGCCGAGCTAACTGCCGTGAGGAATAATTTTTCGGCGATAATGGAGGAGAAGGACACAGATAATATTAGTAAAGAGGGATAAGGATTACCAAGCACCAAAATGCTTCGCATTTGGTACTCGGTGAAAATTTCAATGCATTAAAATTTTCATGCCGGAATTACCAGAGGTTCAAACCACAGTAAATGGGTTGCAAAAAAGGGTCCTTGGCAGGACCTTTGTTAATGTGTGGTCGGATTGGGAAAAGATAGTAAAGATTCCCCGTAATTTTGCGATATTTAAAAAACAATTAAAAGGCAAAAAGATATTAGGGGTTTGGCGTCGGGCAAAAAATGTAGTATTTGAATTGTCGGGCGGGTACTCTTTATTGATTCACATGAAAATGACGGGGCATTTACTGACGGGAACGTGGAAGCAAGAAAAGGTGAATGGTTATTTACATCTTATTTTCACGCTAGATGATGGCAATACTATCGCTTTGTCTGACATGCGTAAATTTGCTAAAGTTGAACTGGTAAAAACCAAAGAACTGATAAAAGAATTTGAGCGTTTGGGGCCAGAACCGCTGGAAAAAAGTTTCACATTTGAAAAATTTCAGGCATTATTTAATAATAAAAGGGGCAAGGTAAAGCAAGTTATCATGATGCCCCAATTTATTGCCGGCATCGGCAATATTTACGCTTCGGAAGCTTTGTGGGAAGCAAAAATACATCCGGCAAGAGATGTTTCAAGCTTGAGTCGAAAGGAACTGCAGGCTTTATATAAAGCCATTAGAAAGGTGTTGGCATTGGGGGTTGAATTTGGAGGGGACAGTTTTTCGGACTATCGGGATATAGATGGCAAAAAGGGTAAATTTGAAGGGGAAAAGAAAGTCTATCAGCGGGAGAAACAACCGTGTTTCCGTTGTAAAGTTCCCATTAAACGATTAAAATTGGGGCAGCGAAGCAGTTTTTATTGTCCAACGTGTCAAAAATTATGATAATTTTTCTTTATGGGCCGGATTCTTACCGGTCAAAGCAAAAACTGGACGAAATAGTTTTGCACTATAAGGAATCCGGTAAAAGCGGGCTGAATTTGATTACTTTGGATGCGGGGGAGATTAATTTTGCGGATTTTTACGATAATTTTAAAATCTCTTCAATGTTTGCTGAAAAAAAGCTGATTATTTTAAAAAATGTATTTGCCAATAAAAACTTTCAAGAAGATTTTATTAAAGAGGTAAAAAGCATTGAGACTTTAAAGGATGTAGTTTTAGTATATGAAAATGAAGCGCCGGATCAACGCTTAAAACTTTTCAAAACATTATTAAAAGGATGTAAATGCCAAGAATTCAGTTTTTTAAGTGGCTTGAATTTAAGGAGGTGGGCGCAGGAAGAGTTTCAAGAGTTGGGGCAGAAAATAAACGTGGATGCATTAGATTTATTGCTAAATTATGCGGGAAGTGATTTGTGGCGCTTATCCGGTGAAATAAATAAACTATCAAACTTCAAAAAAGGTGAAGTTGTAAAAAAGGATGACGTTGAGCTATTTGTAAAACCCCGAATTGAAGTAGATATTTTTAAAACCATTGACGCGCTGGCAGGTAAAAATAAAAAACTGGCGCTGGCTCTTTTGCACAAGCACTTAGATGGAGGCGAGGTGCCGTTGTATTTACTGAGCATGATTGCGTACCAGTTTAAAAATTTGTTGGTGGTTAAGGAATTGGCGCAAAAAGGGTTGATGTATGCTTCTATAGTGAAAAAAAGCGGGTTGCATCCATTTGTGGTAAAAAAAACCTACTATGCTTGTAATCAATTTAGTTTTGAAGAATTAAAAAATATCTACCAAAAGATTTTCCAGGTTGACTTTGATATTAAAACAGGAAAAGTTGAGGCAGAAACGGCATTGGATTTATTGGTAGCAAGTATCTAAACAAAAAACCGCCTTTCGGCGGTTTTTTGTTTAGATGGTTACTTTGAGGCTTTGTCTACCATTTTAGCTATTCTGGATTTCCTTCTCGATGCGTTATTTTTCTTGATAATTCCTACTTTGGCCGATTTATCTAGAATTTGGAATACTTTCGGTAAAAGCTCTTTCGCCTCTTTCATCTTTTTCTGGGCAGTAAAAGACTTGATGTCTTTTATGAGACTCTTTATTTTGTTGATGTAGATAAGGTTTCTGGCTCTTCGGGTTTTGTTTTGTCTTATCGCTTTTTTCGCTGATTTGATTATCGCCATA
>CAYJSA010000057.1:0-3125 GCA_964372785.1 uncultured Candidatus Saccharibacteria bacterium
AATCCCTTAGTTAAAAACTTTATTTTCGTCATCTTAATCTTCCTGATTATCGGAGGCGTATTCAGCTTGCTTTCCATGCCTTCAGAAAAGACAAATGAAATTTCAATTTCACAGTTGGTTTCAGAAATCAACCAAGATAAAGTTAAAAAAATCACTGTTTCAGGAGATACCATTGACGTGGTATATATCGATGATAAAACCGCCACATCAATGAAAGAATCAAACTCGGTACTGCCTGATTTACTGGCAAACTTAGGAGTAGATAAAGCCAAATTGCAAAAAGTCCAGATTAACGCAAGTGTTAAAAAAGAAAACGTGTGGACATGGTTATTGCCAGCATTGCTGTATGGTATTTTACCGTTGCTGGTAATCGGGTTTTTCTTGTGGACCATTATGAAACAAGCCAGGGGTGGCGCCGCCCAAGTGTTTGACTTTACCCGCGCTAAAGCCAAAATTTTTGGCGCCGAAGGCCATAGTAAAGATAAAATCACCTTCAAAGATGTGGCCGGTTTAAAAGAAGCCAAAGAAGAACTGGTAGAAATCGTGGACTTTTTGAAATTTCCTAAAAAATACTTAGATATGGGGGCTAAAATTCCACGGGGGGTTTTGCTTTTAGGGAGCAGTGGAGTCGGAAAAACAATGCTTGCGCGTGCGGTTGCCGGAGAAGCCAATGTGCCATTTTTTTCTATCTCTGGGTCTGAATTTGTGGAAATGTTTGTGGGGGTGGGAAGCGCCCGCGTGCGAGACCTATTTGCCATGGCAAAAAAGTCTTCACCGTCTATTATTTTTATTGATGAGTTAGATGCCATCGGACGCCACCGCGGCGCGGGAATCGGCGGAGGCCATGATGAACGCGAACAAACTCTCAACATGATTTTGGTGGAAATGGACGGCTTTGAAAAGGAAACGGGTGTGATTGTGATGGCCGCTAGCGTAACGGGTGATACACCTGTCTTGGTAAAGAAAAACGGTGACTATAAACTATTACCAATCTCTGAAGTGATTGACCCTTATTATCAAGAAGGTGAAGAAAGTTTGGAAAAAGATTGCCCTGAAATTGAGGTGCTTGGATTTGATAAAAGACAGATATCCGAAAAAAATCATCATAAAAATGGGGTGTACTTTTCCAACAGTGCCTTTAAAAAAGTGAGGAGTGTTTTTAGGCACAAAGTAAAGGAAATCTATGAAATTGAATATGCCGGTGGGACAATGAAAGCAACGGGAAATCATTCGGTATTTGTGAGAACGCACGCCGGCTTGAAAACAAAACCGGTTTCTGAAATGGAAAGGGGTGATATTTTGGTAAATATGCCTTATAAAGCTAATAGGGCTACTCCCAGAAGAGAAATCAGGGCGCATCGGTTTGTTGATATTTTCAACCTTGAGCTTTCAGTATGGCAACCACTTTTTGAAAAGTTCAGTTCGGTTAGTTCCGCCTATCAATACGCATTAGCACACGTTGGAGAAGTTTCCCAAACCCAAATTGGTAAAGATTTGGGATTTTCCCAAAGAACCATTGGAAAATGGCAACAAGATATATGCGGGCCAAGAGAACTATCTAAGAATTATTATCATGATAAAGAGATTTTACCAGAATCTGTAAAAGTTACTCCGGACCTGATGCGTCTTTTGGGATACTACACCGCTGAAGGGTACGCAAGAAATGAAGTGGACTTTTGTCTTAATGCAAACGAAAAAGACGGAATTGAAGACATTAAAAATCTTATGAAAGATATTTTTAATGTACAACCGCAGAGAGTAAGAGTTACTGGCAACGCGGTGAATATTACGTATGGTTGCACTCCACTGGCTAATTTCTTTTCTTACCATTGTGGAAAGGGCGCTCACAACAAACACGTGCCATCATTTCTTTTTGGAGCGCCATTTCAATATTTCCAAGAATATTTCAGGGGGTACTTTTACGGAGACGGCCATCTTGATAAGGTTAGTAGGGGCGAGGTAACTTCAGTTAGCAAACAACTAATACTGGAACTTAATTGGTTATTCAGAATGCACGGATTTAAAGGATATGTCCACTCATTCACCACCAAAGAAGGCAGGACTATTAACCATGGCAAACCACTTGCATCAAGTGTTGCTTGGAGATTGGGCTTTGGGAAAACACAAAATCC
Organism: uncultured Candidatus Saccharibacteria bacterium; assembly: GCA_964372785.1. Taxonomy (GTDB): domain Bacteria; phylum Patescibacteriota; class Minisyncoccia; order Minisyncoccales; family Staskawiczbacteraceae; genus VGLO01. The sequence continues at coordinate 2,133 of CAYJSA010000057.1, forward strand.
ATTATCTGAAAGTGATATACGGCTTTCAGGATCTATTGAAAGACCCATTGTAAAAAGTGTTAAAAAAGTTCCATATAATGGTTATGTTTATGACTTTTGTGGCTGTGACAATGAAGCATTTTTTGGAGGACAGGAGCCAGTTCTTTTACACAATACCAATCGCGGAGATATTTTAGACCCTGCGCTTTTAAGACCCGGACGATTTGATAGAAAAATTATCTTAGACTCGCCGGATGTCCATGATAGGGAAGAAGTGTTAAAAATCCACTCAAAAGGAAAGCCACTTGCTGATAATGTAAACTTTAAAGAAATCGCTGAAAGGACTCCGGGTTTTTCTGGAGCTGATTTGGCTAACGTAGCCAATGAAGCCGCTCTTTTGGCAGCACGGCAAAATAAAACCCAAATTTTCCAAATGGAATTTTTAGAAGCCATTGAAAAGGTATTATTGGGACCCGAGCGCAAAAGCCATTTGTTAAGCAAAAAAGAAAAAGAGATTGCCGCCTACCATGAAGCCGGCCACGCGCTGGTTTCAAGTTCAATTCCCGGAACCGAACCTATCAGAAAAATATCTATTATTTCCCGCGGAATGGCTGGGGGATATACATTGCAGGTGCCTTCTGAATCAAACAAAATGCGGACCAAAACCCAATTTATGGCTGAAATCGCCACTTTAATTGGGGGATTAGCCGCGGAACGCTTAATATTTGGAGAAATGAGCACCGGAGCCAGCAATGATTTAGAAAAGGCCAGCGAATTGGCGCGCAGGATTGTAAAAGAATGGGGCATGTCGAGCCTGGGTCCAATTGTGTTTGGGGCTAAAGATGAAATGGTCTTTTTGGGAAGAGACATTCCAGATCAAAAGAACTATTCTGAAGCGGTGGCAGAAAAGATTGATAAAGAAATTGAGAGTATTATAAAAACAGGTGAAAAAAAGGCCACGGAAATTGTCAGTCGCAGAAAAGAATTGCTGAAAAAAATCGCCACCCGGTTGAT
>CAYJSA010000058.1:0-2970 GCA_964372785.1 uncultured Candidatus Saccharibacteria bacterium
CCAAATCCAAGAGAAGTTTTGCATTTGCCAAATTGCCCAAGACTGATAAAAAATATCCATCATCTTCAAAAAATATGATAATAAAAACCATGTCGGCAAAGAAAAGATAAACCCCAATACATTAGAAAAAATGCCCAGTACCGCCGACAAAAAACCAAGCACCATAATCCAGTCCACTACCGGAATAACCAAAAGGTTGGTTATGGGCGCCACCAACGATATATTTTTAAAATTGTAAGCAATAAGCGGAAGGGTGACAACTTGGGCGGCCAGAGTAATAGAAACTATGTCAAGCCAAAATTCCCCTGGCATGCGAGATTTTTTTATATCGTGGAATTTTTGTATAATTGTTCTAAAAAAATTATCAAAAATCGGCTTTATATGGATAATGCCCATCGATGCCAGAAAAGACAGCTGAAAACCAATATCGTAAGCCAAGAGTGTTGGGTTTTGTAAAAGCATGATGGCAGCCGTTAAAACAATGACTCGGGAACTGGTATTTTGCCGGCCGAGTTTTTGAGCTGAAAGAAAAATAGTAGCCATAATAGCAGCCCTTATTCCTGAAGCGGGGAAACCGGCAATTATAATGTAGAGCCATATAAAAATAACTGAAAAGTAAAAAGCTTGGCCGCGCCAAAATCCCAAAGCCAATAAAAAAACCATCATAATGGAACTTAAAATAATCACATTTGACCCAGAAACCGCCGTCAGATGGCTTAACCCGGTGCCATTGAGTTTATCCCGCACATCTTGAGGCATATTTTTATCACTACCCAAAATAACCCCTTCTAAAATAACGCTGTGAGGCGGAGCGAAATTAATCAGAATAGATTTTTTTAACTTTGTTTTAAAAAACAGGATTTTTTCGTATGCATAAGTGAAAATAGTATATTCGCGATTTTTTGAAACCAGTTCTATTTTTGGAAAATCAATTACAGAGTAAACACCGTCTTTTGATAAGTACTCTTGGTAATTAAAATCTTCAAAAACTTGGGGTGTTTTTAACTTTCCGATAACTTTAAGAGTATCTAAGTAATGATATTCCGGATAACGGTTTGCAGTAACCAAAACCACGCTTTGATTATTTTCTATTTTTAGTTTTAATTTCTGAAAATTATCTCGTATATCCGGTTCACTGATAACTTGGCCTATTAAAGTAATCTTTTCGGGTTTGTCATTAAACCTGCTTAACTCATCCTGAATTGTTTTAAACTCCGAAATTTGAAAGCGTGTAACCCCTAATAGTAAAAATAAGATACAAAAACCACCGATACAATATACTCTAAATTTAGAAGCTTCTAAATTTAGAGTATATTGTAAAAATAGGCAGATAAGAATTATTGTGGTGGCAACAACTAAAAATCCCCACAAGAAAATAGCGGGGATTTTTATAAAAGATTCTAAAATAATGCCAACGATGAAAGATATACAAAAGTAAAAAAGTGCCCTTGATGGCGTTATCATTTGAAGAGAGTTACAATTTAGTGGCAATCACCGTAATCTTTATCTCCCCTTTCTTTAACGTAGTGTCCTTTACTGCTCCAAAAATAATCTGGGCCTTGGAATCAACGTTTTCGGTAATCACTTTGGCCGCTTGTTGGATTTCTTGCAAGGTAACATCTGCTCCAGCGGCATTGAACAAAATTCCCTTTGAGCCCTTTATGGAAAAAGCTAATAATGGCGAACTGATGGCTTTTTGGGCTGCCAGAGTAGCGCGATTTTCTCCCTGGGCCTTGCCGGTGCCAAACAGGGCCCTGCCCGAATCTTTCATAATGGAAACAACCGATGCAAAATCTATATTGATAATTCCCGGAGATAAAATTAAATCTGTAATGCTAATAACCGCTTGTTTTAAGATGTCATCACAAATCTCGAAGGCACTAGAAACCGTAGTTTTTTCATCAATAATCTTTAAAAGATTGTCATTGGAAATAACTAACAAAGAGTCTGCCTTCCCCCTCAAATCTGCCATGGCCTTAGTGGCAATTTGTTTGCGCTCGGCGCCCTCAAAAGAAAAGGGCGTAGTAACGACAACGATAGTTAAAATTCCTAAATTTTTTGCCAACTCAGAAATCACCGGAGCAGCGCCCGAGCCAGTCCCGCCACCAAGTCCACAGGTAATAAACACCATATCTGCACCCTTTAAAGCTTCTGTTATCTGTTCTCTACTTTCCTCTGCGGCCATTTTCCCCAAAGCAGTATCCATTCCTGCTCCAAGACCCTTGGTAGTATTTTTGCCGATTAAAATTTTATTTGGAACTTTGCAAAAATGCAATGCTTGGGCATCGGTGTTGATGGCAACCAATTGGACTCCCTGGACATTGGACTTGGCCATGCGCGAAACCGTATTAGAGCCCGACCCTCCAACCCCCAGAACCTTGATTTTAGGATTCATGTAATTAGCTTTTAGCGTTTATACTATAAGGCCTGGCCATGAAAGTCAAACCTGAAAAAACAAACGCTAATTTCTAACTATTAAGGAACAAAAATTTTAAACATTTTTTTTAACCTTGCACCCAAACCTTTCATAAAACCAAATTGCAAACCCATGATACCCTCACTTTCGTCATTATCAAATTCGGCGCTTCCCAATACCAATCCAGCCACCGTTGCCAGCGCCGGGTCTTCCTGCAACCCAGCAATGCCCTTGGGGACTCCTAATTGGCAGGGAAGTTTTAATTGCTGGCGAGCCAACTCTTTTATTTTTGGCAATTTTGCTCCGCCCCCGGTCAATACAATACCACCCGGCAACAACTCCTGACGCCCAATAGACTTTAACTCTTTTTGCATTAAATCCAAAATTTCAGAAACCCTGGGTTCTATAATATCAACTAAGTTCTTCTTAGTAAACGACAAAGGTTGGCCCTTATCAGAAATTTCTATTTTATTTTTTATCTGTTCTTTTGCGCCATTTTTAGCCACAGAACAAGACCCGTATTGTTTCTTAATATCTTCAGCAACGGCTACTTC
>CAYJSA010000059.1:0-2910 GCA_964372785.1 uncultured Candidatus Saccharibacteria bacterium
GATGAGTGGAAATGAGCATTTCACCGGTAAAATCGCACTTTCGCTTATACAAAATTCTGTATCCTTGCCAATTCATGCGCCTTTCTAGCCTGCACTGCGGACACCAAGTTGGCGGTGGCACTTTCATTTTTTCATAGAAATCAAAATCTTCAGGTTCAACGATAAACTGATTCTTACAATTTTGACAATTTTGTGCCGAAGGTCCTGAGTTTTTCGAATGGATTTCTTGATTCATAGTATTTAAGCTATTTCCGCTTGATAACACTGCTCGCAATAGACTATTTCGGGGCGGTCAGGAGCATAAGACGTCTCAAATTCATTAGGACAGGATTGGGTATCATGGAAGTGTTTTATAGTATTTTGGTAAATTCCATTTTCTGACTTTTCTCCGGAACAATCGCAACTTCTATGCCAAAGCTTCAGCGGGTTTCTTTGTATTAAACGTTCATAATGACGACAATTAGGGCAAAGATGTGGCAACGGAACATTCATCGCCCTGTAAAATTTCAGTTCTGAAGGAATTACTTTAAACGCCGTTGCACACTGATGATTACACTTGCCGTCATACGACGACTGCTCCGCTCCCTGCGGTCGCGGGTTGCCTGCATGTTCACAGGAAATTATTTCAGAGGTAATAGAATCTGTAACTTCAGCTATAGTATCTGGTAAATTGTTTGATTGCACCGTTGGAACATATTTCCTTTCAGTAGCTTCCTTCCACCTTACACCTTGTTGAGTGGCCCGCACGGAGTCTAGTGGTAAAAGCTCTTGGGCTACTGTTTCGTTATATGCAAAAGGTGAAATTTCGGCAGGAAAAAATTCGCCGTATTTGTATATCCTACCACCTTGGTCTTTATATGGCATCACGTCCATGTGTTCCATAATTTTTGTCCTGAGCGCCTCAAAGGATTCTTTTGTGTATTGTTTATTTAAAATACAGTATTGTTTATTGCGAAGCCCCACACAACCGAACAAATTTGAAGAATTGTGGCAATTATATGAATACTGAACGTCTCGACAACTGAAAACAAAACGAGAAAACATTGATTTGCTTCCAGGATAGATAGTTGAAATTTCGTAAGCCAGTTCGGATTTTACACCAAAATGGTCGCAATCGACGCAATTTTTTACATTAGAATAAGCCAGCCAAAGATACCTGCAATCTTCTGCCCCACCAAAAACATCAAACACTTTGTAGCAGTTTTTCGTTTCTTCGAGGTTGTCCCCTACTGAATTAATAGCTCGTAAAATCCTAGCAAATTTTTTAGGGTATTTACTCACGTGCTCTGCAAACTTTTTCTTAAAATCGCCAACCGTCTTGTGGCTTCCAATATTTAACTCTTTTAATTTTTGCTGATATTCTTCTTTAGAATATTGCACGTTGAATATGCAATATGATTTATTGACCAGATTTACGCATCCAAAACAGTCGTGACAGTTTCTGCAATTAAATAAAAAGCTAGAATCATAACATCCTTCACAGTAACGACTATATCGAAGGCGTGTACAATTGATGCAATCCAAAGTTTCGTAATTCCATTCGCACTTGGTATCCCAATAACAATCGGCACATTCTTTACAGTTAAAAACGAACGCTGAATAATTGGTATTCTCATTAAAATCTCCGCCCACTACCAAATAACAGTTTTTATTCCCCTCGGTGATACTACAGTAGTCAGAGTTGACCGGATTAATATTCAAAATGGCCATATCGGGTACTTCGCGCCACAATTCCTGGAGCTGTGAAAAAAACGGCTTATTGAAATCATAATCCCGACCGAATGTTATTCCATCCCATGAGTCGCCCCACCAGGCTTTGTGGTCATACACTTTCTGAGGATTATCTGGCGAAAAAAGAGAGATCATTTCTTCGGAATGTCCCGGAGCATCACATTTTCTTTTGTACAATGTCCGTTCATTTCGAAAAGCCATTCGTCGGATAAGCCGACAATCAAAACAAAACGTCGGCGCTGGCACGTTCATCTTTTCGTAAAACTGAAAATCCTCAGGTTCAATGGTGAAGTCTTGTTTGCAATTCTGACAAACTTTTGTTTGACTGTTCATAGGTTTTTATCCCGATCCCGACGAGTCGGGATACGAGGATCCCGTATCAAAATTTATGCTAAATTTTTATCGGGACAATTTTGGCAGTTACGTGTTTCTTGGTTCATGCAATTTCTTTTTGGTAACATTCTACGCAAGCAACTTTCTGAAAGTTTAGCTCGGGTCCATAATAATGTTCAATTTCTTTTTTGCAGTAATAACAAATCCCCTGCTGCGACTTCATCATAAAACTAAAAGGCTTGTATCGTTCCAGAGTACGCCAGTCAAAATGTCGGCGCGGAATTGGAATACCATGCTCTCTGTAAAATACGATATCACGCTGGGCGATATTATAACTTAAATTCGTTTCGGGGCAAAGAATGCGTTGTTTTGTAATATCGTCTTTCACGTCGTCAATCCGATCCGGCAGATCATCGCCACTTATTCCTTCGTGGTGAATGGCTGGTGATTCTTGCCATTTGGCGCCGAAGGCAAGCACCTCATCCTTTCTCATTGGAAACATGATTTGTGCCAATGAATCGTTATAGCCGGCGTATGCGACAGAAAGTGGGAAAAATTTTCCCCATTCCCCGCTTTTTTTCATATCGCTTTTAATTTTTGAAAGGAGCTTTTCATATTCTTCTTTTGAATATTGTGTGTTTAAAATACAATACTTCTTTTTTCGAAGCCCGACACAGCCAAAGCAGTATTCACATTCATCGCAACTATCGAGGTAAGCGCTATAACGGCAATAGGTTGTATACAAATTGCAAATGTTTTCATATCCCCATTGATCGAGTGACCCCAGGCCACACTTTTGTGCAACGCTACCTATTAGGTCAATACAATCTTTAGTCGTGAAACCTC
>CAYJSA010000060.1:0-2877 GCA_964372785.1 uncultured Candidatus Saccharibacteria bacterium
AAATCACCTCGTTAATCCAACTCGCAATTTGTTTCATTTCTTTTTCTTTCATACCCCGGGTGGTAATAGCGGGAGTTCCCATTCTAATTCCCGATGGTTTAAATGGACCGGCTGGGTCAAATGGAATAGTATTTCTATTGGTGCTTATACCTGCGCTTTCTAATAAATCCTGTGCGACCATTCCTGTGATATTTTTATTTCGCAGGTCAATAACAAATAAATGATTATCCGTGCCGCCCGAAACCAAATTAAAATCATACTTTTTTAATGCTTCAGCTAATGCTCTGGCATTTTTTACAATTTGCGCAGCATATTTTTTAAATGCGGGCGTACTGGCCTCTTTTAAACACACGGCAATGGCGGCAATGGCGTTTTCGTGCGGCCCGCCTTGAAGCCCAGGGAAAACAGCTTTGTCAATTTTTTTAGACAAATCCGCATCTTTTTGGATGCCTTTTTTTGTTACCATAATCATTCCCCCACGCGGTCCACGCAGGGTTTTATGGGTTGTGGTAGTTACAATGTGCACATACGGCACTGGACTTGGGTGCGCGCCTCCAACCACTAAACCCGCAATGTGGGCAATGTCGGCAGCCAAGTAAGCACCAACAGAATCGGCAATTTCGCCCAGCCGCGCCCAATCAAAAATTCTTGGATAAGCCGTAGCCCCCACCCAAATTAACTTTGGCTTATGCTCGCGCGCCATTTTTGCAACCTCGTTATAATTTATCAAATGGGTTTTTTTATCCACCCCGTATTGTACCGGTTTAAAAAATTTGCCTGTGGCGCTTACTTTCCAGCCGTGAGTTAAGTGCCCGCCCATAGGTAACGCCATTCCCATCGTTACATCCCCTGGCTCACAAACAGCCACATAAACTGCAAAATTTGCAGGACTGCCCGAATACGGCTGGACATTTGCGTGCTCAACCTTAAAAAGTTTCTTCGCCCGGTCAATGCAAAGACTCTCCACCATATCTATAAACTGATTTCCGCCATAATACCGTTTTCCCGGATAACCTTCCGCATATTTGTCCGTTAAAATAGAACCCAAAGCCTCGCGCACCGCCGGCGAACAATGATTCTCCGAAGGAATCATTTGTAACGAGGTTTTTTGCCGATTGGTTTCCAAGTCAATCAATTTCGCAATTTGCGAGTCTTTTTTTTTGAGTTTCATTAATCTGTATCTCTAAATTTACGCACGAACGGATCATCTTCTTCCGGTTCTTTAACTTTCTTTGGAGGGAAATCTAATAACACTCTGATTCCTTTTAATAACATAAGAAGCTTGGAGAAATGCTCGGTGTTGTTTCTTTTATCCTCATCCGTCCAAGACTCGGGGTTTGGAGATATTTTGAGAAGTATTGCCCATCCATCCATTCCCTGGCTAGAAATCCATCCGTAGTGCCAAGTGGCACTAAGCCCACTAAAACCATCTTGCTCAAAAACTTCATGGCCTATAGTGTAATCTTTTCGACTACCATCTCTGCATCCTTTGTCAAAATCGGCAAGAACCTCCACTATGTGGTCATAATTTGGTTCAGATTCCTTTTTTTCTTGTACACTGTCCTTCAATTCAAAATATTCCCCGCCTTTTTTATCGCTTTTCTTTTCCCAATCTCCTGGATTACTACCCAGAACTTCTTCGCTTCTTGGCCTTGGCTCACTTGATTCTTTTGGCATAACTTTATTGCTTAATGTTACTTTCTTATTATTGTAGCATTTTGCCTCGTCAAATCAATGATTTTTGAGGGCTTCCCATTCTTAGCCTTCCCGTCATCAATTATCAGCCCTACAAGGTGGTTTCTCTCGAAGGTGGCTATTATTTGGCCTGGCGAATTTAAGGGTTCCTGGGTTGAAATATTGACTGAAGTCTGCACCAGTGGCCGGTTCACTTTTTTGAGTAATTTTTGTAAAAATGAGTGGTTTGGAATTCGAATGGCAATGGAATCTTTTCTAACACCATATACCGTAAATAACAAAGCTTTACTATTTGTGGTATATTTTCTTTTTAATATAAAGGTGTATTTTCCGGGCCAAAATTTTCGCAAAATTTTGGCCTGCCGCGCGTCAATTTCGGCAATCTCGCTGGCCATTTTAAAATCAGCAACAAACAAAGAAAGTGGTTTTGATTTTGGCCGTTTTTTTATTTTATAAATTTCCTCAACCGCTTTTTTATTCGCTGCATCCGCCAAAAATCCGTACACCGTATCAGTCGGACAAATCACCACCCCGCCATTTTTTAAAACCGCGACGGCTATTTTTAAAGCCTCGGATGATTTCTTGAGTATCATTATTTTCCCATAACCTCGATTTACCAATTCTATAGAATTGGTAAATCGAGGTTAAAACTAAGAAAGACTAATATATATTATCCTTCGGACTTCACTGGGAATACCAACATTCAAACTATAATATACTTTTCCTTGCTTACCTTGAAAGACGACTAGGCTAAGATTAGTCAGTATGTTTAAATTCCTTGAAGTATTTTTGAAGCTGATACTCAGCTCTTTTGCCAAATCAGAAACCGACAACGGACCCCTATTCTTTAGCAGCTGAAGAATATGTAAGCGATTATGATTGCCGAGTCCGCGATGCAGGGTAGCCCATTTTTTGATGTTTTTTTGTTTATCCATATTACTATATTATCATTTACCGCACTCATTTACCAATTCTATAGAATTGGTAAATGAGTCGAAACTCTACGCTAAACCTATGCTAACTATATTACTTTCCATTGCTTTTTAAAAATTCTTCTGAAAATTTTTCTATATCTTCTGGTCTGCCAAAATCCATCCAATTATCCTGTAATATTTTCACTTTCACTTTTCCGTCTTTTGCCAACAAAGAAATTACATCGGTAATTTCATATTCCCCGCGCAC
>CAYJSA010000061.1:0-2849 GCA_964372785.1 uncultured Candidatus Saccharibacteria bacterium
TAGAACCTTTACTATTTGTAACTAACATTGTACCCTAAAATCCTCAAAAAAGCAATGCTATTTCTTACTTAAAAAATCTCTTACAATTTGGCGATCGTCCCAGGGAATCTTTACCCCATTCGCCAAACACATCAAGGGCTCTGCGCCCTTGCCGGTAATTATCACGGTTTCGTTGGGCTTTGCTGACTCTAATGCTTTTTCAATAGCCTCCTTTCTATCTAATACAATGCTGTACGGTTTTTCACCAACGCCTTCAGCTACTTGTTCCATAATTTCTAATGGGTCCTCATCGTAGGGGTCTTCATTAGTAATTATTATTTCTTTGCAATACTGGCTGGCAATTTTACCAAGCACCGGACGCTTCCATTTATCGCGCCCGCCACCACACGACCCAAGCACACAAATGAGTTTCGACTTCCTATTTACCAATTCTATAGAATTGGTAAATGACTTATAAACCTGCTCCAGTTGCTCGGGGGTATGGGCGTAGTCAACAACAACTAACGGATTTTTTGAAACCACTTCCATTCTGCCTGGAATCCCCCACACCTTTTCTAGCGCTTGTTTACATGTTTCCAAGGAAATTCCATACTGCGTTACCGTAGAAATTGCCGCTAAAGCATTTAAAACGTTAAAATTTCCCAGCAAATTTAGAGAAAATTTAATGCCCCTTACCACAAACTCCGCGTCCCCGATATCTTCCGCAACAATTCTGTTATTCTGCAGAATACCAGAATTAGTTTCTTTGCCGCCAATACTAAACGTGATGACTTTTTTTGCTGGAACTTCTAAAAAATATTTTGCGTTTTTGTCATCGGAATTTATAATATGAATATTTTTTGTTGCCTTAAATAACTCCAACTTTGCATTCCGATAATTTTCAAAACCACCGTGCGACTCAATATGTTCGGGAGTTAAATTTAAAAAAACCGCTGTGTCAAAATTAATAAATTTGTGTCGATATTGTTTGATTCCTTCCGACGTCACTTCCAAAACTGCGTACTTACAATTTTCTTTAACCGCCTGGCGTAAAAATTGCTGAATTTTAAAACGGCCGGGCATTGTCATTTTTAATTCATTTTTCCATTCTTTATCTGCCACCTTAAATCGTATTGAGGAAGTAGAAGCAACTTTACTTGCCCTGAGCTCTGTCGAAGGGTGCCCGGCCTCCAAAATTCTAGTAATAAAATCTACCGTTGTTGTTTTCCCACTCGTACCCGTCACTCCAATGACAATTAAATTTCTTGAAGGAAAACGAAAAATAACCGCTCCTACTAAAGCCCATAACCAATAATAAAAATCCAGTAAAAAATCCGGCGTAAGTTTTTTTAATACCTTTTTAAAATTCACCCCGTTAGAAGCCTAGGCATTCCCGCAGGTGTCCAACACCTATGGACACCTGCGTGAATCACTTATGCATGTTAATGTATCTTATCTAAAAATATAACCCGCTGAAGTCTCTGGCATATTAGCCAAGCTTCTAACGGGGTTCATGTTTTTAATTTAACACAAGATTACAATAAAAAAAAGAAGCTTTTGGAAACGAACGTTTCCAAAAGCTTTGCAATCAACCTGCCTGCTGTCTTTGTCGATCCTTGATGAATTCTTCCATACCCTCGCGCCATTTACTCCATTGTACACCTTCGTCTGAAACCAGGAGCATGTAGGCGCTCTGGTTCTCGCCCTTCTCAAATAGTTCGACAAGTTTGTGCTGCAATGCAGCTACAGCGTGAAGAGCGACATTGTGCGAAGGCTCTTTGGGGAGACGCGGGTCATTTGGGTCAAAGTCATCCATACCAGCACAAGAGGTGAGAAAGGCCTCCAGCGCCAGCTCTGCAAGTTCGCTGATTTTTACCGGAACATCAAAACAATCGAGCTTTCGTGTCAAGAAAATATGCGGGAGCTCCCAATCTTGATACCTGGCCTTCAGTCGGCCCACCAACTCAACAAACTCGGCATTGTCTGTTTGGTCTTTGATTTCCGGCATGGTATTTCCCTTTCATGGAAATGGGTTAGAAGCAATGGGTTGAAAAGAACAGACCGAAAGAACGATGTCGCTTACTTGCCCAAATTTTTGAGCGCTAATTTTATTCTTTCTTCCATCTCTTTTATAGTAGATGGCACATTTTTCAGAGCCTCTTTTGCCTGCTGATGCGAAAAGCCGAGCTGGGTTAATGCATCTTCTGCGGGATCGGCAGAAGCCTTATGTTTTATAGAATCCAATAGTTTTATTTTCCCAGTAAGCTCTAAAATAATCGTTTGGGCTTTTTTCAAACCGATGCCCGGAATGCCCGCAAAAATCTTTTCATCTTGTTTTAAAATGCGGTCTTTTATGGCCGCCAATGAACCAAGCGAGGCGATATCCAGCGCCGACTTTGGCCCCACTCCACGGATTTCCATCAGGGTTTCAAAAAATTCTAGCTCATCGTAAGTTAAAAAACCATATAAGTCAGAGACGTCTTCTTTAATATTATGAAAACAAAATAATTTGACCCCGTTAGAAACACCGCCCGCGCCTTGCCCCGTTAGAGGCTTTGCCTCTAACGGGGTAGACGCGCCCGAAGGGCCTGTGGGCGGGCTGTTTCTAACGGGGTTGAGATTACTAATAATTTCTGGTAGCTTTAAAAGCGTCTGGCGGGACAAAAAAACCTTATAGCCAATATTGTTGACTTCCAATATAATAAATTTATCCTTCTTTAATATGATTTTCCCGTTTAAAAATGAAATCATTAATTAGTTTACTGAGTCTACAATCCACCATAACTCGTTTCCCTTTTTAACGCCATACCCCACAAATTTTCCGTCAAGACTAAACTGTGGATCGGTCCATATTTCGTCATATGATAACC
>CAYJSA010000062.1:0-2841 GCA_964372785.1 uncultured Candidatus Saccharibacteria bacterium
GGGCAACGCCACAGCGCTTCTGTTTCTGACTTTTCAAGTTTCGTGCCGCAAGCCGGACAGTGGGTTGGCATTTTGAAACTCTTTTCTTTCCCCGTGCGCAATTCCGGCAACACTTTAATAATATCGGGAATCACATCACCCGCCCGCCCAACAATAACGCTATCGCCAATTTTTACATCAAGCCGGCGAATTTCATCTTCATTATGCAATGTGGCACGCGTAATGGTGATGCCGGAAATTTGTACCGGCCGCAACACCGCCACCGGAGTCATAGCTCCCGTTCTTCCTACCTGAATTTTTATGTCTTCTATTATAGTAGTGGCCTGACTTTGAGCAAATTTAAAGGCAATAGCTCCGCGGGGAGTTTTGCCCACCACCCCAAGTTTTTCAAACAGGGCGTTATTATTTACAATCACCACTACGCCGTCAATTTCATAGGGCAACTTTCCCCGAATTTTCTGCACATGTTCGTAAAAATGGAAAACTTCCTCTAAATTTTCACAATACTGGTTGTGAGAATTAGTTTTAAAACCCATTTTTTTTAATTCATCGTGACGCTGTTGGTGCGTTTCAGTCTTCGCGCCAAAAATAATATCATAAGCAAAAGAATCTAACTTTCTTGAAGCAGTAATTTTAGGATCTAACTGGCGCACAGAGCCCGCCGCAATATTGCGAGGATTAGCATATAATGGCAAGTTTTTTTCCGCCTGCGCTTTATTAATTTGGGCAAACTCTTTTTTGGGAAGGAACACCTCGCCCCGAACAACAAGTTGTTCGGGAACTTTCAACTTTGAACTTTCAACTTGTAACTTTAACGGTATGGCTTCAACTGTTTTCAAATTCTGGGTGATATCTTCGCCAATGCTGCCATCGCCGCGTGTGGAACCTTGCGCAAACATTCCCTTATCATATTCCAGTTCAATGGCCAGCCCGTCAATTTTTAATTCAGCATAAAAGTCTAGTTGTTGACGCTCTTGCTCGGTCAGCAATTTTGAAATTCTTTCCACCCAATCTTGCATATCTTCTTTTGAAAAAGCGTCGTTAAGCGAAAGCATCCGTTCTCTATGTGGAACTTTTTTGAATTCGGGCAAAGGCGCGCCCCCCACGCGCTGGGTAGGAGAATCAGCCGTGATAAATTCAGGATACTGCTGCTCTAAGTCATGTAGTTCTTTTTTGAGAGAATCTAAAGCCGCATCAGAAATTTCTTGCCTATCCAGCACGTGATAAAGGTACCGGCGGTGGTTCACCGATTCTTTTAGTTTTTCAATTCTACTTTTAGCTTCTGATTTGTTCATCTTTGTATATTAATAGATCTTGAAGTATCTTTATAGTCTCCCTTTGAAATGATACGAAGAATACCTGCATTGAGTCTCATATTAACTTGATAACGCCTTTCGTCAAAACTGGCGGTGTATTCAACCTCGCAACCGTTCGTGACACCTTGAGATTTATAGGTACAGCTATCACAACCAACAGATTCGCATATGGTACAGACACTGCAAGTTCCCGCTAGCTTTCGGTTAAAGTAAAGCGCTTCTTCCACGCCGGTTTGAGCTGAGTAAAACGATGATACCGCATTTCCCATATTGCTTACCATTTTAATTTGACTTGATAAAATCACGCTGATACTTAACACAATGGAAAGCATGATAGTCATTATCAAGAAAATAACAATAAGAGAAACGCCTTTTTGGGAATCGTTATGCATTATATTTTATTTATTTAAATCCAATTGTGAAACCGTGGTCTGGATTATTTTCTCTTGCTGAGCTTTGCCCGTTTGTATGCCAACTTTTAACAATATTGTCACTCTTGGCTGCATAGAATCATTACCTGAAGCTCCTAAAAGATTCTTATCACCGTTAATGATGAATTTGAAGTCCTTAATGGTAAATTTGCTGGATAGAATACTCTGCGCCGGCTGGCCATTTTTGGATTCTTTCAAAACACCGTCTTTATCAAGGAAAAATTCCTGACACACATTATCTTTGGTAATAAACTTGATACCCTCGCTGGCATCGGCACCGACATTATAGTGGGTGAGCAAATACACATAACCCGGATATACATCCCGCCCTTCAAAAAGGCAATCGCCAGACGTGTCTTTCACTGCCGAACGTAAATATTTTGACATGGATTCCACCACATAACTCGTTTGGCTTAAAAATTCTTGCTCTGCCAGTATCCTTTTTTGGTGTTGCACCATTGATATAAAGACACTAACCGTGATGTCCATGATAATCATAAACAACGTCAGGGCAACCAGCAATTCTACCAGAGTGAATCCAGCACCACTTTCGCGTATATTATTTTGATGAGGTTTTGATGATGGTGTCTTCATAAACATAGTTTTGCGCATATGCGATTATCTGGCGAAAGTGGTGCCGGGTAAACCCTTTTTGGGAATTTGAAATTTGAAATCAATTTGGAATTATTTAAAAATTTAAAATTAAAAATTGAAAATTCGTCTTAGTACCAATTATATAAGTAACCGATTGTCTCAAAGCTAAACGGCTTATTATTATAATCCCAAGTAACCACCACGGAAACTTTCATAATATCCGCTCCTAATTGATTGTCTATAGTTATTTTCCTCTTAAACTTCGTATTAACTCCCCTCTCATACCCATAAAAGCCGTCCTCGTTGATTTTTAAAAACTCATCTGGGTTATACGCCTTTAATCTGTTAGAAAGGGTTTGAGCAGGAGTTTCGGTTTTATAATCCAGTTGGCACCCCAGTTCGCAGTCTAACAGTTCGTCAGACCATTGCACGCTACGATCCTTAGCCGATTTGATAAAATTATTATCCCGGATATTTCGCACTATCTCCAGACCTTCCTG
>CAYJSA010000063.1:0-2757 GCA_964372785.1 uncultured Candidatus Saccharibacteria bacterium
TTTTCCGAAAACGATTTGCCAGCACTCACCGAAAAAGAAATTCTGGATTTGGCGCGCATCACCCCTGCCCAGCATTTTACCGAGCCACCGGCGCGCTATAACGAAGCCAGCTTGATTAAAGCCCTGGAAAAACATGGCATTGGCCGGCCTTCAACGTATGCACCGACGCTTTCAACCATTCAAGATAGAAATTATATTATCAAAAACGAACAGAAGCGTTTTGAACCAACCGAAATGGGAACGATTGTCACCAACATGTTGGTCAAAAATTTTCCGCAAATTGTAGACATTGAATTTACGGCCAAGATGGAAAAAGAACTTGATGAAGTGGCCGAGGGCAAAGATACCTGGCAAAAAACCATTGGGGATTTTTACGGCCCATTTGCCAAAAACTTAAAAGAAAAATATGATGAAATCCCAAAAGAAGATTTAAATATTGCCACCGATAAAACTTGTCCAAAATGTGCCAAACTCATGGTAGATAAAATGGGGCGCTTTGGCAGGTTTTACGCCTGTACCGGATTTCCGGAATGCAAACACACCGAATCTATCGTAAAAACTACCGCATCTGATCCTGCCATAACATTAGATATCAACTGCCCCAAGTGCGCCGGTGAAATTGTGGCTAAAAAAACCCGTAAAGGCAAACTCTTTTACGGCTGCGGTAATTATCCAAAATGCGATTTTGCCACTTGGGACAAACCCATCAACGAATTCTGCCCCACCTGCAAATCTATTTTAGTTGAAACGAAAGCCGGAAAAATAAAGTGCTCAAGCAAAGAATGCGATTTTAAAAAGTAATCTCTATTACTTCTTTGAGAAAAAATAGTTTTTTGACCAAACACTCTTTTTAATTTCCATATTATTTGGTAGCGTTAAATCGAGGCAAGGTAACACTAAAATATGCCTACGTCAAACGACATTAAAAAAGTAATCTTACAGAGCAAAAACACCAAATTCATTGATGAAGTTTTTGCGTTTGCAGAGCAAGAATACGGTTCTGCTAAACGACAAAAATTTGGCGAACCATACCTTGACCATGTTACCAATGTTGCTCTCATCCTGGCAAATATGAATGTTGACGACATCACCATCGCCGCCGGAATTTTGCACGATATTGCTGATATACAACCGTCTGCTGAATATAAAAAAAGTGCGCTTGCTAAGGTGCAAAGAGTTTTTGGTAAGGACATTGCCACGATGGTTGAAAGAAGTTCTGACCTGCAAAGGATTTATTATTCATTCCATGAGGGCAGAAAGGAAAGTTCGCTTGCCACCGAAAAAGCCGAAACGCTCCGCAGGATGTTTCTTGCCATTGCTAAAGATTTACGAGTGGTGCTTATAGACTTGGCTTCAAGAATTGATGGCTTGCATAAAATAAAAAGTCTTACGCCCGAGCTGCAAAAAATCTACGCCATCGAAACCCTGGAAATTTTTGTGCCTATCGCTAATCGCTTGGGATTAGGGGAAATAAAACGAAAACTAGAAGACCCTGCATTCGCGGTGCTCTCCCCTGAAAAATACACGTGGCTCCAAGAGCACCTTAAAGAAAAATACGAAGAACGCCAAAAATACCTTAAATACTTCATCCCGAAACTGAAAAAGGTTTTGCGCCACGACCATGTTACATTTTTAGATATTCACTCACGACCCAAATCGTATTGGAGCACGTATCAAAAATTGGAGCGTCACAACATGAATTTTGAAAAGCTTCATGACCTGGTAGCCATACGCCTTGTCGTAAAGGATGTTGCCACCTGTTATAAGGCGCTGGGCGTTATTCACGAGCGCTTTACGCCCATATCAGGTCAAATCCAAGATTATATCGCTAAACCCAAGGAAAACGGCTATAAATCTTTGCATACTACGGTATTGCTTGAACCCGATAAAATTTCTGAAATCCAAATAAAAACAGAAGAGATGCACAAAGAAGCTGAACATGGAATCTGCGCCCACTGGGCGTACAAGGAAAAATTGAACCTTGCTAAAGACTCCCAAACCCTGGCCTGGTCAAAAGAAGTGCCAGAGTTTTTTAAAACGTTTAAAATCGATTTTTTTGAAAACCAGGTGTTTGCCTTCACCCCCAAGGGAGATATTATTTCCCTGCCCAAGGGCGCAACCCCAGTTGATTTTGCCTATGCGGTGCATTCCGATATCGGGAATCATTGCGAATCGGCGAAAATACGCGGGAAAATAGTTCCCCTTTCCCAAGAACTCATCAATGGCGATGTGGTAGAAATTATTACCAATAAAAAGCGCCAGCCTTCGTATGATTGGCTTAAATTCGTTAAAACCGGTTTCGCCAGAAGCCACGTCAAAAAACTGACTGCCGTGATTATCAACCCGATTCTCTCCGTTCCCTCTCTCATCAGTTCTAAGATATTCGGTGCGGCAAAAAAGCCGGCTATCGTAAGTCAATCTACAAAATTTAAAAAAGTTGACGTTTATCTTGCCGGCCAGAAGGGTTTTGCCGTAACCACGGCCAAGTGTTGCCAACCCAAACCCGGGGACGCATCTTTTGCATATCTTACAAAATACCGAGCGGCGGTTTTGCACAAAACGTCTTGCATAAATTTACAAAAATTAGCAAAAAAATTTCCCGAAAAAACCATCAACGCAACGTGGGAGTAGGCTTGAAAAATAACTCAAAATAAACTAAAATTATAGGGAATGCCGAGGTGGCGAAATTGGCAACCGCACGGGACTCAAAATCCCGCGAGCGCAAGCTCTTGAGGGTTCAAGTCCCTCCCTCGGCAC
>CAYJSA010000064.1:0-2682 GCA_964372785.1 uncultured Candidatus Saccharibacteria bacterium
TGGGGAATGAATGCGGGCGGGATTCGGACTGGGGGTTTTCGGAAATTCGGCGGCTTATGAAAATCTAGCACAAAAAATACAATCCGAGTAATGCGTAGAGTATTCCGAACACCCACGGAATAAAAAGTTCAACATGAGAAAACGGATAGTATTTTTTGTTGTCCTTGCCCTCGCCCAAAACTTCCCATTCGTATTTATACAACGCAAGCGGTAAATTTTTCTCAATCTCGTGAATTACAGCAAACTTCCTCGTATTTAATTGCTTGTATGATCTAATCAAAAACCAAAAGACAACGCAGATAATTATTCCGAGAAGGGCAAGAACTGATTTTATTCCTGCTAGATTTTCAAAAAACTTTATTTGAAATGATAATCCTATGAGCGAAATTAGAGCAGTATTGATAGTTATAAAATAGTTGTTTGCATGTTGTCGTCTGTCACTGGTTTTCTCTACGCTTTCAACATAGAGCTTATACTGCGCAAATAAGTGTTCTTTGTAATCGTTTCCGTAATCTTTTTCATTTTTTGCAAATAAATCGCTCATAGGATTATCTTCCACCTTTGAGAAGTTTACCAACATTCTCCCATGTCCAAGTATAAATTTTATCTTCGGTTTTCGCGGCAGTCGGTTTTGAACAAGTTTTATTACTCCTACCTTTGATCAAAAAATATGGCTTGCCTAATTCTTGTGCTATTTTTATTTCCTCATTTATCCCAGTAGCTGTGTGAGTATATTCTCCACAAATCACGACCACTTGTTGAGCGTTTATTATTTTTTGTCTAACTTTTGCTTTCCAATCTCCCAACAACGCTTGTTTAACTGACAAGTCGCTTATTTCAAATGGAGTGTCATCATGTTTTGCTTGACCAACAAATAAATGCTTCAAATCTTCATCGTGGTCAAAATCAAAACTAATAAATACTTTTGTTTTTGTTGTGTAGTAGCTCATGGTAATTTTATAAATTCTCTATATCCTTACCCTTAAAAATCTTATCGTAAAGAGTAATTATTAGAACACCGAGCAAGACTGTTACAACAAAGGTATTTTCTTTTAAAAAAGGAAATAGGGCGAATAGCACAATTGAAGGAATAAGGATTGAATAAAAGCTTGCATTTGCAGTAACTGTTTTTGAATACAACGCAGCATAAATTGGTGGTACAAATATTAAAGCGAGGTATGTAACAATTAGAGATAAAGTAACTATGTTTGGGATTAAGAATGCGAGAACAAACCCAAAAATTCCAAACACCCCCGTTAAAATTCTTGCATACAGTAATTCCTTTTTGGCTTCTATATTTTTATCCTTGAATAGAGCTTTATGAATTATTGTTGAACCACCAACAAGCAAACTGTCTATAGAGGACATTATTACGGCCAAAATTGCGGCAAAACCTGCACCGACTAACCAAGGTGGAAGGATATTATCCATTAACGCAAAGATGGCAGTTTCTTTTTGGACTTGTGGCAATAATACTACTGAAATAAGACCGAGGAATAAGACTATTAGACCAAGAATGGCCGTTATCGGAATCGCCCAGAAAAATGATTTTTTGGCAGTCATTTCGTTCTCTGCAGAAAAAATTCTTTGCCAATGAGTAGTGTTTCCAAGATATAAGAAACCACTGACAAGTAATACGCCAACAAACCAACTCACTCCACCAAAAGCGAAGACATCCAAGTGTCCGACGGGAAGTTGTGAAAATAAATTTCCAAAACTTCCTATATGCTGATAACCCAAAACTGCCATTACAAGAAATACCAGTGCGATAACCCAAAACTGAATAAAGTCGGTTATGATATCAACTTTTAATCCGCCAATTGCTGTATACAAAATTGTTATTGCCGCGGCGACAAATATTGCGACATTATAATCAATACCAATTAATACCGAAGCAAGAGAACTAATGGCAATTGCTTGTACGCCAATCCAAATAGCTAAAAGAAAAAGTTGTAATATTCCGGTGAGGTTTCTATTTTTCTTATCGAATCTTTTTTCAAAAAAATCAACAATAGTGTGGGCATCATATTCATCGCCAATAGTTTTTATTTTTTTAGCAACCAAACCAAGAATAAACATCCCCGTTATAAATGAAATCGGCAAGGCTATACCATATGAGATACCAGTATTATAAACTTCTGAAACTATGGCGACTGTCGCACCAGCACCAACAACAGTGGCAACGGTTGAGAAAGTCATTAACCAAATATTTGTTTTTCGTTTGTTGGCAAAATAAGAGTCAATAGATTCATTTCTTGAAAAAAACCAAGCGACAAAAAATATTATCGCTAAGTAAATTATTAAAACTAGTATTGTTGTATCCATATAATTATAATTATTTTTAATAATTCTTCCATTGGAACGCCTAACGACTTGGCGATTTTTTGAATTGTTTGAACACTTGGCTTGGTAACGACACCGCCCTCAATTTTTGTAAGGGTAGAGTATTTAATATCCGCCTTTTTCGCCAAGTCGTCCTGCGTTAAACCTTGTTTTGTTCGCACTCGTTTTATATTTTGTGATATTGTTGACATAGTATGCTACTTTTGATAGTATAGAAATATGAGTCATTACTTTCTTTGCTCACAAAATAAGGATAGCATAAACAATAGATTTGTTCAACTTTTTGTATCGGTCCACCCATAATTGCACTTTTCCTGGGTCTTGGACCACTGTAGCAGA
>CAYJSA010000065.1:0-2676 GCA_964372785.1 uncultured Candidatus Saccharibacteria bacterium
CCTAAGCTAGATTCAGTAAGAGGGGCTAAGTCGTGGGTGTAATCTACACCTTGTCGCGACCCTTCGCAGTAATGCGATTGAAAAATCTAACTATATCGGTGGAACCTTAACTCTTTATTTGATAAAATAAAGGTATGAAGGCAATACCGAGGGAAGTTAAAATCGTTACTAATTCTCGACCTATCAGAGAACTTCGTAAAAGTTTGTCTTTATCGTTATTTCAAGAAAAAATATTGATAGGGGCGCTCTTGGGAGATGGTTGTCTTACGCCAAATGCGTATGGCAAAAACTATAGATTCCAAGTGACTCAAGGCAGTGACCAAAAAGAATATGTTTTATGGAAATATAACATATTCAAAGATTGGACATTGTCTGAACCAAAATACGCTGCCATAAATGATTCTTGGAGATTTAGAACAATATCTCATCCGGAATTTAGTAAGTGGCAACAAAGGTTTTACGAAAACAAGAAAAAGATTCTGCCAAAAGATATTGAATCCATTTTCACCGACCCGCTTAGTTTAGCGGTTTGGTTTATGGATGATGGCGGGAAAATGAAAGATAAGTATCGCGAATATGGTAATCTGTTAAATGTCCAAGGTTTTTCAATTGACGAAGTTGGAAGATTGCAAAATTTGTTATTTATAAATTTTAACCTATCGACAACCCGCCAATGGAATAATCGAGGATATCGTTTGTATCTTGGAAAAAAAGAGTACGGAAAGTTAAATGAACTTATTGAAAAATTTGTTCATCCTACTTTAAGATATAAACTTATTTTAACCCCGTAGAGACTACACGTTGGCTCCGTTCAAGTGAACGGATGAAGATATAGTCCATGCCAATCGAAAGAAAGGAGAAATCATGAACAAGGCACGGGTAGCGGAAGCTGCTCGTGGATCATATTTATTAAAATTTTGTAAGCCTAAGGTTTATAAAATTTGAGTGTTGACTATGTTGCGATGAAAATATTTTTCGCTAAGGCGCACGTGCGTAGCACAGTTCTAATTGTTCTAGTGTTGTAATGTTGTAATTGTTGTAATGTACGGCGACGTCGTGACATTATAACGCTACAACATGTATAACATTTACAACAGTTATAACCGTGCTGCGCGCGGTCGAAGCTTTGGCGAAGATTATAAATTCACCGCAACAGACATGCGTTTTGTCTGGTTCGACATAAAACCAACTATTCGAAACAACTTTAAGAAACCAAGCAAGAAAAATTCCAAGATACAAGATACAATAACCAAACAAATTACAATAACCAAGTTTAAAATAACCAAACACGTTTTGAATATTGGATATTGAATAATCGAGGATCCTTGACTCGGTCGGGATTTGGTGATTGTTTCTTGATGTTTGGTCATTTAAAAAATCTATCCAGTAAATTGCCTGCTAAAATAGTAAGCAGTTTACTGGGTAGTTTTGGAAGGGGGAAAAACGTTGGCCGTATGCGCTTTTGGTAGTTTGAGCGCGGAAAGCCAAGCAGTCCTCTTTTGGGCTATCTAGTTTTCACTGGACAATCGATACCAATCTCAGGCTTGTTGCTTGAGGCGGAGAGGTCGGTTGTCCAGTGTGTTCTCATTGTTCTTTTCATCGGTCTTGCTGATTAGTTGCCGGCTTTCCCCCACCTTTTCCTCCTAAAGCTGGCGCTAATCAGCATTAATATTGCCAGGCGGCCATCGGCTCTCTTTCACTTCGACGCTTGGGTAGGGTTGGGGTAGTAAAGAGGCTGGTGCCGTCTGGTAATTTCCAACATGGGGGCATAGCTCAATGGTAGAGCGGCAGAAATGTGGCGAAATAAGTCTTGTTGAAAATCGCCAATTATGCATGTTCTGGGTTCGATTCCTAGTGCCTCCGTTCCAGACAAATTCTGGTATTTTAAGTAGAGGGTAGCCTAGTTTGGCCCAAGGCATCAGATTCACGAGTCTGAAGTTTACAGGTTCGAATCCTGCTCCCTCTTTTTGCCGGACAGTTAATGGTTCCACTTCACTTAGTAGGTAGGTTGAACTGTTCTGTCCGGCTTTTTTCTTGCTCTTGAAAATTTACAGTTTTATAATAGTATAAATTAGGAATAACCAAAGTATGAATTAAGGGGAACTAATCGGGGGTTCACTATGGTACCATAAAACTCACAGCTGTGAGAATTGTAGTACCAGTGAAAAAATTGGCGCTTAGTGCCGATTTTAGTATATTAAAATTATTATGGCTCAATATTTTACAGCGGAAGGGCTAAAAAAATTAAAAGACGAATTGCGCGAATTAAAAACCACTGAAATGAGGCGGATAGTTAAATTGATTTCTGAAGCCGCCGCTTTCGGCGACTTAAAAGAGAATTCGGCTTACCATGAAGCCCGAAATATGAAATCTTTCTTGCTGGGTCGCATTGAACAGCTTGAAAATGCGGTTAATGACGCAATAATTACCGAAAAATCAGATTCTGGAAAAGTGCAAGTCGGTTCCGAAGTTGAAATCTTATTCGGGGCAGATAAAGAAAAATATAATATTGTAGCTCCCACAGAGGCCGATATTTTAAAAAATAAAATTTCGTATCAGTCTCCATTAGGGTCAAAGCTCATGGGCAGGCTTGAAGGCGATAAGTTTGATTATGAAATAAAAGATAAAAAGATAAAAATAAAGATATTAAAAATCAAATAAAAAACCGCATATACT
>CAYJSA010000066.1:0-2647 GCA_964372785.1 uncultured Candidatus Saccharibacteria bacterium
TTAATTCTCTTTTTGAGACGCGCGTGGATTAATTTTTTTAATTCTTGTGGAGTTTTATTAATGCCAATCTGCAACACAACACCCTTATAAACTGGAGTTTGTAAGTGTGTTGTTGGAACAGGTTTACCGGTAGATTTCACGATTTCTATGGCTCTGACCAATCGGCGTGGGTTTTTAGAATCTATATTTTTAGCGCGCTTAGAGTCCAAATTTTCAAGCATTAAGAATAACTGTTCTGTAGATTTTTTCTCCAATTTTTTGCGGAGCTCCCAGTTTGGTTTAACTTCAGGAATCACAATACCATCAACTACTGATTGAATATAAAAACCCGTACCGCCAACTAAAAAAGGCAGCTTGCCGCGGTTCTGAATTTTTTTAATTTTAGTAAATGCCAGTTTTTGAAATTGAGCAACGGTGAATCTCTGTTTGGGGTTGGCCACGTTTAAAAGATGATGGGGGATGCCTTGCATTTCTTTTTTAGTGATTTTTCCAGAGCCGATATCTAATCCTTTATATACCTGCCGAGAATCAGCGGAAATAATTTCACCAGAAAAACGCCTGGCTAGTTTTACTGCCAGGTCGCTTTTGCCCGAAGCTGTGGGGCCCAGTATTACGATAAGTTTTTCCATGTTATCGCATGTCCTCCTTCCTTTCTTTGATAAAATATCTCCAGCGCTCCAAAAATTCTATAAAAGCGGAAAATGGCATATCAATTAATATATTAAAGAAAAGCACAATGGCGTTGTATTGTTTCCATTTGTTCATCATCCAGCGTCCCATGCTGGTAACCGGTAACAATAGTACATCTGATATGAAGCCCAGTATTCCTGCAGATTCCTCCTCTATGCTCAATTCCCTTGAGCGCGTTCTTATCGCCGTTCCGGTAAACAAAACCAGGGCTATAAATATCATGTTGATAATGATAGAGCTTAAGGGGAATGCAAAGTAATTAAACACCCAGTAAATAAACCCTAGGGTAACAGCGGAGCCCATCAGGTATACCAATGAAAGAGTCAACCGCGTAACGGCCCCCCGTTTTCTGGAAAGTTTTACTTCATATGCGTCAGTTTTTTCTTTTTGGTACACTATTTTCATGGTTTCCAGTACCGCTAAGTTTAAGTTCTTTGCCGAAGGGCGCTTGATGGTGGAAATTAAAATTGCCATGAGCAGTGTCGGCACCATAATGTCGGCGATCAAGGAGATAATATTAAGGTGTCCTTTGAATATTTTTGCCAAGATAACTTCTAATATTAGCAATGACAATATTTTTGTAATGAAAATAGAGGCAGTTGAATAAACTGCAGCCCTTCTGATTTTTGTTTTAAGTTCAGACAACCTTTTTGAGTATGCTTTTTTTACCATCTCCTCCAACAATGGCGGCTCTTGGATTTTTTTACTTACTTCTTCTATGCCATCTTTGCTTAAAATGTCCCCAAGTAGCAAGTATGGCGTATCGTATTTTTCGCAAATAGTGTAAAACTTTTTTCCCAAGGGATGGGACAATTCATATTCTATATCGGCCAATATTTTATAAATATTTTGGGCTATCTTGAAAAGTTCTTCTTGCGAAGGTTCATCCCAGTGGGAATATTTATATTTTAAAAGGTTGTAACTGATAATAGGTTCATCCAGTTTGAAAAGCGATTGCTGGACGGCGATGTAAATTTGAATATCCACCTCTTCTTTTTTCAATGCATTAGCTTGATACACATTTTCGTTCACCCTAATTCGCTCTTGCATTTGGGCAAACATATAATCTATCAATGCCATTTCTTTTATAGAAGGCGCAAGAGTTTCTTCAATCTCGCAAGCAGCGATTTCTAACAATTTGTTGTAAAAATCAACTACCGCGTTATTTTTCTTATTTTCGGGACTGTTTTTGAGTATAAAAACATACTTGTCAATGATTCGTTGCACATCTCTAATTTTTGTTTCTTCTATTCTATCGTTAGGGAAGTAGCCACCCCGTACCAGTTCTAATACCAAAAGCTCTGCAAAATCTTTTGAGAAATTATTTAATTCCAAGTCCAAAAATCTTCTTTTCAATTTTCGGATAACAGCAGCCCTTCGCATCAAATGCTCTTCTTTCCAGTCAATAATAGTTCGTATCTGCTCATAAAATGAGGCAACTTTTGATGCAACTTCATCAACATGTACGGTTGGAACACCTTCCCTGGGCTTTAGAGAGTTTTTCCATAAGGTGTATTTAGAGATGAGGTTTTTCGTAGGTTGTGATATATCTGCCATAAGTGAATGATTTACGATTTAAGATTTATGATTTAAGAATTTGAAACTTTGTTTTTGACTTCTTCTTTTATTTTCTCTATGAATTTTTCGACTGGCATTTGCCCTGAATCGCCCTTGCCCCTTTCGCGTACGCCCACGGCTTGTGCGCTAATTTCTTTATCGCCCATAATCAATAAATAGGGAATGTGTTGCATTTCCGCTTCGCGGATTTTCTTCCCCAAAGTGTCGTTTTCATCATAAATCATAAATCTTAAATCATAAATCTTAAATTGCTCTGCAATTTTATTTGCGTATTCAATGTGCTTATCTGAAATGGGAATAATGGCAATTTGCACCGGAGCCAGCCAGACGGGGAAGTTTCCAGCAACGTGTTCAATATATACTGACAAAAATCTTTCAA
>CAYJSA010000067.1:0-2642 GCA_964372785.1 uncultured Candidatus Saccharibacteria bacterium
AGTTTTGCTTTGATTTTTTATCAACGTCAATCGCTACACCTCGTTCTTCCTCTAAACGCGCAATTGTGTCAATTGGCACTTTGCCTTTTGACCATTCGCTGCCAGCAAAGTTTTTGTAACTACCACGCTCTTGTGCCAAATTTGCCGATTCATCAATAGCCATATAACTGATGAATTCAAAAATCTTGTCAGTAAAATCATAGGTGTGGGGTGAATCATATGGCATGCCCAATTGTTCAATGGCATCCGAAAAACCCATAACCCCCAAACCGATGGCCCGGTTTTCTTTATCTGATTTTTCAGCTTCGGGAATCGGCAACTTATTAATATCAATCAAGTTATCCAATTGCCGCACCGCTAATCTTGTTGATTCTTCGAGTTTCTGCCAGTCTATTTGTTTCTTCTTTAAGTGTCCGGCAATGTTAATAGAAGCCAAATTGCATACGGCAATATTATCTTTGTCTTGCGGCAAGCAAATTTCCGTACACAAGTTAGACATGTGGATAGTGCCGGTATTGTTGTTTAAAGCCCTTGAATTGATGGCATCCTTAAACGTAATCCAAGGGTGGCTGGTGGTTTGCAGGGCAACCAAAATGGCACGCCATTGTTCAGTGGCAGGCACTTTTTTCCACATCCGTAATTTTCCTTCTTCGGCCATTTTAACGTACTCGTTGTACCTTACCGAAAAGGCTTTTCCATACAGTTCATTCAAATCCTTGGTTTCTTTTGGGTCAAACATGTACCAGTCTTGTTTGGTCTCAACCCGTCTCATAAATTCGTCAGAAATGTAGGCGGCGGTGTCGGCGGTTCGCATCCTTAGGTAATCATCTCCGGCGTTATGCTTCCATTCAATAAAGTCAGCAAAGTCATAATGCCAATTTTCCATATAAAAACAAAGTGCCCCTTTCTTTTTTCCGCCCCGTTGAATTGCCCTAATGGCTGTATCAATAATTTTTGCGAAAGGCGTGGGCCCGCTTGATACGGTGTTGTTTGAAGCAAGAGGAGAGCCGGTAGCGCGCAATTTTGTTAACGAAGCCCCTAATCCGCCGGAAGCCTTGGAAAGCATCATCACATCCATGACCGACTTTGAAATGTGCTCCATGCTGTCGTGGATTTCAAGCAAAAAGCAATTTGAAAGCGAGGGAGTGGCGGTTCCGGAATAAATGTTGGTTGACCCGCCGGCAATGTATTCGTGGTTGGACATTTTCTCGTAGAATTTGACCGCCCATTCGGTCGCTTCTTTTTCATTATAAGAAAGTCCCATGGCCACCCTCATGAAAAAATATTGCGGTGTTTCAAATGGTTTTTGGTTTTTGTCTTTTACTGAGTACCTGCCAAGCAAACTGGAAAGCCCGGCATAAATGAATAATTGATCGCGTGAAATATCCAACGCACCTGCCAATTTCTCCAAATCAAAGTTATTTACCATTCTTTCATCAAATATTTTACTTGCCACACCCTGTTTTACATAGGTTGTAAAATGTTCCCGGTGTACTTTTTTTAACAGTTCAACATCTCTTCCATATTCTCCCAACACATGCTTGTAAACAGTTTTTAATAACAAACGGGTGGCTATTCTATCGTAATCCGGGTCTTCTTTTATATTTTGTACGGCCGCATTAATGGTGGCTTCATCCAGCTCTTCTTCGGTGATTCCATTATATAGGGTAACATTGGTGTCAGTGGCTACTTGAGTAACCTTGGCGATGGGGTCTATCATACCAAACGCGGCGCGTTCTATGGATCTGTTAATCCTGTCAGCATTGAATGGTTCTTTAGACCCGTCGCGCTTGGTTATTGTTAACTCCATGATTGGGGAATATTAAATTAATTTTTTGAAAAGTTTTTAAACGCTACTTTTTGGCAGATTTGAAACCAGGTGAATTCAATTTGAATTCAAACTTATAAATTACTGTATTATAATCAAAATAAAAAATGCAAGCAAGTGGTGTTTTCCAGCAGGGGAAATGTATTTTTAGAAAAAACTGTGGATAACTTTACACAAATAAAAAAGCAACCAAGATTGGTTGCTTTAGAATGTTTCGCGGAGTTTTTGTTGGATATAGCAGAACTGGTCTTGGTCGACAACTCTCCAGCGCCTTTTGCCGCACCTTGCGCAAATGTAAAGCACCTGGATTTTATCGTTTTTGATCCGCCAATCGTCCAAAAACACCCAGATATGTTTTTTGTCTGGAATACACGGCTTAAGTTCCCGCGTAATCATAATAAACTCCCTTGTGAAGTAGTGAAATGAACAAATGCGCTGTGCTCTCGGCAGGATTCCGCTCGGCCTTCGGCCTCGCTAGAACCTCGTCTTTTTACCCCGACCCCCGGCTTAAGAAACCCACGGTTTCTTACGTCTCCGCAAAATTCTTTTGCGGGACTATTTTCCTATACGGGGTAAAAAGGGTTCGAATCCTACTGTCAAGACAATAAAAATTTCTTGACACTTTCAGCGTTAGAAATTTTCATGTGCTCTCGGCAGGATTCGAACCTGCACTACGAACTTCGGAAGCTCGCGTGCTATCCATTGCACTACGAGAGCAGGTGAGTTGAAAATATGTGGTGTCCCCAAGAAGAATCGAACTTCTATCGTAAGATCCGCAATCTTACATTTTATCCATTAAACTATGGGGACGATT
>CAYJSA010000068.1:0-2634 GCA_964372785.1 uncultured Candidatus Saccharibacteria bacterium
TTACTTCGACAAGCTCATCATCACCGATATATTCTAAAGCATCTTCCAATCCCATGGTTTTGGGAGTGTTAAAGTGTTCATCAGAACCCTCTCCTTTTGACCTCATGTTAGAAAGTTGTTTTGTTTTGCACACGTTTACCCGTATGTCCTCTGATCTGGAATTTTGGCCCACAACTTGGCCTTCGTAAATTTGTACTCCATGTTCTAAAAACATAACTCCCCTATCTTGAACATTTATTAACCCATAAAAATTTGTGACGCCTGATTCACTGGCAATCAAAGAGCCATTAGATCTTTCCCTCCAATTACCTGGGTCTGACATATATTGGTGAAATGATGTATTCATAATACCTAAACCTTTTGTGTCTGTTAAAAATTCACTCCTATAGCCAAATAATCCTTTAGTGGGAATAATAAACTCTAAAAAAACGGCGTTTTCATGCTGGCGCATTTCTTTCATTTCACCTTTTCTTCCCCCCAGTTTTTTAATGACGGCGCCGTGATATTGTTCCGGCACTTCAATAAATATTTTTTCGTAAGGCACGCAGGTTTGCCCTTCTATCTGCCTCACAATAACTTGCGGGCGGGAAACCTGAAATTCAAAACCTTCACGCCGTAAGCGTTCAATTAAAATAGCCAAATGTAATTCCCCTCTGCCGGAAACCGTCCAGCCCACTTGCCCTGAGCCTGCTTGCAGTGAGCCTGTCGAATCTGCCGAAGGGTTTTCTGTATCCTCGACACGTAACGCCACATCAGTTTCCAATTCTTTAAATAATCTAGCGCGAATTTGGCGGCTAGTGCAAAATTCCCCTTCTTTTCCCGCGAAAGGAGAATTATTTATCATAAAAGTCATTTTCACCGTCGGCTCTTCAATATTAATTAATGGCAGCGCTTTGGGATTTTCGGCGTCGGCAATGGTTTCACCAATAGTGGCATCTTCAATTCCTGCAATAGCACAAATATCTCCTGCCATGGCCTCTTGGGTTTCAGTTTTTCCCAATCCCGAAAATATCATTAATGAGGTTAATCTAAACTTTTTCTGGACACCTTGCCGGTTAATCTGCACAACTTCTTGTCCCGCTTTTATTGAGCCGGCATAAAGGCGACCAATAGCGATTCTACCTTTAAAGTTATCGGCGGTAATTGAAGTGACGAGCATTTGTAAGGGTTGGGCTGCATCAGCGATAGGAGCTGGAATATGTTGGACGATAGCTTCAAACAAGGGATTAATGTCGGTCATTTTAGATAAATCGGACTCTAATCCTGCTTTGCCTTCACGCCCTGAAGCGTAAATGACCGGAAAATCCAGGAGATGGTCTCCCGCCTTCGCGAGGCCGGAGCCCGCTTCGGCGTGGCGGAGGCCCGCCCCAAGTTCCAAAAATAATTCCAGAGTTGCATCTAGGGCAAATTGGGACCTGGCACCCGGTTTGTCTATTTTATTTATCACTACAATAATTTTATGGCCCATTTCAAGAGCTTTTTTCAACACAAACCTGGTTTGGGGCATTGGTCCCTCTTTGGCATCAATTAAAAGCAAACAGCCGTCGGCCATATTCAGCACCCGCTCCACTTCCCCGCCAAAATCCGCGTGACCGGGAGTATCTATAATATTAATTTTAGTATCACCAAATTGTACCGACGCATTTTTAGAAAAAATAGTAATCCCCCGTTCTCGTTCTAATTCGTTGCTGTCCATAATGAGCTCTTTGCCCTGGAACTCTTTTGGGATAGCGTTTTTGACCCCGTTAGAAACAGCCCGCCCCACAGGCCCTTCGGGCGCGCCAGCTCCGTTAGAGGTTTGATTGGTTTGTAGTTGCTCGGAATCTCCCTGACCTCTAACGGAGCCAGCGCGGGCGGTGTTTCTAACGGGGTTTGATTGACGTAAAAGAGCGTCCACCAAAGTGGTTTTCCCATGGTCAACGTGAGCGATGATAGCGATGTTACGAATGTTTTGCATAATGAAAATTTTACCATAAAAAATCGCATGAAGCAAGGGGCTTCATGCGATGTAAGGCACGGTGGCGGGGCACTAATTGAAAATGGCAATTCCGCGGGGAATATCTTCTTGAGCATTGAACAGCTTATTCAGTTTTGTGATTTCAAAGACTTCCCAGATGTCGGGGTTGATTGAACACAAAACCAGCTGGCCGCCTGCCGCATCAACCATTTTTTTAAGGGTGATGAGCGGGCCAAGCCCCGAGGAATGAAAGTACTCCACATTGCTCCAATTAAGGAGTATTTTCTTTTTTTCATCCTTCTTGACGAGGGCGAAGAGTTCGTCGCGCATCTTGAGGATAGTCTCTTCGGTGAGAACTCTTTTGACGCAGAACGAAACTACGGTGATGTCGTTTTCAATGTCTCTGCATTCAATAATTGTGACCATGGGAACCTTGCCTTTCTTGTAGAAAAAATGAGCTGGACCCAATCCAATATTACTACATATTTTTTTAAAAAACAATAGAATACTTTGAATTACGAAATGCATTCTAGGTATTTTTTCCAAATTTGGAAGGTGGAAATTTGATAGAATTATTTTCCGTAGCAAGCTACGGAAAATAATTATTGCGAATTTTCAACCCAAATTTGGAGAAAAGACCTGAAAATCATTTAAAATGGTGCATTTCGTAATTCAAA
>CAYJSA010000069.1:0-2566 GCA_964372785.1 uncultured Candidatus Saccharibacteria bacterium
TTTTACTTTTCATTATTTTCTAATGCCATTATTGTATTTTTTTAGTGGCCGTTGATGCTAAATATGACAAAAATCCGGGGATGATGGGTAAAATGCATGGGCTTAGAAATGACCCGATTCCAGCCAAAAACGCAATGCCAAAGTTAAAAATGGTCAGAGAATTAATCCCCTCGCCAATTGATGTGGTTAAGTTTAAGTTGATGAGAATGCTGGTTAGCAATTCAAAATTATTAATGCGGGACAAAGTGCCGGTAAATACCAAAATACCAAGACCAATTAACACCACGCCAAAAAAATACTGAATATACAACAGTTTTTTACCTAAGCGGTTAATCAGGGTTTTTGCTTGGTTGGTAAAAAGCCCGACCAACAAAAACGGGATTCCAAGTCCAAGCGTATAAGCAAAAAGCAACAAAAAAGCGCTGGAAGCTGAAGTAGTCGCCAGCGCTAAAATGGCTCCCAGTGCCGCGGAGACGCAAGGAGTCCAGCCAACGGCAAAGGCCGCTCCGAAAACAAACGAGGTCAGATAGTGCGAACGGAACCGATGTTTGATGAGAATTTTATGGTCGCGCTTTAAAAACGCCGGCGTGAATAAACCGAGCAGGAAAAACCCAAAGAAAATAATAATCACTCCCCCAATTCGCCCCAGCCACTCTTGCACCGTATAGGATACATTGGAAAGTACGGTTTGCAGAAGAACACCGACAAGCGAGAAAACAAGCGAGAAACCAAGCACAAAGAAAACACTGGAGAAGAAAACGCTCCAATCTCGTCGTGGTTTTAATGTGGGCGTGGTTTGTTCCATATTACTGTGCAATTGCTTTATTTATCTCTGTCATATATCGCGCTTTATCCCATGAATCGGGCGCTTTCAAAATCTGCTTGCCATTTTTCACGAATACTTTCGTGTGCTGGTAAGGAATGCCATACTGGCGCGCCAGATTTTCTTCGTCTTTATCTGTATCGCTGTCTTTGTAATTAATACGAATTCCGACCACCTTATCGGTTGTCAATTCATTAAATACGGGATAGAGAGCATTCGCAGTTTCTGCTTTGCAGATTGCGCACCAGTTGGCATAGAAGTAGAGCACGACCAACTTGTCAGACGCAATCGCCGCGTCATAATCCGCCTTATTGTAATCAAGAAGCGGAGCTGATTTGCCGGCAAGAATCGTGCCGGTGTACTTTGTCATCCCTTCAGACCCAAGGGGTACCCCGCTCAGGGCAGGCATTTCCCCGCCTTCCTTGCCCTCCATAGCTTCAGCGTCGGAGGGTTTCTCCATCATCATATTTTCTTCCATCATCTGTTTTCCCTCCATGGCCATTTGTTCCATTTTTTGCTTCTCCATCATGGCCGTGTCATTTTTTGAACTGTTACTCAGTAAATACACTCCCGCGCCCGCCACGATGACTACCAATGCGATTATTCCGATGATCATCGGCAATGCGAACCCTTTTTGAAAATTGTCTTTCATAATTTTTTTGTTTTATTTAATAGTATATATGCGTAGTATAATTTAAACAAAAAAGAATGTAAAGCACGCTTTACATTATAATTGTGGATAACTAGTTTTTTGCCCTGCTATACACAATGCCCATAGTTTTTGCCAGAACCATCAAAACTAAAACAAGCACCAACCAAGGGTCAAGCTGACGCAAAAAACATTGAATAATAATAGCCAACACCAATGTGCCGGTACCCACAAGATATGCCAAGCGACCCGCAAACATCCTGTGTAAAAGTTCCCGCTCATCTTTGGCATTTTCTCTCCAAACAAAACTGGCAAAGACCGCAAAAACGATAATTAAACCCACCAGCATTACCATAAGCACATTCGTGGGCATCCAAAAATTAAATGGGTTAAGTAATAACACCAACAATACAATAAGCGTCAAAGAAACTAAGATTTCTTGTAAAAAATTGTTTTTCATTATTATTTAATAGTTTTAATTTTAAAAACTTCTTCTACTGGTTTTTTAAAAAACGCCGCTATTTTCAATGCTAAAAGAACCGAAGGAATATAATTTCCCCCTTCAATGGCAATGATGGTTTGTCGTGTTACTCCAACCGCTTCGCCCAACGCTTCTTGGGTAATGCAGGCCTTGGAACGCAATTCGTAAACTTGATTGGTAATAATTTCTTTCATAAGACCTCTTGCAAAATAAGGATTATAGCGAAAATTGTAGATTTTAGGCCAGGAATTTGATAGAATTTTGAGGTTTAGCTTCGCTAAGCCGAAAAATTATAGCAGGACCCAAAGGGTACCCCCTGGTCAAAATATGCAATTTTTTAGCCAATCCTTATTTTGCAAGAGGTCTATAACATAGTCTACTGACCCTTATTACTTAGCTTAATAATAGGATTTGATGATTTCGCCTGGATTTGCGGTAAAAATACGAGGATTTTTTGAGCCGTAGCCATAGCTACGGTGAGAAAAACCACAGTATTTTTAACGCAAATCCGGGATGAAAGGGCGAATCATAGTTGTTAAGCTAAGTAATAAGGGTCAGTAATATCATTCAGTATAGAAATTATTGGGCAGTATGTCAAATGCACTTTACATTC
>CAYJSA010000070.1:0-2555 GCA_964372785.1 uncultured Candidatus Saccharibacteria bacterium
GTCAGGAGACCAATCAAACGCCCTTGTTCATCCAGAACCGGGAAACTCTTGAAGCCGTATCCTTCGGCCTTCCGTATGGTTTCAATCTCTTTGATCGTCTGGTTTCCTTGGACACAGACGGGGTTAGAGATGAAAGCATTGAGGTAGGTCTTAACCCGTGCCACCTGACTTGCTTGCACCGAAGGTGCGAGGTTACGGTGGATGATACCGATGCCCCCCGCCATAGCTAGCGCAATAGCCATACGGTATTCCGTAACCGTATCCATAGGCGAACTGACGATGGGGCAACGCAATCGAACGTTCCGAGAAAACAGGGTGTCGATCGCGACTTGTGAAGGCGGGACTTCTGAGTAATCGCTTTCCACCTTCACTTCGTCGAACGACACCGCCAGACAGATAACCTCCAAACGTTCAAAGAACTCCTTCTTCAACATAGTCAAACCTCCAAAGTAGAGTAGGTAGAGTTAGTAAAGTAAACGCAGATTTTCAATGAGCGCGTTAAATATTATCATATATGAAGATGAGTACCTATGCAAGCAAAAAACACTGAGATGTCTCAGTATTTTTTTGCTTGATGTTTTCAGCTATACCACCCAATCACCTGACTTAGCACTAGTGTGTGCTCCCACCAGGATTCGAACCTGGAACCAATTGCTTAAAAGGCAACTGCTCTACCGTTGAGCTATAGGAGCGCGCTTTTCGTTTTAGCGAAAAGTATAATTTCTAATTACACTAATTGTTCTAATTATTCTAAACAATTTCCAATTTCCAAATCTTTTGAATTATAGCATTGGTATTTGATTGGGTCAATTAGAAATTAGGTCAATTAGAATAATTTGCTAAAGTCCTTCTTTTTTTAATTGTTCCAGTGTCTTCCTTTGCTCTCTTGTTAATTTCTTTGGGGTCCTAATTAATAGTTCCACATACATATTTCCACGGTGATTGCTGCCAAAATTGGGAATCCCCTTTCCTGAAACCCGTAAAATCCGTCCGCTTTCGGTTCCGGCTGGTACGGTCAGCAAAATCCGTGTTCCCTCAAGCGCCGGAATCTCAATTTCATCACCCAGCGCGGCTTGGGAAAAAGCAATTTCTTGGGTCAAATACAAATCATCACCTTTGCGGGCAAATACAGGATGTTTTTTAACATACACCCGCACATACAAATCCCCCGCTTTACCGCCCTTTTTGCCGGCATCGCCTTTTTCCGGAACTTCCAGCGCCTGATTATTATCAATTCCCGCCGGAATGGTAAATGAAATTTCTTCTTCGCCTTTCAATCTGCCTTCGCCCCGGCACACGTTGCAGGGCTTTTCGGGCTTAGTTCCCTCGCCCTTGCATTCTGGGCACGTTGCAAAACTGGTGTAGCTTCCCAAAATAGTTCGTTTAACTTGCTGAACCTGTCCGGTTCCGCGGCATGAAAAACATTCGGCTATTTTGGTTCCCGGTTCAGCACCCTTGCCCACACATCGACTGCAAAAAATAAGCTTGCTTAACCTAATTTGTCGCACAATAGGTTTCAGTGTTTCCGCCAATTCAATTTCAATATCCACCTGAATGTCTTTTCCCTTTTTCACATCTTTGCGCCGAGTTGCCCTGCCCCCGCCACCAAAACTAAAAAAGTTTTCAAAAATGTCGCCCAAGTCTTCCGCATCAAAACCGCCCTGCGCCTGGTTTTGCCACGCCCAATTGAAATCCTGCGCCCCTCCACCGCCCATGCCATCAAACCCTTTGCCAAACTGGTCGTATTGCTGGCGTTTTTGGGCATCCGAAAGTACCTGATAAGCTTCGTTTATCTCTTTGAATTTCTTTTCATCCCCGCCTTTGTCAGGGTGGTATTTATGCGCGAGCTTGTGGAAAGCTTTTTTTATTTCGTCTTGAGATGCCTGTTTAGTTACCCCAAGAATTTCGTAGTAGTCCATTGACTTATTAATTAATTTATAGTACCATGATGGTAGTAGTAGCAACCTTTTCACCAATGTGAGGGCCTTATGGAGCAATGCATCACGTTTTTCGGAGCACTGGGCGGAGTTGAAGAGAAGATCAACGCTTGGCTCAAGGAGCAAAACGGAAAAATCAAGATTGTTGACCGGTTGATGTCTACATGTGCCACCAGTCTCGTCGACTACCCATCGGCGGTTGTCAGCACATGTACGGTATGCATCTTCTTCGTATCAACTCAGGGCGAATAGCCCACTGTCAATGGCGCCGCAAGTCGATTCAATTCGACCCGGCGCCTATTTTTTTTGAGCGGCGGCCTGCCGGCAGGCAGGAATAAAATTTCCTTGACCGCCGCGAAATCCCTTCACCAATTTTACTAATAATTTCGGTTTACTGTTTTGACAGCCGCAGGCACTTCGCCTTACAAGCTCCGCATATCACTTAACTCCGCTGAAATTAGTGTGGGGTTACTTCTTTTCCATTAAACTCTCCATTTACGCCATATATAGTCGGCAAGCGCGCCACCAAACGCGCCAAGGGTGTTAAATAATAAATCCAGCAGGGTGTTGTAGTAGCCACCCACCCCGGTGTTTGGTGATACTATTACGGCGACAAAC
>CAYJSA010000071.1:0-2474 GCA_964372785.1 uncultured Candidatus Saccharibacteria bacterium
GGACGGGTGATTACGGCTGAATTTAAAAAGTGTTATGTGGTTTCGGTGTACACTCCAAATTCAAAAGATGATTTGAGTAGAATTCCGTTGCGTCATAAACAATGGGACCCGGCGTTTCTGGCTTATATGAAAGAGTTAGAGCAAGGTAATCCTTCGTCGCGTGGCTCCTCAGGACGACAGGGCAAGCCTGTCGTTTTCTGCGGAGATTTAAATGTTGCCCATACGGTTGATGATTTGGCTAATCCAAAACAAAATATCGGCAAGAAAGGATTTACCACTGAAGAGCGCGAGGGAATTGACCAGATAATCAAAGCTGGTTTTGTAGACACCTTTCGCATGTTTACCCAAGGCAATGGCCACTACACCTGGTGGAGCCATTTTGCCAATAGCCGAGCCAGAAACGTCGGCTGGCGCATTGACTATATTTTCGCCAGCAAATCATTAAAGTCCAAAATCAAATCCGCCAAAATCCACGCAGAAGTAATGGGCAGCGACCATTGCCCGGTGGAGGTGGAGATTACAATATAAAATTTGTATTTTATCCATTTTTACCTTACAATACTAGTATGAGCGTAAAAGACATACAAACTAAATTGGCCCCCATATTTCGCCATTACGGAGTGAAGCGCGCCGCGGTTTTTGGGTCGGTTTCCAGGGGAGATGACCGCAAAGATAGCGATGTTGATGTGATGGTAAAACTTGGCAAACCCATGGGGCTGGTGGGTTTTGTAGGACTGGTAAATGAAATGGAAGAAATTCTTGGCCGGAAAGTTGATTTGGTAACCGAAGGCGGGGTGAATAAATTCATCAAGCCCCACATTTTGCCGGATTTAAAAACGATATACGAAGATGAAAAATGATAAAGTATACACTGACCAAATGCTTGATTCAATCAGGAAGATTGAGTTGTTTGTGAATGGCATCGATAAAGAACATTTTCTTGAAAATCAGTTAGTTCAAAGCGCGGTGATTATGCAACTGACGTTAATTGGAGAAGTTTCAAAGAAAATTTCCGATGATGTAAAGAAAGGTGCGAATTTGCCCTGGAAAGAAATTGCCGGATTTCGCGACAAAGCCATTCATAATTATTTTGATATTAATTTAGATGTAGTTTGGGACACCATTATTATTGATTTACCACCGCTGAAAGAAGGGTTGCAAAAAATTACCTAATCAAAACCGTTAAAATACGGTTTTTTTGGTGAAGTAAAAAAAGAAGCCCGACAAAATAGTCGGGCGACCGAGCACGCGATGCCGCTAGTGCGCATTCTCCGCTTCCTTGCGAGTATCGTATGGACGGCTTAGTTGGAGGGAGTTCATCATTTTGATGGATGCCGACTGCCTCCATAGGTCAGCCCTCGCCTCTTCCTCTGTTTCGGCTTCTGCGATGTATCTTACGGTTCCGCCTCCAAGGCCATCAGAATACGCAAATACATCGGTGTACCAAAACCTCTTTCTCGTAGTTTTCTTGCGGTCCATTTTCCTTCTCCAAAAGGGGTAGTAATCCACGAGTTTCTGAGAACAATATAGCATGATTAATATGACTTTGTCAAATTTAAATGAAAGAAAAAAATAAAAAAACCCTTCGACTTGGCTCAGGGCAGGCCTGCGATTGGCCCAGTGATGACCCGTTGATGATAAAATATCACGACGAGGAGTGGGGGGTGCCGGTGCATGATGACAAAAAACTGTTTGAATTTTTAGTGCTTGAAAGTGCGCAGGCGGGGCTTTCTTGGCGGACGATTTTGCATAAGCGGGAAGGATACCGGAAACTATTTGCGAGGTTTGATGTGAAAAAAGTTGCCAAGCTCACTAGCACAGACGTCGGGCGTCTGGTAAAAGACCCGGCGATTATACGCAATCGGCTGAAAATTGAAGCAACGATAAATAATGCGCAAAGGTTTATGGAAGTCCAAAAAGAATTCGGCAGGCCTGCCCTGAGCGGGTCCGAAGGGTTTTCAAAATATATGTGGCAATTTGTTGACGGGAAGCCAATCAATGGAAAAAGAAAAACCATGAAAGATATTCCTGCCATAACTCCCGAGGCCGAAGCCTTTGCCAAAGATTTGAAGAAACGCGGATTTAAATTTTTAGGCGCCACAACTATTTACGCCCACATGCAAGCGGTGGGAATGGTAAACGACCATATTACAAGCTGTTTTCGTTATAAAGAAGTAAAAAAGATTTAGTGATATAATGCAAGGCATGATAACGGTCTCCAAAACAGATTATATCTTATATCGCGAATGCGCCAAAAATGTTTGGTATAAAATACATAAACCCGAAATTTGGAATGAATCGGAATTATCTGAATTTGAAAAAGCTATTATTGAAACAGGAAACGAAGTTGAACTAGTTGCCAGAAAATTATTTCCCGCAGGATTTTTAATTGAGGGGAGGGGGACTCAAGCCCAAAAAGAAACTCAAGTATTGTTAACGGAAAAAACAAAAGTTTTATTTCAGCCGATTTTTGT
>CAYJSA010000072.1:0-2472 GCA_964372785.1 uncultured Candidatus Saccharibacteria bacterium
GTTTTATGAAAAAGTAAATGTTCCACCGCCTACATTTTGTCCGGATTGCCGATTGCAAAGAAGATTGTCTTTTAGAAACGAACGAATTTTATATCGCCGTGCGTGTGATTTGTGTAAAAAAGAAGTTATTAGTGTGTATCATTCAAAAGGGGGAAATACAGTCTATTGCCAGCAATGTTGGTGGTCGGATAATTGGGACTCGCTAAGTTTTGGCAAAGGATATGATTTTTCAAAGCCGTTTTTTGAACAATATCACCAACTTTCTTTGAAAGTTCCCCGCGTCAGTTTAATTAACTCAAATTCTGTTAATTCAGAATATACCCATTTGGCGGCTGACAGTAAAGACTGTTATTTACTTTTTGAAAGCTCCAATAACGAACGTTGTAATCATTGCTATTGGATGCAACAGAGCAAGGATTGTTTAGATTGCGCCTTTGTTAATAATAGCGAACTATGTTACCAGGTTTTTGTGGCATGGAATTGTTACAAGCTATTTTTTTCCAAAGAATGCCGTGATTGCACTGACAGCTATTTTTTGCAGGATTGCGTTGGTCTGACTAATTGCTATGGATGCGTTGGGTTGCGTCAAAAACAGTATCATATTTTTAACCAGCCATATTCTAAAGAAGAATATGCTAGAATCCTAGGAGAAAAGAAAGAACAAATTAAACAAGGGAATGTTGACGTTCTTGCCAAAGAATTTAAAGATTTTGCCTTAAAGCATATTAATAAGTACGCCTCCATTCAAAAATCGGTGCAAAGTACCGGAAATTATCTATTGAATACAAAAAACTGCGTAGCTTGTTTTCATGGCTATGATGCCCAAAATTGTAAATATGGGTACCATGTGTGGCGGAATTCAAAAGACAATATGGATGTGTGCACCGCCGGGCGGGATGCGGAATTGGTCTACGAATCCATTAATTGTGGTGTGGGTGTCTATAATGTTAAATTTAGCACTCAAAGTTGGAGTGGCAACAGCGATATAAGTTATTCCGACTCTTGTTCATCTTCTTCAAATCTTTTCGGTTGTATTTCGCTTCGTGGTAAAAATTACTGCATCTTAAACAAACAATATACCAAAGAAGAATACGAGGCGCTTATGCCTAAGATTATTGAACACATGAAGTCAACTAAAGAATACGGTGAATTTTTTCCAACCCATTTGTCTTCTTTTTCTTACAATGAAACTTCGGCACAAGATCATTTTCCTCTTTCTAAAGAGCAGGTGTTGGCGCAAGGATTTTCTTGGCAAGATCAGGAAGAAAAGAACGTGGTCATTGGGGGTGATATTCTTGGTTGTGTCCACGAGGGCAAGTGCCAAGATCATTGCACCATTGGTTTTAAAGTGATTAAAGCCGAAACGGATTTTTACCAAAAAATGGGTTTGCCCATTCCTAAATTATGCCCCAACTGTCGCCATTACGAACGCCTAAGCCAAAGAAATCCCTTAAAACTTTGGCATAGACAGTGCATGTGTGACAAGAACCATCCACAGCATGTAGGCAATTGCCCCAATGAATTTGAGACGTCTTACGCCTCGGATCGCCAAGAAATTATTTATTGTGAACAATGTTACCAAGCGGAAATAATATGACCCAATCAGAAATCAGACAATGCCAAAATTGCAAGCAAGGCTTTGTTATTGAGCCCGAGGATTTTAATTTCTATGAGAAAATGAAAGTTCCGCCGCCGACGTGGTGTCCTCAATGCAGAGTACAGCGACGAATGGCTTGGCGCAACGGTTGGCACATATTCAAAAGGAAGGAAGAGAGCGAAGGGAAAGAGGTGTTTTCTTTGTTCCCTAAAGAAAGTTCGGTAAAAATATATGATAGAGATTTTTGGTGGTCGGACAAATGGGACGCGATGCAGTATGGCAAAGATTATGATTTTTCCAGAAATTTTTTTGAGCAAGTCCATGAATTGGTTGCCAATGTTCCGCTCCCTCATGGCTCTGTTATAAATCTCGTTAACTGCCAGTATTGCACCAATGGCGCTGATATGAAAAATTGTTACTTTGTACGCGGCGCCACATTTACTGAAGATTCAGCTTACGTTATCTGGGATACAAAATCGCGTTATTGTTTTGATAGCCACAAAACTACTAATTGTGAGTTGGGTTATGGAAATGTGAACTGCGAAAACTGCTATCAGTCATTTTTTTGTGTAGATTGTAGCGACTGCCAGGATGTCATTTTAAGTAAAGAATGTGTTGGATGCAATAATTGTTTTGGTTGCTTTGGATTACGCAATAAAAGTTACCATATTTTTAACCAGCCGTATTCAAAAGAAGAATATAAAAAGAAATTACAAGAATTTAATTTGGGCTCCTGGAAAAGTTTCACAGACTTAAGCGAGCAAGCTTATAACCACTGGCTGAAATTTCCCCATAAATACATGCACGGGCTGCACAATGCGCGTTCCTTTGGAGATTATGTGTATGATTCAAAAAATGCCCGCTTTTGCTACAAT
>CAYJSA010000073.1:0-2353 GCA_964372785.1 uncultured Candidatus Saccharibacteria bacterium
TAAAAGGTTTAAGGCTTTGTGTAAGGCTTAGCCTTACTAAGGTTGTGTAAGGCTTGTGTAAGGCTTAGCCTTACTAAGGCTAGGGTTGTGTGGCCGGCTGAATAATTTTATTGGTAGCTAAATCCTTGTAGACAACCCCTTCCAATATCGGTAATTCCCTGAACGCATACCACCCATCAGACTCAACCGTTCCTACGCTCTCCCAAACACTTTTTACATTAGCATATTGGTCCACTTCCGGCGATAAAAGAATCGTTGGAACTTTGGTAATCTTATACTTACTGACGAAAGATTTCCCAGCAGCCGAATTGATATCAACGGTACGCTCAAAACTCAGAGCGATGCCCAGCCCCTGTGTAATAATGGGGCGATGCGTCTTTACCGCATCATAACAATCGACGCACGTTGCATCGGTAAGATATACTATATCAACCAACCCCACTATCTGGTTTTTTACTAAATCACGGTAAGGGAGCAGCACGTTACGAACCACATAGGTTTTATCTTGTTCAATGGTGCCAATTTGCGGCCAGCTATTTTTAACATTATCATAAAAATCAATATCGCTTGAAAGAATAAACGTTGGGACTTTGACAATTTTATACTGGCTAATAATTCTTTGGCCTTCAGCCCAATTAAAAGGTATTTCTTTTATATCAGTAATTTTAATGCCGCCATTTTTATACGAATCCATGATTGGTTTTGGGTTAAAACATTGCGGACATGAAGCATCCGTGAGTATAGTGGCAATAACTTTCCCAAATTCCTTTTTAGTTTGAGGGTCTAAAAAAACAGGTGGGACTTTAGTAAATACAAAAGTGTTATTTTTTATCTCTCCATTGCTTTTGACAAACTGCTCAAGGTTTTTTTTGCCGACTTCTCCGGTAATAATATAGGTGGGCACTCGGGTGATGCCAAACTCTTTGATGAGCGACATAGCTTCTGGTAAATCAAAAGAAAAAGATTTTTCTTCACCCACGGCAACATTAAGATTTTTAAAATTTGCCACCGCGTCCTGCACATTAAAACAATCGGCGCAGTCTGGCGCGGTAATGATGGTAATCTTGATGTTAGCGGGCTTGGCGGCTTCTTTCGCCGCTGAAATATTCTTATTAATAGTTGAAAGAGTTTTTGTGGCAAACAAAGCCCCGCCTATCGTTGCAATAAGCGCAACCCACAAAAAAACTTTACCCCATGGGATATCAACCCATTTTATTGGTGAGGACATAATCTATATTAGGCCTACTGATTAAAGATTTTCCTATTCCAATAGTAGGCCTAGTAAACTAATAATTTTTAACAACCTCCCACCATTGACTGGGGAACATTGGCGTTGCTGCCGGTTCCACTTCCTTGGGCGTTTGAAGTTGTTTCAGATGCCGACCCAACCTGCGCCGAACCTGCCTTAGAGCTGATATTAAAAAGCTGGACTGTCTGAAAGAGAGTAATAACTGCCACAAGGCCCAATACGACAACCTGCATATTTGGCTTTGGAAGACGAATAACCATAGTGCTGTCTTTGGGGGCAGATATTTGTTGTGGCAAATCTGTTTGTGGTTGATTATTTATTTCTTGCATATTTGGTAAATAATTTATTAGATTTATATACTAGACCTTTTACAATGAGATGGTTGCAAAAGTCGCTTTTGAGGATAAATTCATTTTTTCCGAATCTGGAAATTTGATAGAATTTGGAGGTTTATGCTTGTCATAAGCTGACAAATTATAGCAAATTTATAGACGGAAAAAATGAATTTAGGCCAAATGTGGACTTTTGCAACCATCTCAATGCCTAATCATATATATTATATTACTATTTATCAAGTGATGGGCAGTACAGCAGAAATATTTTATTATTTACAATCGCATTGCGTTTCTGATTTTTTACAGCCGGAACACTTGACTACGCAGTGGTCTGCTCCACACGCATGATTTGGGTCGTGTTCTGTGGCTTCAGCTCCGCACATATCGCATTTACATGCCATGGGTGAATCGGCAGGCATACTGCATTTTTTACAATGAGAATTTTCCATATAATTTATATATTATTTATTACGCATAATCGACTTTTAATCCATTATACCAAAAAAATACTGATG
This sequence comes from uncultured Candidatus Saccharibacteria bacterium, assembly GCA_964372785.1. Lineage (GTDB taxonomy): Bacteria > Patescibacteriota > Minisyncoccia > Minisyncoccales > Staskawiczbacteraceae > VGLO01. Next base: position 2,100 of record CAYJSA010000073.1, read on the forward strand.
CTCAAAATATCCGTAATGCTTTGAGTGAAAATATTTGAACCTATCAAAGAATTTTATCCAAAAGTAAAAGCAAATGCTTTAAGACCTGCTCCGTTAATTTCTATATCAAGCGTATGCTTTCCGTAGTCTTTGCCTTCAATAATATCGTAAAGCATATTATCTTTAATTGTCATTGTTTTAATAAGCGCGCCATCTTGAAAAATTTTAACCCCTACCCCACTTTCCGAGCTCGCCACTAAATACACATTTTTTGC
>CAYJSA010000074.1:0-2331 GCA_964372785.1 uncultured Candidatus Saccharibacteria bacterium
TGATTAAAAATTTTGTAATTTTTTAATTAATTCTTGCATTACATCGATGTTTTCGTCATAACTTTCACGGCTTGGCCCAATAATCTTTAACATTTCAAATACCGTATCTTTGTCTTGGAGGCGAGTATAGCTTAGCGTACTGGAAAGCTGGGTTAGTGAGTTAGTCAGTTCCTGCGCCAACGATAATTCTTTTTCAATTTTTTTTCGCGCTTCTTCAATTTCACGCGATATAAATTGCGGCGTTTTTTGTTCTGAAAAAATTATTTCCACAAAAAATTTATATCCTTTTTCGGTTGGTACTCGCCCCGCCGAAGTGTGGGGTTGCATAATGTACCCTAGCTCCGTTAATTCCTGCAATTCATTTCTAATAGTTGCCGGCGACACACTTAAACTGCCCCGCTTTTTTAGTAAATCAGAACTTATCGGCTCTGCCAAATCAATGTATTCTTTTATCAATGAGTTTAGAATTTTTTCCTGACGCTCTGTTATCATGTTTCCATTCTAGTAAACTGGCAGTCAGTTGTCAAGAGTGCTAATTCAATCGATGGTTGGGATTGGTAATTTTTGTAAACAAAAAGAGAGTGCCGTACAATCCCCCCTGACCCAATCGCGTGATTGGGTTGATTGTAGACACTCCTTGGAAAAATCCTGCAAGCAGAGAACGAAATTTGACGGGTTAGATACCATCACCTCTATTGGGTGCATGAAATCCCGTCAGCTAAAGCTTACGAAAGCTTCGGCAGCGCATTTGGAATGCGCTTACACTTCTTCTCTATTCCTGACTTGCAGGGGCCGGCTCCGTTTCGAGCGAGTTGGTTTACGTGTTCGCCAACACCCCCGTTTTCACTTCTTCGTCCTTGAAGAGCGGGAAATCGGTTAGGGGTTTTTCTTTTGGCGCGGTGACCACATCCAGGTCTTTTCCTGCTTTCTTGGTTTTTGCCAATTCTCCTTGAAGCGCGAACATAAATAGTCGAACGCTCTCTGAGTCGGCGGGGTTAACGGTTATGGTCATAGCCACGTTCCTCTGAAACGGATTTATAATCGACGCGGTATGGAAATTATTTTTAACTCCCATGCCGCGTCGATTACTATTTTGAAAGAGCAGAAATTATGTAATTTTACTTCTTTGCATTTTTCAAGTCAAGGCATATGGAATTTATACAGTATCTTTTTCCGGTTTGGGTTGGACCATCATCAAATACATGGCCTAAGTGCGAGCCACAATTTGCACATAAAATTTCAGTTCTGCCATCAGGTTCTTGCTTGCGCTCAACCGCCCCGGATAACGCCTCATCAAAACTCGGCCAGCCGGTTCCAGATTCAAATTGGGCGTCAGAAGAAAAAAGCGATTTTTGGCAAACCATGCAGACATAATCCCCATTTTCAGTTTTGCCTGTCCGCCGAAGCTTTAGCGAAGGAGGGTGTACATATTTGCCCGTAAACGGCCGCTCCGTCCCCTTCTGGCGGAGCACTTTATATTGTTCAGGGGTTAGTTTTTTCTTAATATCTTCCTCTTCCATAATAGTTATTTTAATCATTCTACCTTTTATACAATATTTAGACAACAAAAAAGGAAGACTGCATTAATCTTCCCCAACAGCAACGGTAATCTTTTCGGATTTCCGTTCTCGTTTTTGCGTTAGCCATCCGTATGGATCCAAAGGATTGATAATCCCTGGTACCAACAAAAAACCGACAAAGAGCACCCCGGTACCGCATCCACTCAAAACAACTGGGTGATCTTCAGTGACTGTTGCCACAAATTTACTTATATATTTTTTGAGTGCATTTGTCAATTTTGTGTAAAAAAGAAGGAGTAAGTTGGTACGCTTATTCCTTTTCGTGGTCTTTTGACTTTGCTGTTACCTTGGTGTGAATCCCGTATTCACCAAGCAGCTTTTGTGCCTCCTGCAGGTCGTCGTCTCCTTGAAAGGGAGACTCCTTGGAGTCCAGGATGTACACGCACATGATTGTTTCGTGCCTTTCCCAGGTTTTGGCTTTTTTGTTCGCCAACACTCGGGCTGCTTCGTACTTTTGGAACTTTTCCGTGGTTTTAGTACGGTCCACTTTAGTTTTCCAGCCAAACAGCCGTGCCAAAACCCTCATGATCATCGCGAGCATTGTTTTACTGCCTTTCTTTTAAGGAGCTTTTTTCGCCACACACCCCAAATGTTATCTAGGGTGTGTGGCGAAAATTTATTACTTTTTTACTCGCTGTGCTTGTTTTTGGGCGATTTCTGTAAGATACGTTTTTCTTATGCGTATATTTTTTGGCGTTACTTCGACAAGCTCATCATCACCGATATATTCTAAAGCATCTTCCAATCCCAT
>CAYJSA010000075.1:0-2325 GCA_964372785.1 uncultured Candidatus Saccharibacteria bacterium
CCGCTTTCATTTACAGTAATTTCAAAAATTCTTCTACGGTTAATTCGGCTTGTGTAATAATTGATTTTAACGTTTTTGGGTTAAGGTCTTTTCGGTGAAATGGAACAGTTATTCGTAAATGTAATTTTTCGGGATGGCGTAGTTGAACATGGCTACCAGAAGTATGATATTCGTAAAAATGCCCGCGCTTTAATGCCCTAATTACTAGTGCCGAAGGAATTCGGGGAAGTTTTGGCATATTACATAGCTACTTTAATACGCTCTTTTCTGGGTTTTTGTACCGCCATAGTATCTTTGAGTAGGGCTTCAAGATAACATCGGATGGCATCTTTTACCATTTCCCGAGCCTCTTTTAAGTTGCTTCCTTCGGTAACTAAACCCGGGAGATTGGGAACTGTAACCGTATACCCCTCCCCATTATTTTTAAAAACAGTGTCGTAGTGATAAATTTTTTCTATTTTTTGTTTCATATTTTTATTTTACTCCTAAATCGTGATTTGTAAAACCTATTTTATGCATATTGACAGATTTATATAATATGCTATGATAGAACTAGGGTAGAAACAACACTTTTCGAGGAGTCTTTTTATGCCATTTTTCTTGATTGATTTGGCTACCGTCCGCGAAGACGACATCGATCCCATCGGGATCGTTGAGGCGGACTCACAGGAAGCTGCGTGGGAAAAACTCGGCATCAAGCCCGAGGAACACCATACTGTAACCCATGAGCAAGCGAAGCGCGTTCTCATTGGTGATCTGAACCTGCACATCCTGCCAATCGCCAACCTCGGGAGCAGAGAAGATTTGCTCAACGAAGCCAGAAAGTTCAGGTTATTCGATACCGGCAACTAGTCGCTTCGGTTTATCTACTATGGCGCCGTGAGTCGATTCAGTTCGACCAGGCGCCTATTTTTTTTGAGTGGTGCCTGCCTACCGCAGGGAATATATTTTCAAAAACATTCGGATCATTAGGATGTAATTAGTAGATTGGGATCGCTTTTTACTTCTTTTCCTTAAACTCCCCTTCGTCGGCTTTTGGTGGTTTTTCGTCTTCGGACTTTTCATTTACTTCGTTTCCTGTATTTGGTGGTGTAGTCTGTGGTCCTCCTTGCGGATTTTGTTTGTAAAGTTCTGCTCCAATCTTTTGCATGTGTTCTGACAAATCTTTCGTCTTGGCTTTTATTTCCTCAATATTATCAGTCTTTTGCGCCTCTTTCAATACTGCGATTTTGGTTTCAGCGTCTTTTTTTGCATCAGCCGCAACTTTGTCTCCCGCGTCCTTCAAGGTTTTTTCTGCGGTATAAACCATCGCATCCGCCAAGTTTTTGGTTTCAATATTTTCCTGCTTCTTTTTATCTTCTACAGCGTGAAGCTCGGCATCTTTTTTCATTTTTTCCACCTCTTCTTTGCTTAACCCGCTTGATCCTTCAATTTTAATACTTTGGGTTTTATTGGTGGCTTTGTCTTTGGCTGAAACATTTAAAATTCCGTTGGCGTCAATGTCAAAGCTCACTTCAATTTGCGGAGTTCCGCGCAAAGCTGCCGGAATGCCATCAAGCATAAACCTGCCAAGGGTTTTGTTATCTTGTGCCATTGGGCGTTCGCCCTGTAACACATGGATTTCTACACTTGGCTGGTTGTCTGCCGCTGTTGAAAACACTTGGGTTTTTGCGGTTGGCACAGTGGTGTTTTTGCCAATTAAAACGGTTGAAACACCGCCCATGGTTTCAATTCCCAAACTTAATGGCGTTACATCAAGCAACAGTACATCACGCACATTGCCCTGCATAATACCACCTTGGGTTGCCGCTCCAATGGCCACCACTTCGTCTGGGTTTACTTCTTTGTTGGGTTCTTTGCCAAACAACGCCCTAACATCAGCCACAATTTTTGGCATGCGGGTTTGGCCCCCCACTAAAACCACTTCATTGATTTGGTTTGCCTCAATCCCCGCTTCTTTCAATGTTTGTTTTACTAATACAATTGATTTATCTATATAATCCCCTACCATATTCTCAAAATTAGCGCGGGTTAACTTCATTAACAAATGTTTTGGACCATCTGCGCCACTAGTTATAAATGGCAAATTAATTTCTGTTTCTTGCGCGCTAGATAATTCAATTTTAGCTTTTTCGGCTGATTCTTTAATTCTTTGCAATGCCAAATTGTCTTTGTGCAAATCAATGCCGTTGTCTTTTTTAAATTCCGCCACAATCCATTCCATCACCCGCTGGTCAAAATCATCACCGCCCAAATGGGTGTCTCCACCGGTGGCTTTTACTTCCACCGTATCAGCGCCCACATCTAAAATAGAAATATCAAAAG
>CAYJSA010000076.1:0-2288 GCA_964372785.1 uncultured Candidatus Saccharibacteria bacterium
AAACACGCTGAGGAATTTTTCTTTATGCGTCCTGTTATTTTTTTCTCGAAGTTTCCTTTTCATTGTGACCACAGTTCCCATTCTTGTTCATCACGAAAATCATCAGGCCCATGGATATTGGGCAAATCAATAGTCCTAGAAATGAGAGGTAAGCAAATTGAGGAAAATAAAAAATCAAGATCAAAAATAGAATTATGGGCGCAAAACAAAGCGCCATCGTCCATGAACGGCTGTTGCATGATTTACAGTTTCTTTTTTTCATTACAGGCACCCACTTGGGCATTTTTTGTCTGCGTATGAGCAGAATATGCATTTATCTTTTCTCTGGATAAGTATCAATGATTCTTTGCGAAATCTGTTATTGAACCTAATTGCTGGCTTAAATCAGTTTCGTCTCCATATGAAATCAGAATCTTATCCAAATTGTTGAAAACATAATTTTCCCACTCATTATTTGGCTTGCCGTTTACGTAGAATTTTAACGTCTTGCCGTTTCCGCTACAAAACTTTTGACCATCAGACAACGTTAGGCAGTCTTTGTTGAAATCCATACCAACACTCTTGAAAAATATCCACAAAGGCACGCCTGTTGCATGCATGTGCAATAAGTCGCCTGTTTTTTCTGGAGCGGGAGCGCCTTTGTCGACATGTATGAAGCTGCTCGATATGCCATTCTGTGTATTTGACATGTCCATCGATATTGCGTCAAAGAAATTTTCATCTAAAGCTTTCCCATTGATGTATACCTTCCAGTCTGCATGTATATGTTGCGAGCCAAGAATACCAATTGTTGACTTGGAATCCATATTGCATTGAATCTGGCCGCTGTCCATGCAAATCTGCACGTCCATGCCACACACATCACACCTGCCATCGCCGTCCTTGTCCATGAATTGCTTTGCCAGTGCCGCATCAAAAGACGTTAGACTCATTCTTGTCAAGCGCTGACCCATCACATTTTGGGTGGTAGTAGAAGCTGCTTGACTCGTACCCAGTGTAATTATGTTGAATGCAGAGAGCATTGCAAATATAGCAATTATTGCAGTCACGCCTAGAAATCCAAATGCAAATTTTTCAGTTCTGTCCATTTTATCCTCTCCTTACACCGCCTAAATACAAAGTTTTTGATTGCATATAAACTGCATAGGCAAGCAAAGCCACGCTAACAACACCGAGTATCGGCTGTATCGGCATGAAATACGCTACAACACCAGTTACGCCCAGCAAAAGAATCAGAAGCTTGTTGCATATTGCGCATCCAAAAGAAAATAATCCGCCCACAGCCCCTCCTGCTGCTGCATAATTGCATTTTGTCTGAGTCTTTTTCGTGTAGTACCACAATCCTATGTAAGCACCAGAAAGTATAGATGTTATGACAAGAAATATGTAATCGTAGACATATACGGGAGTCATTCTTATAAACAATTCGTTAGGCAAAAGCACTGTAACGATTCCGAATGCGGCAAAAATTGCTAAAGTTGCTAGGCTACCTATGATAATTGAATGCCTCTTCAGCTTTTGCTTCGTTACTTTCTTTTTCGCCATTGTTACTACCTGATAAACGACGGGGGAGTCTTAATAATTATAATAGCTTCACTTTGTTATCCTGCCATCTCTTATCTTATAATTCACATCAGCAATCTTTACAATCCTCTCATCATGCGTGACAATAATAATTGTTTTTTTCTTGCCATGCGCTAGCTTTTTTAATAAGCCAACAATTTCTTTTCCCGTTGTTGTATCAAGATTTCCCGTCGGCTCATCCGCCAAGACAATATCAGGATTATTTGCCAAAGCTCTTGCAATTGCCACTCTTTGCTGTTCACCACCGCTTAATTTTGTAGGAAAGTGGTTAGCACGGTGCGACATTTTAACTTCTTCCAGCAATTTCATTGCTTTATTTTCAGCATCCTTTTTATTCACGCCAATAAATTCCATAGGCAGCATAACATTTTCTAATGCAGTTAAATTAGGAATAAGATTATAAGTTTGGAAAATGAAACCTATTTTCTTCTTTCTCAATTCTGTAAATTTTTTATCATCTAATTTTGTTACATCTACTCCTTCAATCAATACCTTGCCTTTGTCTGGTTTGTCTAATGTGCCTATTAAATTAAGAAAAGTTGTTTTTCCGCAGCCACTAGGACCTGCAATTGTTATTAATTTTCCAGAATCGGAAATAGATAAACTAACATTATCAACAGCTTTTATTATCCTGTCTCCTGATTTGTACTCCTTTGTTGCATTCTTAAGTTCAATAATTTTATTCATATCGCAACGCCTCCGCA
>CAYJSA010000077.1:0-2266 GCA_964372785.1 uncultured Candidatus Saccharibacteria bacterium
TACCTCTCCTCCTAATTTAGCCTTGCGCGCCTCCAAGCCCGTCATTAACCCTTTTGGCGTTGAGACCACTGAAACTCCAAATCCTCCGCGCACTTTCTTGATTTCATTGGCCTTTACATAAATTCTCTGGCCCGGCTTGGAAACTCTCTTCAATCCTTCAATAGCACAAATCCCATCAGCATATTTTAATTGCATCTTAATGGCTTTGGTTTTTCCTTTGGTGGCTTTTTTCACTTCACCCAAAAAACCGGCTTTTGATAGCAGCATAGCAATTTCATTTTTCAACGCTGAAAAAGGAACCAAAACTTCCGGCTTTTGCACAGCCTTGGCGTTTCTAATTTGATTTAACATGTCGGTGATTGGATCAGTACTCATTTTTATTTCATAAAAATCGCGGACTAACGCTGACTTTACGCAGACCTACGCAGACACGACGATTCGTCGTTAGTCTGCGTGAGTCTGCGTGTTGGTCTGCGTTGGTCTGCGAATTTTTTGTTTACAAAAAATTGCTTACCAAGAAGACTTAGTTACTCCTGGAATTTCTCCCTTATTAGCCAATTCTCTAAAGCAAATCCTGCAAAGGCCGAATTTTCTCATATACCCCCTTCTCCTGCCGCACTTAAAACACCTTCGTATGATTCTTGATGAAAATTTCGGTTTTTTAATCGCTTTTGCAATTTGTGATGTCTTTGCCATGTATATTGACGAATTAACACGAATCAGGCACTGCTGTGCCACGAATTTTCACGAATTCGTGATTCGTGTTGATTCGTTATGAATTCGCGGGATTCGTTTCTTTTATTGGGAATCCCATTAATCTAAATAGTTCCAGACCCTTTTCTCTGCTTTTTGCATTCGTTGAAACGGTAACTTGCAAACCAAATATCGTTTTTTCTTTTTCTGCGAATATTTCAGGGAAGTTAATGTGTTCGTGGAACCCGATATTAAGGCTTCCTCCTTTATCAACGCCGCTTACTTCAAGCCCTTTAAAGTCCCTTGACTTTGGCAGTGATAAATAAATCAATCGTTCCAAAAAATCCCACATTCTGGCTTTTCTTAATGTTGTCATGGCTGCAATTTCAAGCCCCTCTCGTAATTTGAAACCGGCAATTGATTTTTTTGATTTAACCAAATTTGGTTTCTGCCCGGCAATTAACGCCAAATCCTGCACAATAAGGCTTGTCATTTTTTCCCGCTCTCCGGAAGTCTTAGAGGCAACATTTTTTCCAAAGGAGGTATTAATAGTAACCTTGGTTATTTTGGGAACCGCCATCGGGTTTTTATATCCAAAGCGCTCCATCATAGCTGGAATTACTTTATCTTTGTATTTTTTTTGAAGATTTTCCATAATTTATGCTGAAATTTCCTTACGAATTACGAATCTTCTCGAATTACGAATAATGAACTACTCGTGTCACATTCGTAATTCGCTCAAATTCGTAATTCGTAAGGGGTATTTTTATACCTCTGACTTGCACTTTTTACAAATCCTGAATTTTTTATCTTCTGATAGTTTATATCCTAATCTTGAAGCCTTACCGCATTTTGGGCAAAGGAATTTCACATCTGAAACGTCAAATGGTGTGGGCACTGAAACAACCTGGCCTTTTTCCCCTTGTTTTTTTGGCCTTACGTGCTTCTTTTTTAAATTCATCCCCTCAACTAAAATCTTCAATTCCTTAGGAAATGATTTTAAAATCTTGGCAGTCCTACCCTTGTCTTTTCCAGAAATTACTAGTATATTGTCTCCTTTTTTAACTTTCATATATTTTTACAATAATTCTGTCGCCATCATGGCTATTTTATCAAAACCTTTATCCTTTAATTCTTTGGCAACAGGCCCGAATATTCTTCCCCCTTTAGGTAATTTGCCCTCAGCTAAAACTACTACGGCGTTATCATCAAAACGGATATACGAACCATCTAGCCTCCTGAATTCTTTCCTTTGTCTTACCACAACTGCCTTTACTACCTCGTGTTTTTTAACTAATTTTCGCGGTTCGGCTTTTTTGACTGTTCCAACAATAATATCGCCCAATTGAGCGTACCTTCTACCAGTTCCGCCGGGAACGTTAACACACTGGATTATTTTAGCTCCGCTATTGTCGGCGACCGTTACCATTGATCTTAGTTGAATCATGTTTTAATTTCAGATTTCAGATTTTTGATTTTAGATTTATAACTTAGTTTTTTTTAAATCTGCAATCTGCAATCGTAAATCTTAAATCTTCCCTACGACTTTCCACTTTTTATCTTTTGAAATTGG
>CAYJSA010000078.1:0-2264 GCA_964372785.1 uncultured Candidatus Saccharibacteria bacterium
AGTCTTTACAGGGTTAACTGTGTAAAAAAAGAGCCTCGGCACGAACGTGACGAAGCTTTGGTTAATCTTGCCCACGACTAGGCGTGGGTCGCGTCCGCCGGAAGCATGGTGGCAGGAAGGAATTCTTCCACCACGTAGCCGTCAAAATCGACGCCGTCCCGGGTTAGTACCGCCGCGCGAGTTGCAGCGTCGAGCTTTCGGGTCATTGGAACGTCCAAGTCGTTTTGGAGCATTCCGGTGGTAACGTCGGCTTGATCCCCCCAATCCTCGTCATGGCGCAAAGCGAGATTCAGCCTGGTCGTTATCAAGTAGCCCAGGTAAATCCTCGTCGCGCCGGGATGGGCGGAAGCATTTTCCTTGCCGAGAGAATCGGGGAAAAGTTTTTTCCCCATAAGAATCTCCTTTCTATCGCAAGAACAGTTTGAATTCAAAACCGACCTTATACTAAGTCATTGTATTAATTTAGTCAAATGAAAAGCCGCCCCACGATGCGGGGCGGCTTTTCAATAAAAAATACTACTTTTTACCTTCTTTATGCAACGTATGTTTTTTGCAATGGTTGCAGAATTTTGACCTTTCTAACTTTGTTTCTGCAAATGTCTTTGATTTTTTGGTATAATAGTTTACCTTCTTGCAAACTGAACACATTATTTTTAAAAACGGTTTTTTACTTGCCATATATGTGACGAATTAACACGAATCAGGCACTGATGTGCCACGAATTTTCACGAATGTGTATTCGTGATTCGCGTTGATTCGTTAGTCAATTCGTGTTAATTCGTTTATTTAATCTGAGCCGATGGCCAGGATTGAACTGGCGACCTTTTCCTTCGCTTACACCTCTTTTTTGAATATAGAAGAGGGCTAGACTGTATCTTAGACTTATTCTCCAGAGAACTTAGTCTCCCTTGTCAGTCGTTCGGGCGCTTTTCTTGCGCCACGGTCTTGGCCTTTTTTAGTTCTACGTACTAGTACGTAGAACTGCTGGCTATTAACCGTAATTCGGGATTCACTATTAAATTGCTTTAATAATGGGCAGGGGTTTTTGCGACCCACCATGGAAATGCTCTACCACTGAGCTACATCGGCCTGCTAATAATGTAAAGTGCAAATATCAAAATGCAAAATGACAATCCAAAATTAAAAATTTACGAAATATCGTCTTTTTCGTTGTCTGTAGTAATCATCTCGCCCGCCTTAATATTCCGCAAAGCAATATCTTGTTGCTTTTTTAAATCTTGGTACGTATTGGGACTTTTTGAATGATTAACATATTTTTCCGGTTCTGAATATAGGTAAATTTGCCCCCAATGTATATGTGTATCCAGATACCCCTTTCCACCTTTTCTTTTTTGGAGTTTTTTACATTCGTTTTCTGTTAAAGGTTTCAGATTATATTTTATTACAACCTCGCCTTTCGTAAAATCCCTATTTGCATAAACCCCCTTTCCATCTAAGTTGCCTTTACCAATAATTACATCTTTTATTTTGGAGTTTTGCAATGTCATTTTGCATTTTGATATTTACATTTTGAATTCTCTATGTGGGCAGGATAGGACTTGCACCTATGAAGGGGAATCCCCGTCAGATTTACAGTCTGATGCCTTTGCTACTCAGCCACCTGCCCTGAACATAACCTAACTTATACCACGAAAATTATAATCATTCAATGACTTTTCCGTGCTGACTTTTCCACGCTTCTATTTTTTTGTGGTCGCCAGAAAGCAAAACTTTTGGAACTCGCCAACTTTCAACTTTATGAACTTTACGAACTTTATAAACTTCGGGTCTGGTGTACTGCGCATATTCAATAAAACCCCCGCTTTTAGTAACGCGCTCTTTTAAAAGTGCTTCTTTGCCAAGTACGCCCGGTACTAATCTTGAAATCGCTTCAATTGCCACCATGGCAGGCAATTCCCCGCCCATTAAGTCATAATCACCAATAGAAACTTCCATGTCCGCGATTTTTTCTGCCACCCGCTGGTCAACACCTTCGTATCTACCACAAATGAAAATGATATTTTTTTCTTTTGAAAGTTTGTACGCTAATTTTTGAGTGAATTTCTGGCCTCTCGGTGTAAAAAGAATAATTTTCGTTTTAGGTTTTCGAATTTTAGATTTTGGATTTGTTTGGGATTTGGGATTTGGGATTTGGGATTTCAAAGATTGAACCGCTCGATAGATTGGTTCAATCTTAAGTACCATCCCAAATCCCCCGCCAAAGGGTCGGCCATCAACGGTGCCGCGGGCGTCATCGGCAAAAT
>CAYJSA010000079.1:0-2226 GCA_964372785.1 uncultured Candidatus Saccharibacteria bacterium
CTATACGCGTACCAAAACGCCTTATTACCATAATCTAAAAAAGCTCCGCGAATGTCATATTTTCCCTTGATATATTCATCAGGAATGGTTGCCAATAATGTTGTCTTGAGGTTAATTTCAATGCCCTTACTATTGTTGTGATTAGGCACAGCGCTGCCACCTCTTTCATTAGATTGCCACTGTCGCACCAATACAATACCCGTTATTGTCAAAACCAATACCCCAATCAAAATTAAAAACCAAATACGCGCAATGATGTACTTCTTTTTTCCAGAACTTCCACTGGGCAGAGGAGATTGTTGGTTGTTATTAAGAATACTATTGTTAGGTGTGGCAATAGATGGTACATTAATATTTGATAATTCTTCTTGTGTTAGCATGGGATTTTAATACTTTAATATTACTCCTATGTTACCATATTTAAATGCTATTTAAGCTAGTATCAAAATTTAAACCAACGGGCGATCAGCCCAAGGCCATAGAGGGCTTGATGAACGGCCTTAAAAAAGGTGAAAAACACCAGGTGCTTTTGGGCGTGACGGGGTCGGGAAAAACTTTTACTCTTTCTAATGTTATTGAAAGAGTGCAAAAACCAACACTCGTAATAGCACCCAACAAAACTTTGGCGGCACAACTTTACCAAGAATTTAAGGAATTTTTCCCAAACAACGGAGTGCATTATTTTGTCTCTTACTATGACTATTACCAACCCGAGGCATATATACCCCAAACCAACACCTATATAGAAAAAGATGCCAAAATCAACCAAGAAATTGACCGCCTGCGCCATGCCGCCGCTCAAGATGTGCTTTCAAGAAAAGACGTTATCGTTGTAGCTTCTGTGAGTTGCATTTATAACATCGGCTCTCCCGAGAACTATCAAAGCGTCTCTTTCCAAATACAAGCGGGGCAAAAAATAAGCCGCAAAGATTTTATGTTGCACCTTATTGCCCTGCAGTATAAAAGAAATGATATTGAATTTAAGCCCGGCACATTCCGCGTCCGCGGTGAAGTAATTGAAATATATTTAGTGACGGGCGAAAAAATTATCAAAGTGGAATTTGGCGCCACTAAAATAGATAGAATATCTGAATCGCCAGCCGGCGTTGTGCCCAAATACAAACCGTTAAATACTTCTTACACGCTTTTCCCTGCCACCTTTTGGGTTGCGCCACAAGATAAAGTAAAACTGGCTATCGCCAACATCAGACTTGAATTACAAGAACGCCTGAAAGTGCTAAAAAAACAAAATAAACTGGTTGAATACCAGCGCTTGGAAGAAAAAACCAATTACGATTTGGAAATGTTGCAAGAAACCGGTTTTTGCCATGGCATAGAAAATTATTCCAGCCAACTGGAATTTAGAAAATCTGGAAGCCCGCCATTTTCATTAGTTGATTATTTTGGCTATTTCAATAAGCAGGGTTTTTTAATTTTTATTGATGAGTCGCATATTTCCATTCCACAAATTAAGGCCATGTCCATTGGAGATAAAATGCGCAAAGAAACGTTAATTGACTACGGGTTTCGTTTGCCATCGGCCATAGACAACCGGCCCTTGAAATTTGCGGAATTCAAAGAGCGCCAAAAACAGACCATTTATGTTTCGGCAACACCGGCTGATTATGAGCTGGCTGAATCCGGCAAAAAAATTATTGAACAGATCATCCGGCCAACCGGACTGCTTGAACCTTCCATAGAAGTTAAAAAAACTGAAAATCAAATTCAAGATTTAATGACCGAGATTGAAAAAGAAACTGCTAAGAAACATCGGGTTTTAGTCATAACTTTGACAAAAAGACTGGCGGAAGAAATTTCAGATTATTTAGCTGAACGGAATGTAAAATCGCAGTATTTGCATTCAGAAATAAAAACTATGGAGCGACCCAAGATTTTGAAAGAATTCCGCCAAGGAAAATTTGATGTGCTGGTTGGCATTAACCTTTTACGAGAAGGGTTAGATTTGCCCGAAGTTTCTTTGGTAGCAATACTTGATGCCGACAAAGAAGGCTTTTTAAGAAATAAAACCACGTTAATACAAACGATGGGTAGAGCTGCACGCCACCTACAAGGACGCGTAATTTTATACGGCGACAAAATTACTATGTCTATGCAAGGCGCCATAGATGAAATAAATAGAAGAAGAAAAATACAGGAAGCTTACAATAAAAAACATAACATTACCCCCACTGCCATCATTAAAGACATCCGCGATTGGGGATTTTC
>CAYJSA010000080.1:0-2180 GCA_964372785.1 uncultured Candidatus Saccharibacteria bacterium
TTCTGGCACGTTTTATTTTGCGTATTCATATGCATAGCATATTTTCGTCGCCGCTTGGCAATAAAAATTTGTGAATCTTTATTGCCTTCACTTGCTAGAAAATAAATCTTAAATCGTAAATCTTAAATCTTTAGATAAGTGGCTCTTCCTCTTGCTTAGCTTGAGGCTTTGATGCTTCGCTCTTTGGTCCCCCACCCTTACCTTCAATAATAGATTTTTCGTGAGAGCTTCGGATAATTTTTGATTCTTCTTGTTCAATAAGTTTCTTGGCCGCATCGGCAGGAATAGTGTATTTGGCGCGGGACTGTTTTACAATTTCATCTTTAAAAGATGCGTGGGCCGCCGGCAGAACCTTCAGGGTTTGGGCAGAAAAAGGGTCGTACGCTTCCCCATCAATGGTTTCTTTGATATAAAAATTCTGCACGCCCAGGTTCACCATATCTTTGACGCTGAATATCGGTGCCATCTCTGGCTCCAGTTTAACCGCATCTTCTCCCCCAACACGAAAAACAACAATAGTTCCTGTATTGCCTAAAACTGCTTGCTGGACTTTGGGAATGAGCTGCCCCATATATTGATGGGCAACGGTCAGGCAAATTCCATATTTGCGGGCCTCTGATAAGATATTTTCAAATGTTTCGGTTACCAAATTATGGAATTCGTCAACATACAGATAAAAGTCTTTTCGTTCTTTTTCCGGCAAAGAAGCTCGTTCCATTCCTGCCTGTTTTATTTTAGTAATAAACATCGATCCAAAAAAGCTAGCATTTTCTTCTCCCAGTTTTCCCTTTGAAAGGTTAATCAAAATAATTTTGCCTTCGTTCATCAGCTCTTCTAAATCAACCTTGTTTTCTTTCTGCCCGAAAATACTCCTTAACATGGGATCAGAAAGGAATTGCGCCAATTTGTTGACCAAAGGAATAATAGCCTCGGTATCATATTTTTCAGACCAATCGGCAAACTCAATCGCCCAGAAACGCTTTACCATGTCATCTTCAATATATTCCACCACCAACTGGCGATAGTTTCTATCAGTTAACATTGAAATCATCCCGCGCATGGTGGCATGGGGGTAATCCAAAAGGGCCAGACAGGTAAAGCGGAATACGTGTTCCAAGCGGGGTGTCCAATTGGCTCCGAATTGCCTTTCCAGCACCTCAATTAATCCTTGGGTAAGCTGGTGTTTAAAATTCGGGTCAACATTTGCTAAGGGGTTAAAAGAAATGGGATACTTTGAGTCTGAAGGGTCAATAACGACAACGTCTTTGATCCGTTCTTCTGGAATAAAATGCAAAATTTCCTCAATAACATCACCGTGAGGATCAATAAAGCACAATCCATGGCCATGAGCAACATCTTGGCGCAAAAATAGTTCAAGCAATTTTGACTTGCCCACCCCACTTTTTCCGACAATATACACATGCCTTCTTCTATCCACCCTCTTAATGCCGAAAATAAACTTTTTCTGCTCTAAAGCCGCTTCATAGTTGGTTCTGCCGATAAAAGAACAATCTTCGGGTTTTACCTTGCCGTAAATCGGCAACTCCGGAGGCGGAGGTGCCAATTTGAACCGACGAATTCTGTTAGTTTCTGCCATTCTTTTATGTTTTTTTATAAACTTAACTTATTACCAGTTTTTAAATCTTTCAGCATTCCTGATATTTTTTGCTTTAAATCCGGAATGTCTTCCTTAACCGTTCGCTAAATTTTTTTCACTTTTACGCCAAAGTATTCGTGAACTAAAATATTTCTCATGGCGTTAATATCTCGCCAATTAACAGAAGTATATTTCTTTTTAAAGCTAGCGGGTAAATTTTTGCTCGCTTCTCCAATGACTGAAATTCTTCTAATGACCGCGTCCTGACCTTCAAAATCTTTCTGAAATTCTTGCAGAGTTATACCGCTAGTATATGCTTCTATTTTATCAATGCTATCTATGATGTGTTCTAAAAATAACGAGGGGTCTTTTTTCATACTTATAATACAACGATCTGCTCGCTTAAAATTTGATCTTTCAAGCGTGGGTGAAGCATAGAATATTCAACTAAATCCACCCCTTTTTTTAATTTTTCTTCTAATTCAACTTTTAATCTTGCCAAATCCATCAAACTTTTTTCGTCATCATTCTTAAATTCTATAAGAATATCCACATCGCTTCTTTTTTTCTGCTCTCCTCTTGC
>CAYJSA010000081.1:0-2167 GCA_964372785.1 uncultured Candidatus Saccharibacteria bacterium
CTTGGGCCTAAGATTCCTTATTTTGGGGTTTATGTGTTTGCGACGATAGTTCATAACCCTCGGCGGATTTTTCGCGCCAGCTCTATTATATAATTTATCCAGTACTTTTGCGAAATAATGTAATCTTGGGTTTTTACATATTCATCAACATATCCGCCAAACCCCATTTTAAAAAGAGTTGGGCCGGCATAAGGATGCTGTGGATTTTTTTGAGGATCGGCATATCCCCAAAAATCATACACTTTGCATCCCCTTTCTTTGGCTTCCTTAATGGCTTCCCATTGCAATAAAACCGATACGGGAACTTTATGGTATTCAGGCAGCAGGGCCGCATGATGATAAAATCCAATCCCCGACCAAAAAATCTGAAATGACGTAGCAATAATTTCGCCTTTATATTTTGCAAAATAGAGCACAATATTATCTGACGGCAAAAATGCTAAGAATTCTTTTTTCAAATAATCCAATGAAAATGGTACAAACTTTTGCAGGCGCGCAACCGGTGTATGCAGTTTATAAAAAATTTCCATATCTTTAACATCAGTGCTTTTTATGATTTCAATGTCTTTATCTTGAAGGGCTTTTTTAATCAAATAGCGAGTGGTTTTCCGCATGCCTTTTAACAGCGCCTCTTCATCTGGTAAAATATTCAATTTCCAACTGGATTCAGGATGATAGTGCAACGGTCCTTGCCTGAAGCCCAAATCTTTAAATAATTTTGTATTCTCTTCGCTTCTTTTCATAATCGGACTTATCCTAATAAAATCCACTTTTTCTTGCTTAGCCAACTCTTGTAATTTTTCCAAAAAAATGTTCAGCACCATTGCACGGTCTGACCGTGCAATAACTGGCCCATGAGGAATGAGTAAAAATGATCCGCGTCGCGCAGAAATTTTAATCGTTAAAGCCGTAGCCACCATTTGCCCATTGTCAAAAATACTAAACCGCCAAACTTTATTTCCCAGTGAAACATGAAAATCCCCCCAACTCCAAGACTGGAGGAATGTTTTTTCCATGCATCCGGCAGTAAAATCTTCCCAAACTTCTTTTTCGTGGATTTCTTTTAGTTCCATCACATTATTGTACCAATTTTCTGTGCCAAACCCAAATTCCGTGGTACTATTGACAGGCTTACTTGATTGTGCTATGATAGAGATATAGGCGGAATAGGCCTAAAACAGCACATTTTACAATATTCTTGCGACATACTAGCCTGGAATTACCTCTTGGTTGCTATGTCGTAAGAATCACACTTTTTCAAAGGGGAGAATATCACATGGAGTTCCTCACAGTTTACACCGAGGTTCGGGAATTGGCTCTTAACCATGGTCCAGAAGGCTCGGACGCCTTCTGTCGTGCGTTTCATCGAAAAATGAAAGAGCTTAACGACGACGAGATCGAGGGCAGAGAGGAGGATGCGGCGCGGAGGGAGAGTCGAGAGAAGTACTTCGAAGCCCTTGAAGGCGATTGACAAGGAAGTCAAAGGGTTAAGGGAGAATACCTAAATTAAATTTCTCCTACTCAAGGCTCACGGACGATACTGTGGGCCTTTAACTTGCAAGTTTTCACCCGCTACCCCCTCCTTTTTTGCATTATTTATATACTCTAATTATACAAGCTTGTATGGTTAGAGTATAGGTATTTTTCACTTTGCTACACCTCTTTTATTAAAAATATTTTAACGTAACGCTCCAGGTCGTGCAGTTGAAATAATTCTTCGGTGGTTTTAGAAACGTCATATGGCGTTACCCATACGCTATGTTGCAATAATTTATACCCAAGATTCAAAAGAATGCTTTTGAGCAGATTCCTGGCTTTTGGATGTTTTTGAGGAACATCAAATATGATCATCGCCCATTTACCGTCTTTACGCTTCTGCTTCTCCCCTGCTTGGAAACTAGCCTTGAGTGCCTTGGAAATTCCTTCTTTGGTAAGCATAAGGCCCTTTTTATTTTCCAACGCTTTTGCCCTTATGTAATTATTCTGCTTAAGATAATATATCAGTTTGCTGAATTTTTGTTCGCCCATTTCATTTTTATATTTTATAAAAACCGGATTTCCCAAGCCAAGCAGTACATCTAGTTTGGCGTGGCGGGGCGCAAAAATAATATCCCGCGCTTTGGCAGTTTTTTCAAAGAGACTGTAGGCATCCCAAAGAAATTGATCG
>CAYJSA010000082.1:0-2115 GCA_964372785.1 uncultured Candidatus Saccharibacteria bacterium
TAAAAACTTCTTCTAGTGGTTTTTCAAAAAATACTGCTATTTTTATCGCCAAAAGAACTGATGGAATATAGTTCCCCTTTTCAATAGCAATAATGGTTTGCCGTGTTACTCCAACCGCTTCGGCTAACGCTTCTTGGGTAATGCCGGCTTTGGAACGCAATTCGTAAACTTGATTGGTGATAATTTCTTTCATGTTATTCGGCCTGATCCACAAAAACCAAAGAACCAATAATGTCTTTGAATATTTTTTCTTCTAAGTCAGGAGCAGAAGCAAATGAATAAAAATAACTTGGACTGTCTTTAGTTAAACGGATATCAAGCGCTTTATGCTTGAAATTACGCCAACTTGGCTGACCCGAAAAATCAGCTATGCTCTCTTT
Source organism: uncultured Candidatus Saccharibacteria bacterium (assembly GCA_964372785.1). GTDB lineage: Bacteria > Patescibacteriota > Minisyncoccia > Minisyncoccales > Staskawiczbacteraceae > VGLO01. Next base: position 381 of record CAYJSA010000082.1, read on the forward strand.
TTTTGTAATTTCGTATAAAATGGCTTCGCGGCCCTGTATATTTGTTTTGTCTTGTTGAGTAATAACTACAGTAGGTAAAGTCAAAAATCTACTGGCTCTAAAAAAACTGACATATATTTGGGATTTTTCTCTACTATTGGCGCCATCCAAAGCTGGGTCATATATATTTATCGCTCTTACATTGGGCATATATTCTACTTCAAACTTATCTGTAAGGCGAGCAGAAAATAAAAATTCCGGGTTGATTGTTCTAAAATCAACTACCCTGTTCTCAAGGATTGGGTTCTCCTGCTGTTTCACGTTTGTTTGTGGCGATATATTCGATTCTTTTTTTGCCACCAAAAAATAATATGCCAAAAATAAAACAACCACTATAAAAAACGCGACTAAAAGAAAGAGAATATTTTTTTTCATTGTATTTTGATACGGTGAAATGTTACTCAACCCCAAACTTAAACATCATTTCTGATTCCAGATGTTCGGCAATGTGGCAATGCGCCATCCATTGGCCGGGGTTTGTTGGGTTAAGGAGAATGTCTACCGTTTGGCCGGAAGGAACGAGGACAGTATCTTTCCATACTAAATTGGTTTGCTTTACGCCATTGACCGCCAAAACCAAAAACTGCTGGCCATGAAAGTGAATCGGGTGTTGCATGGGGTGCATGGATTTTGGGTCATTAAAAATCCGAATTTTGACCGGTTGGCCTTTTTTGAATGTCCAATCAATATCCATACTTTCTTTGCCTGATGCCTCGTCAACTATTTTCCATTTGATGGAATTTGTGTCCGACATCTGGTTCATCATTTTATTAGTGTCATCCCACTCTATGCCGTCAGGATTGGTTTGCGTCATGGAACCGCCCATCATGGTTCCGCCTGGCATCATATGACCGCCACTCATGCTCTGCATACTATCATCCATATCAAGCGTCAGCTTAATCTGTTTATCTGGTGTTTTGTCAAAATACGGCCGAAGCGGATCAATGCTTTGCACAATTTCGGTGTGGGTGCGCAATTGATTAAACTCTGTGGCGTAGGATATTATTCCAGGGCTATTGTAAACATCAATTTTACCAAGAGGATAGGTTTTATCCGGCGTTTTGTTTTGAATGGAGAACGATCCGGCTTTGCTGAACAAAACTTCAACAATCACGCGCTCCGAAGGGCTGATTATTACCGTATCTTTCCACTGGTCTTTTTCGTATGCGCCGCCGTCGGCTCCGACAAGCTTGAGTTTTATGCCTTCAATAGCGAAGTTAAACGGACGAGCATTGGCAGAATTGGTAATATAAAAACGGGCGACATCGCCTTTATTTACTGGCAAAATATAGTTGGTTTCTCCGTTGACCAGCATGACATTGCCAAACCTGCCCATGAGCGTGCGGTCGGCGCCCTGTTTGCTCAACATAATTTTATTATTTTCAATGAGAATATCGTCAAGGAAAAGAGCAACTTCTTGATTAACCGGCGACCAATAACTTTTGTCATAAGGAACTACCAAATAATTTCCGTAAAGCCCCAGTTCTTGCTGAAAATCTTCACGCACATGAGGATGATACCAAAACATTCCCACATCAGGAAATTTTAACTTATAAGAAAATACTTCCCCCGGCTCCATTTCTGGCTGGCTTGTTTGCGAGCCGTCAAAAGCATTATCCATTCTAACGCCATGGGAATGAAGCAGGGTGTTCATATCAGTATCATTTTTGAAGTTTATGGTAACTTCTGCTCCTTG
>CAYJSA010000083.1:0-2061 GCA_964372785.1 uncultured Candidatus Saccharibacteria bacterium
ACGGGTTTGTGGATTCTATTGCCATAGGTTGCTTCCATGATTAAGGTTTGCGCGGATTCCACCACAAATTCCGGGTCGCGCAAAATGGGCAAAAAGTGCCGGCCTAAATCCCCTGTGAAAATCAATCGCTTTAGCGATTGATTTTCACCTCTTCGAGCCTGATTGCTCTCAGAGCCGATGGCCTGAGCCGCTTGCCCTGAGCGAAGTCGAAGGGAGTCGAAGGGTTCCCTTACTTCTAACAACGTTACCGCCGAGCCTAAAATATGCCCGGCATCATAAAATTTAAAACGAATGTTTTGGTTTAATTGCGTCCACTTCCCGCTTAATCTAAAATATGGCACTGGTTCAAAGTGGCCACTCACTTTTTTAACATCTTTTTGGGTGTACAACGGAACAACTTTCTTATTTACCAATTCGCGCGAATTGGTAAATGCGTGCTTATTAAAATACTTAGCGTCCTGTTCTTGAATGTTAGCCGAATCTTCTAAAATAAACTTGGCAATGTCGGCCGTGGCGGCGGTACAATAAATTTTCCCCTGAAAACCTTCGCGCACCAAAACCGGCAACATTCCGCAGTGGTCAGCGTGGGCATGAGAAAGGATCACAGCATCAATTTCTTTGCCATCAATGGGAAAATGGGCGTTTAATTCATTGGCAATTTGCCGTTTGCCTTGGTGCATTCCACAATCCAAAAGTAACTTAAAATCTCCTGCCTGCGCAGGCAGGCCCACCTCTATCAAGTACTTAGACCCCGTCACCGTCTGCGCCGCGCCATAAAAAGTTATTTTCACCCCGTTAGAAGCCTTGCGCAAAAAAGAATTTTAAAAGATTCTTCAAATATCTTCTACCCATACCGGATTTGAGATATTTTTCTCGCGCCCGAGCATCATTAATACTTAAGCTAATTTCACAATAAATTACCTTCCATGGCACTCCATGCTTTGTCGATTTGTTTTGCCCTGAATTGTGATTTAAAATTCTTTTTTGCAAATCCTTGGTTGACCCAATATACCATTTTTCATCTTTGCTCTGCAGTACGTAGACATATGAATTTACTCGGCTTCTAACGGGGTTCATGCTGTAATTATAGCAAAAAAAGAGCCACGCGGAAATCCGAATGGCTTATTGAACGAATTGTTACTTCTTGGCGGTGACCGCAAGTTGTTGCCCCATCAGCGCCTTGTGATAGGCGTTGGGGACAAACTTGTAATTGGGAATGGGGTTTGTCCAGAAGATGAGCCCAAAGCGTGGGCCGAAATTCTTGCGGGAGATTTCAATCACCCGCTTCATCGCCGTCAGCGTTTTGTACGGACAAGGGTCCTCAACCACCTTCGCGTCTCCAAACTTGGCGAAACTTGCCATTGTAAGAGCCACCGTCCCAAAGAACTTGCGCCGATGCAGGTAATGGGTTGGGAGTTGTTGGGCTTCATCTCCCCAGTGCGCAACAATCAAACCCCATTCAAGCCTGATAGACTTAAGCCTGAAGGTGTCCTTAAAAACCGCCGAGGGTTCTTCGTCAAACTGTTTCAGAAACCTTTCACCGGCTTCCCATGGGTCCCCGGTAAGGCCTTCTGGCAAAAACAGTGACATAACCACCTCCCGTGTTTGTGACTTTGTGCTGTAAATCCCCTTTGGGTACTCTGGTGTTTTTATATCAGGTATCTTGCCCCTTGTCAATTCTAGGGCTCCAATCAAAAAATCGTCCAATGGGCGATTTTTTGATGCTGAATTTCTTAAAAACCTATTCCTGACGCCACCATCTTTTGCGCTAGTGTTTTTGATACCCTCATCTTACTCTATTAGAAATAAATTTCAACTCAAAAAAAGACAGCCCATTTTAGGGCCGCCTATTTTTAGTTACTTTCTTTTTTTCTTCTTTCGAGCCAGACCCAAATCATAATCAATCTGTTTTCGTTCAGCTTCAAGTTTTTCCCGCTCAGACTCCAAATCTTTTAGTTGTTTTTCAATCTCTTCCAACCTCTTCCACTTCACTTCTTCCTCATATTTTTCCAATTCTTCTGGCGTTAACTCCTCAGCTTCTTCTATGGCTTCCTCGAAAAA
>CAYJSA010000084.1:0-2051 GCA_964372785.1 uncultured Candidatus Saccharibacteria bacterium
ATAAAAAATCCAATTCCCGCTAGTATGCCTTGCAAAATGGCAATAATAAGGCTACCCCTGATAACTGAATTTACTGCCACCCCTAACCGCTGAAAAATAATCTCGTCATTTTCGTCCGATAGCGGGCTTAGTATTATGAGCGCATCTTTAATTTTCTTTCCGTCTTTGAGCAGATAATAAAGAGAGATAATAAAGATAAAACAGCTGGCCAATAGTTTGGCTACGTTAGAAAATGCCGCACCAACATTTCCTACCAGCCACGTTAAAGATTTTTGAATGTATTGGTCAACGTTTATGGAAAGTTGGTCTAGTGCGCCAGCCAGCCAATCGATATTTTCTGTTGCTTTTTTTATCGTGACAGAAATGCTACTTTGGTTGGTTTGCGTAAGTGAATGATATAATTGCTTAGTTTCCTGAAAAATTTGCAAACTTAAAAATATAATGGGCAGTAAAATAATGGCAATAATTACCGCGGTAACGCACAGAGCCGCAATAGCTTGGCGCTGGCCGAATACGGCAAGTACTCTTTTATGGAGTGGCTGGAAAACAATTGCAAAGACAGCAGCCAGGATTAGCGCATACAAAAAGGGGCGGAACACAAAAAACGCCAAGATTCCTGTTGTGATGATAAGGGCAAGTAAAAAATAGGGCTGTATGGCACGGATATTCATGATAGTTTCATTATATAATATTATCTGATAAAATGAAACAGACCCACTGATTAAAGGTTTCCGTGAGCGAAACGGTAAAATTTCAGAACGAAAATTTGATAGAATTTTTCTGTTTACCCTGCGGGTAAGCAGAAAAATTATGGCAAATTTGCAGTTGAAATTTTACCGTTTCGGTAGGAAAATCTTTGATCAGTGGGTCTGATATATGCATCAACCATTTCCAAAACCGATTCCATTTAAAAAGCTTTTAGGCCCCAGTTTTATCATCCTTGCGCTTGGTTTGGGGTCGGGTGAAGTGGTTTTATGGCCGTATCTGGTTTCTAATTACGGGCTGGGCATTTTCTGGGCGGCGATATTGGGAATCTCCTGCCAATATTTTATCAACATGGAAATCGCCCGTTACGCCTTAGTAAAAGGTGAAAGCGTTTTTATCGGACTTAACAAAGTATTCCCCTGGTCTCCGTATTGGTTTATTGCTACTACATTTATTGGATTTGGATTACCGGGCATTATTGCGGCTTCCGCCCAAGTTTTGGCAGCGGCGCTGGGTCTTGATAATTTCACGTGGATTGCTATTGGACTGTTGATCTTTATTGGTATTTTGCTCTCTATGAGCAAAACCGTGTATGGCATGATGGAAAAACTAACCAAGGTGATTATTGTTATTGGCGTGTCGTTTATTTTTATCCTGACGATTTTTTTAAGTTCCCGCGCCGATTGGCTGATTTTGGCAAAAGGATTAATCGGCCAGGGAGAGGGTTTTACATTTTTTCCGGCGGGCGTGAGCTTGGCGGTTTTTTTGGCGGCTTTTGCCTATTCGGGCGCCGGCGGAAACCTTAACCTTACCCAGTCTATTTATATTAAAGAAAAAGGTTATGGCATGGGCAAATACACCCAAAAAATCGCCGGGTTTTTTGCCAATATCAGAAAAAAAGAAAAAGTAAAATTAACGGGCGAATCATTTGAATTAAACAGGGAAAATATTCAAAACTTTAATGCTTGGTGGAAGCGTATTAGTTTGGAGCATTTATTGGTGTTTTGGTTAATTGGGTCGCTGGCCATGGGTTTGTTGATGCTTTTGTCGTATGTTACCGCGTTCGGTCTTGGTGGCAATATTCAGGGCATCTATTTTGTCATTAACGAAGGCGCTATTATTTCTCAAAAAGTATTTCCCTTTGTGGGCTGGCTGTTTTTGTTAGCTATTTCCATTATGCTGTTTCAAACGCAGTTGGGAATACTTGATTCCACCTCGCGCATTATGGCGGAAAATCTGGCCATTAAAAAACTCGGGCATAATGAAACCGGTGTTATTAACCTGTCAAAAATATATTTTACTTTTTTGTGGCTCCAAATTATATTTGGCGTTGCGCTATTTATGGC
>CAYJSA010000085.1:0-2040 GCA_964372785.1 uncultured Candidatus Saccharibacteria bacterium
GCTTGTTTTTGGGCGATCTCCGTTAAATACATCTTGCGAATTCTCACGGTTTTTGGAGTGATTTCCACTAATTCATCGTCACCAATATACTCTAAGGCGTCTTCTAATCCCATGGTTTTTGGAGTGTTAAAATGCTCGTCGCTTCCCTCGCCCTTTGACCTCATATTGCTTAATTGTTTAGTTTTACAAACATTTACCCGAATATCTTCACTTCTTGAATTCTGCCCTACCACTTGGCCTTCATAAACTTTGATGCCATGATCCAAAAATAATACCCCCCTATCTTGCACATTGATAAGCCCGTAGTAATTAGTTTCTCCTGATTCGCTGGCAACCAGCGACCCATTGCTTTTTTCTTTCCAATTTCCCGGGTCTGGCAGATATTGAAAAAAACTGGTATTCATGATTCCCAATCCTTTTGTGTCAGTCAAAAATTCGCTCCGATATCCAAAAAGCCCTTTCGTCGGAATAATAAATTCTAAAAATGCAACCCCGCTATGGCTTCTCATTTCCTTTAATTCCCCCTTTCTGGCCCCCATTTTTTGCATTACTGCTCCCTGATATTGTTCGGGAACTTCAATAAAAACTTTTTCATAGGGCGCCATGGCTTTGCCATTAACCTGTCGCATAATAACTTGCGGCCTTGATACGGCAAATTCATAGCCTTCGCGCCTTAATCTTTCAATTAAAATTGCTAGATGAAGTTCTCCTCTGCCAGAAACAATCCATTGAGAACCGCTTTCTTCAACGCGCAGGGCAACATCGGTTTCTAATTCCTTAAATAATCTTTCTCGGATTTGACGAGAAGTGCAAAATTCGCCCTCTTTTCCGGCAAAAGGCGAGTCATTGACCATAAACGTCATTTTCACCGTCGGTTCTTCAATGTTAATCACCGGCAGAGCCTCTGGATACTCAACATCGCTGATGGTTTCTCCAATGGTGGCATCGGGTATTCCAGCAACGGCGGCAATGTCTCCAGCCTCCGCTACTTCTGTTTCAATTTTTCCCAATCCGGAAAAGGTCATCAGGGAAGTCAATTTGTATTTTTTTTGAGCGCCCTGCCTATTTATTTGCATGACTTCCTGACCTTGGTTTATTGAACCGTTGTAAATTCTTCCAATGGCAATTCTTCCCTTAAAGTTATCAGCGGCAATGGAAGTAATCATCATTTGGAGGGGCTTTTTTGTGTCTGCGATGGGAGATGGGATATGCTGTATGATGGCTTCAAAAAGAGGGTTGATATTTTCCATTTTTGATAAGTCGCTTTCGTTCCCCGCCTTTCCGCCTCTACCAGATGCATAAATAACCGGAAAGTCCAAAGAATGGTCGCCCGCCCCTAATTCCAAAAATAATTCCAGAGTAGCTTCTAGGGCAAATTGCGGCCGAGAGCCCTGTTTATCTATTTTATTGATAACCAATATAATTTTATGTCCCATTTGAAGGGCTTTTTTCAATACAAAACGGGTTTGGGGCATCGGGCCTTCTTTGGCGTCAACCAAAAGCAGGCAGCCATCTGCCATATTTAATACTCGCTCCACTTCTCCGCCAAAATCAGCGTGACCGGGAGTGTCAATAATATTGATTTTAACATCGCCGTATTGTACTGACGCATTTTTTGAAAAAATGGTAATCCCCCGCTCTCTTTCTATTTCGTTGCTGTCCATAATCATTTCCTGTTCGGCAACCTCTTTCTTCATTTGGGTTTTACTTTGACGCAAAAGCGCATCCACTAAAGTGGTTTTTCCATGGTCAACATGAGCGATGATGGCTATATTACGAATCTTGGTGTGTTTGCTTTCCATTGGAATAAATTAAATAATGTAAATAAATAAGCGAATGTTGATAAGGGATGGGTCGGAAGGGAAGCATTCCCTTCCGTGTAGGAAAACAGTCCGCCGAAGGCGAGACGTTAGAAACCGAGGGTTTCTAAGGAGCTCGCTCTGATTAAGAAGCGAGTGACGTCAACATGAGCGATGATGGCTATATTACGAATGTTCATGTGGTGATAATCTATAATATCTGGCATCCAGAAACTAGAAT
>CAYJSA010000086.1:0-2037 GCA_964372785.1 uncultured Candidatus Saccharibacteria bacterium
CTCCTGATTTTATTTGGGCAGTTCGAGCTAAGTTCACCCTTACCGACGCATAAAATTTTAATGCCAGCCCGCCGGGAGTGGTTTCGGGACTATTGTGGACTATCATGCCATCTGCCAAAAAATTATGGGATTTTTTAACTCCTATATCAAACCTTATCATGCTTCTTGTTCTTGGTTTATCTTTAATGTCAATAATCGGAGTAGGGGTGGGCTTTAGAAAAGATTTAATCAATACCGGATTAACAGAAAACTTGTTATAGTAAGATGGCAGAGTTTTATATCTCATTGATGGATGGATATAATATTTGGTTAGGTTTAAAAACTTATTCGTATTGCTTTGATCAAAACAAAAAACTGGGAAATCTCCTTGCTTTCTCATCGTAATGTCAATATCGTACCGATCTTTTAACAACCTTTTCAAATAAATTCTGCTACCAGGATGCATCCTTTTTACAACAATGTTTATGCGAGCCTTCGTTTTTAATTTATTTCTTATGTCTAAGTGCCCGTCATCCATATACCATATTGCTAAAGAGAGAGGAGTTAAGCTTGCAATAAAGTCTGCAGAAAATAATTTATACTTATTTTTATACACTTCTTTTTCTAACTGATAAAGCTCGGGGAGGGGAGATAAATCAAACTTAACCGCTTGCTTAGTACGATACATCGTACTTGGTATATTTTCGAACAAACTTGCTTTCCACATTAAGTATTTCTCTTGTTTTAAACTATGGCCCAATCTAAATCTAACACCAAAAGATTTTTTGTGTATTGTCTTGCTTAGGTTGCCATCTCCCAAAAGGCTTCCCTTTATAATATCTTTTTGGAAATCACTTAACCTAAATGGCACCGCTACCATAACTAAATCCCCCTTCTTCAATTCTGATGCCGACCTCCACCCGGTAGGAGTAAGTATGGGGTGGTTAGTCGTGCAAGAAACTTGAGCCCTGCCATTCCCATATGGCTTGTAAGCTGAAATTTGTAAAAATTTGCTCGTTTTCCCATTATTGAACCATCCACTGATTTTTTTATTAACAATTTCTTTTTTTTGCCAGTCGTAAGATAGTATGTCCAGTTGTTTTTTCTGATTAACAATCCTGCCAATCCACTCGGTCCCCCCATTTGCCAAGCTTATCTTTGATTTATAGTTCAAACAACCAAACACCATCCCAATTTTCATGCGGGTTTGGTTGATAAAGATAATCATGGTATTTGACTTGGCCGCAATACTGGATAACTTTCTACACGCTTGACTCATCATTCTAGCTTGAAGTCCCATATGCTGGTCTCCAATTTCCCCTTCAATTTCCCGTTGGGGAGTTAAGGCCGCGACGGAATCAACCACAATAACATCCACATTTTCTGTTTTTACCAAGGTTTCCACAATTTGCAAGGCTTGCTCACCAGAAGAAGGCTGTGAGATTAAAAGGTCATTGGTATTTACCCCAAGTCGTTTGGCGTAATCAGGATCCATAGCGTGCTCGGCGTCTATATAGGCGCACACTCCGCCTTTTTTCTGGGCTTCGGCCACAATGTGCAAGCACAGGGTAGTTTTGCCGGAACTCTCTGCTCCATAAATTTCAATAATTCTGCCGCGGGGCATGCCACCAACTCCCAACGCCATATCCATGGCAATTGAACCGGTGGGGATACAATCCACATTGACTTTATTGCTTTCAGAAAGCTTCATAATTGAGCCCTCGCCAAAGCGTTCTTTGATTTCTTTCATCGCCGAATCCAGCGCTTTAGTATGTTTTGCCTGCTCCTCTTTTTTATCTTTTTTAACCATAAGTTTTAATTAATTTTAATTTTATAATTATACTTTCTCCCATTCACCTGCTTCTTCCTCAGCTTTTTTAGTTAGCTCTTCTGATTCATCTAATTCCCCGCCTGCATCGCTATACGAAGCATTGCGGGCAGGTCCCCCTTCAATGTTTGCCAATTGGGCTTTTGGGGTAGCATTTTCATAGACTTCACGGGGCTTGGCGCCATCGGCGGGCCCCACAATGCCTTGGTCTTCCAGCATATCAATTAAAC
>CAYJSA010000087.1:0-2014 GCA_964372785.1 uncultured Candidatus Saccharibacteria bacterium
TTCTAAGTACCTCAAAACACATTTTTTAACAAATTGTTCTTTCAATAATTTGTAGCTTTTATTTTTCATAAAATTCCTTCTAATTTTTTTGTTGGGTAAGGCATAATTTTAATAAGGGTAGTCGATGATCTTGAATAATTCGACCTCTTCTTTACCGATCACGGCTCCAATCTTTGCAAGCTCATCTGCATCAATTACATTGCAAATATCAATTTTTCTACGAAGTTTTGTATCCAACCAATCAGAATTCCAAATCTTCATATTTGGATCTACTACTTTTGCGCACAAGCTCTCGGAGTGGTCGTAATTTCCACCAAGCTTAATTGTTATCCTATGTAACCAAATTTGCATTATCCCGGTATTTGGAAGTTTTTTGAATTTTTGTAATATCTTCTGAATTGCTCTTTCTCTTTTGTATTTTGGAAGAAAGTCTATAAACTTACTAATTATTGCGGTTGCGATGGGGTAGACCCTCGGATTCTTATACGCAATATCAACTGCAACACTAATAAGGGCTGTGATATCTTCTTTTACATTCTTTTTATTCAGATCCATTACTCTGTAATAAACACCAGTAAGTAGTGTCGTTAATTGACCCGAGTTGGGAAAGCTCTCTGCAAACAAAGATATGGTGAGTAGCTCGTGTAGTAATCTGTCATGGTTACGCCCATGCGCAAACCAATACAATTTGTCCTCCTTGATTGATGCGTGTACCACTTTATCCGTTCCTTTGGTTTTTGAGGAGCTTATTTTTAATCCTAGACCGTGCAGAACATCGGTAAGCTCTTTCATTATTTGTTCTGCAATTTGTGAATGGTTTGTAAAAATTCTATAGTCATCCCGGTATCTGATAATGCGATATTCTGATCCTTTGATGGTAGAAACTCGTTGTGTAAGCAAGCTATCCGCATAGCACAAAACCAATTCAGCAATAAAATCCATGAGGACACTACCCTGCGGAATACCATTCGTTTGACCACTCGACATGGCTTGTAGTTGTTTATCGATTTTATTACCCAATAGAGAATCATCGCGGCGCCTTTTTTTAGCGACATCTTTATTGTGTAGCGCCCATGATATTGAGTGTGTATATATTGCCCCGTAGCAATCAGTAATATCCGTGTGTAGTACATAATCGTATGCGAGAGCATACTTGATAGATTTCTTTTCCACTTTATCTACCCAGTGCATTATTTGTGCTGCCTTATCCTTTTTGTAGTAAGAAGAAATCACTGGTAATCCTTCACATTCAATATTGCGGCTCTCTCTCATTAAAAAAGCGAAGCGATTTTTTAGATTCTTCCAGTTATTTGGCTCAGTAACAATGTGGACAAGATTAACATACAGGGCCGGGTGTATAAGTTGGAGTGGTCGCCACGCATACTTTCCATCCTTGTTGCTTGTTAGTCTGTAATTAACGTCCTCAAAATCCCACGGCTTTTTTGTTGCCAAATAAAAGCTAGATAAATTCGTGTTCTTAAGAGTATTAGATAGGTCGTTTAGAATGCCGCCAAATTTGAAATAGGGCGGTAAATCAAAATTACAATAACTTTCATGCTTAAGAAAGAACTTCCGAGCTTCTTTTGCGTTTAAAGACAAAATATTTTTCATATCTCTTTTTTTATCTCCTCTAAAATCTTGGCGATTTGGGTTTCGGCGCGGGCGATACTTTCCAAAACTTCTTTGGGGTCGGTGTGTTCCACTTTGGCGCTGCCGTTCGGATTTTTGAAGTCCAGATTGTAGTTTCGCTCTTGGATTTGTTTGATGGAAATTTTCCAAGCATTGCCGTTTGATTTGCGGTTTTTCCACCACTTGCGGACAGGGTCAAATTCCTCGTGGGTGATGCCACGATTTTTGGTGTATTGTTTGAGGCCAACAGGGAGCGGCAGCTGGTAGTACCAAATTTCTTTGGTGGGCTCGCCTTTGGTAAAGAAAATCAGGTTGGTATTTACTCCGGCATAGGGATTAAACACGCCTTGCGGGAGGCGGACGATGGTGTGCACATTGCACTCTT
>CAYJSA010000088.1:0-1973 GCA_964372785.1 uncultured Candidatus Saccharibacteria bacterium
TCTTGATGGTCAAGTCCTAACGTATGTCCTACCTCCTGGCACATAACCAAATTTCTCCAAGCAGGAGTGTTATAGGTTGGAGTGTTAAAATACGTATCATTGACCTTAACAACGCCTTGGGTGATGTGGCCGGCGCCATTAATCCAAATTTGAGCTATTCCTAACCAGCCGTTATTTCCATATGCTTTATTGCAAACCTCTACCCGTCCGTTTGTGGGTCGACAGTTCCCTTTTGATGCGCCAGTAACAATGGTTGTATCAAGCACAGTGGAGGCACTCCAATCGCTTGAAGTTGTTGCAAGAATAGAATCCCAGGCAGAAGAAACATTATCCCCAAGCTTTAGGGTAAATGGATTACTTGTTCTGGCCCAATGATACCCGCCCCAAGAATGTACGGCAAATGCCACGCCTCCAACTAGGGAAAGTGTAAGCGCTAAAATTGCTGAACTTGCGATAATAAATTTTTTCACCCCGTTAGAAGTCTGTCTTTATGTAACCAAGATGGTTAATTTCGGACAACTTCGTTATTCATTAAACCTCGTTGGTCTTAATGGAGAAAAATTCTGCTAGAATTTTTCTCCCCAAGACTTCTAACGGGGTTCATAACATTATTTTAGTTAACTATATATTCATTATAAACAGTTGCCCAACAGTGTCAAGTGGAAATTAACGAATCGCCGTCTTCTTAAGTTTTTTATTCAAGTATTTGTAATTTTTAATGGTTTTAGCAACTAATTCCCAAAACTTTTTTGAGTGGTTCAATTCGGCCAAATGACATAGTTCGTGGACTATTAAATAATCAGCAAGCGCCGGTGGTAAAAATATAATTTTATAATTGAAATTCAGATTCTTTTTTGACGAACAACTCCCCCATCTTCTTTTATGCTTTTTAATAAAAAATTTATTGAATTTAAAATTGTAAAACTGGTTAAAATACGTAATTTTTTCTTTTACTAATTTTTGGGCAGCGGTTTTGTATTTTTCAGAATATTTAATAATCATATCTTAAATAATAACCGCATAAAACAAAAAACGCCAATTTTTGGTGTTTTTACCTGTAATAAGTTTTGTCGTCCCGATAAATTTAATGGAATTAAATTGATACGGGATCCCGTATCAAAATTACTCTCGTAATTTTTATCGGGACACAATAGAATGCTGCTTTTAAAATTTTTATTATCTTGAAAACTTTTTTCGGTAATCGCGAGATGGGTATTTACTATTTCCTTTTTGTCCTGCATAGCCCCCTGTATTACGGGCAAAGCGGTTGCCTCTATTAAAGTGGCCTTTGGTCGCCGGCGCATTATAGTTTTCTTTGTATGAACTTGATGGGCTTTCAGTAAACCCTTCCATTTGTGAAATCGGTATCGTTGAACGTATTAACCGTTCTATCTCCCTTACTTTGTTTCTTTGGTCTGGCATTACAAATGAAATAGCTTTGCCAGTCATTCCCGCCCTGCCAGTTCTGCCGATTCTGTGAACATAATCCCCCGCGCTTTCAGGAATATCGTAATTTAGCACTAATTGAATTCCTTTTACATCAATACCGCGACTTGCAATATCAGTAGCGACAAGGATCCTAAATTTACCAGATTTAAAACCATCAAGCGCCGCCCGTCTTTGCACTAAAGACCTATTGGAATGTATTTCGGCTGCCATAAACCCGGATTTGGCAAGGTTATGGCATATTTTTTTAACCCCATATTTGGTGCGTGAAAATATCAATACACTTCCCTTATATTCTAAAAGTAATTTTTCTAAAAGACTTCCCTTTTGCTCTCTTTTGACAAAAAATATTTCATGCTCAACTTTTTCAGCAGCAGTACCGGGTCTTGCAATTTCTACTCTTACGGGAAGCTTCATATATGAAGTAGCAATTTTTATAATGCTATCGGGCATGGTGGCTGAAAAAAGCATAGTTTGGCGTTCTTTCGGTACCGAAAGCAGAATTTGTTTGATTTGTGGCGCAAAAC
>CAYJSA010000089.1:0-1952 GCA_964372785.1 uncultured Candidatus Saccharibacteria bacterium
TAGCCGCCGATGAGCATGCCACAAGGCAACTCCGGGACAAAGTATCGCTCGCGCGCGCGTTAGATACTATGATCTCCTGGGGTAGCGATCGTACCGCCCGAGACTCTTTAGCGCTCTCATTTTTTGAAACCGTTACTGAAGAGCGCATTAACAAACTGGTTGATGATCGCTATCTTCCCCGCTTTAAAATTTTTACTTTCCGGTCGGTAGCCAGCAGTCTGGCTTTGGGGTTGGTGGTGTTCTTCTCGCGTCCACTTTTTACTCATTCGCAAATTATTTTACCCCAGGGCGCTGCGGGCTCGTGCGCTCGGGCCGCTATCCACACCGTCGCCGATGCCCAGGAACAATGCGTGGCGCATACCATTCAGGCAATCGAATCCGAACAAAAATTATATTCTACGGATGCCGGAGCGAAAGTAAAGAATTATTTGGCAACTGTGGATAACTAAAATTTGACATTTCTTCAAAGGTCTACTACAGTATGTAGTAGATAAGTTTTTTTAAAAATAATTTTTTACTCATTAACTAAAACTAACTCCAAAATATATGGACAATCTAAAAACAAACATGGGGAGGGCCGAGACGCCGAGCAACACCATGGTGTTGCGTCTTCCAAAGCCAAATATGCAGGTTATTGTATTGGGCCTGGTAGCGGTTATTACTCTCTTCCAGACAGTACAGCTTTTTAATATCAGCGCCAAGGCAGGTTCAGCGCAGGTTAAGTCAGCACCTGCAACAACTTCAAGCGTTCAAGAAAGCGGAACAGGCAGCAACTCAGATGTCCCCCAGTCAATGGTGGGGGGTTGTTAAAAATAATTAATTCATTATAGATTATGGCCTCACCAATAAAAGGGGTTGGTATACCATGGGGTAAAGTTTTTTTGTGGGTTGCGCTTATTGCAACAATAGGCGGGGCTTTGTTTGCTACAAAAACTCTTTCTACAATTAATAAAAATATTTCAGCAGCGAAAGAAGTTGCGCGGCCCGCTAACATCGAGATTACCATCATTACCGCGCCAGACTGCGCTGATTGTTTTAATGTGCAGAGCGCGGTGGCAAATTTTAAAAAACAAAATGTGTCTGTGGGTGAAGAAAAATTTTTATCTTTTGATTCCGACCAAGCAAAATCTTTAATTAAAGATTTGGGCATCTCGCGAGTGCCCACCTATATCGTTACCGGGGAAGTAGGCAAAAAAAACCTTGAGCAGTTTGTCAAAAGCAATGGGGAGGTGAAAAACAATACCTTTGTATTTACTAAAGTCCCCCCCGTTTTTTTGGATCCTGGAACTAAAAAGGAATTTGGGAAAGTGGTAGCCACCATACTCACGGATGCTTCATGCCCGCAATGTTTTAACCCAAAGCCAATCATGGATTCGTATAAAAAAGCCGGCATTAAAATTACTGATATAAAAGAAATACCCTTTAATTCGGCTGAAGGCCAAAGAATTATTAGCCAGTATAAAATTGTCAAAGTCCCAACGTTTATTCTTTCAAGCGATATTGATTTTTATGATAATGTTAAAAATAGCTGGCCGCAAATTGGCACCATTGAACAAGATAAAACCTATGTGGTTCGTAACGTGTTGCTCCCTTACCGGGATTTAGCAAAAGACCAGGTTGTGGGGTTAGTTGATATGGTGTATCTTACCGACTCAACGTGCGGCGGCTGTTATGACGCGGTAAAGACGCATCGCCTCATTATTACACAGGGGCTGGGGGTGGGGTTGCGTTCTGAACGTATTGTTGATATCAATGTGGCTGCTGGAAAATCGTTAGTCAGCCAGTACAAGATTACCAAAGTTCCCACGATTCTTTTATCGCCAGAGGTGGATCAATATGCTAATGTAAAAAATGTTTGGAAGAGCGTAGGAACGGTTGAGTCTGATGGGTGGTATGCATTCAGAGAACTACAAGTATTGGGAGGGGTTGTCTACAAGGATTTAGCCACCAAT
>CAYJSA010000090.1:0-1934 GCA_964372785.1 uncultured Candidatus Saccharibacteria bacterium
ATTTTAATCGTTTTAACGGCTTCAAAGACAGTCGGAAAGTAATTTAACACAATTAGCCCCAGCATAACAACCAAAAAAGCTATTAAGAAAAATTCAAACGTGAAGATGAGGGGAACTATCACAACCGTTCTCTTTTTTAGGTGCCAATAGTAAATCAATGAAAAAAATACTATATAAAAAATCAACGTAGATCCGAAAAGAATAACAACTCCCCAAAATAGATATAACATGCTCTAAAATTATTCTAATTATACTAATTGCTCTAATTATTCTAAATAATGACTAAATCCTAATTTCTAATTTTTGACATTCACCAAATTGATATTTGATTAGGTCAATTAGAATAATTAGGTTAATTAGGGTTTTGTTTATATATTATATTCCAAAATAAGAGTTTATGCCACTTCCGCTTGATAACATTGTTCGCAGTAGACTATTTCCAGGCGGTCTGGAGCGTAACTTGTATCAATCGGCTTTTGGCATTTTGCACACGTTCGCTTGTAAATCGCCATCGGATTTAACGATGCAATACGCGCCCGGTCGCGACACAGAGGACATTCTCGCGGCACCGGCACATTAAATCTTTTATAAAATGAGATTTCTTTAGCAATAAGGCGGTAGTTCATTCCACATGAAATACATTTTAAAATTTCTTTGGTGGCATCATCAGACACATCTTTAATATGATCTGGAATCTTTGCGGTGGCTTCTTGGTATTCACGCTTATCTTCATCGCGCCAATTGAATCCCTGCAAAATAGCCTCTTCCTTTGTTTTTGGAAACCATTCATAGGCTGTTGCTTCGTTATAGGCCCACGGCGAAAGATCCGTAGGCAACATCTCTCCATATGGATATTCTCTTGCCAAATGATCGCGATACGGCATTGCCGTCATATGTTTTTTTATCCGTTCAACTAAATCCAGATACTCTTCTTTGGTGTATTGCTTGTTTAAAATACAGTACTCTCCCTTGCGAATCCCAACACATCCAAACATATTGCCTGAGTTATGGCATCCAAAACAATACTCAATATCGTGAGCGCCGTAATTCCACGAGCCGAATTTGTTATTATTGGCATTTAGCCCCGTCCAGCAACACTCATAAATCAACTCTGCTTTATCTCCGAAAAGAGAATAATCATAAGCATCTGCGACAGGCCCATCTTTCAAACATTGGCAGTAGCGCACGTTTTCACCGTTATTAAGCATAAATGAATCACGGACGTTTTTAGAATTTGAGATGTAGTCCCCCACAACATTTGAATTCCGCCTCTCGTGGAATTGCTTGCGCGGATGAGACTGCATAAAATCATTTACGCGTTTTTGAAATTTCCGTATTGCTTCTGAACTCCCGAAATCAAGCTCATCTACAAACTTTTTGTATTCCTCTTTTGTAACCTGCTTATTAAAAATGTGATACTGTTGCCCACGCAGGTTAATGCACCCGATACAGTTAGAGCACCCCGATAAATCTTTTGAAAACCAAACTTCATTGCAATCGTCGCAATCCTGTGAAAAAAATGCCTGGTAGCATTTATTAATGCGGACCGAACCATAACAAAGCTCTGAATGATTAATAAATGAACAATCAAGCGACTGCTTGGCGTCAACAACAGTATTTAAATAGGCGCTATCTTCGCCGCCGGTAATGCGAAAACATAAATAACAATCTTTTAAACCAGATGCTGCATTACAATAGTCACTGCGAACCATGGTCGAATAGGCAGTGTACAGCGACGGAAGTGGAACCTCACGCATCAATTCGGCGAATTGCTCTAAAAACGGCCTCGAAAAATCTACATCACGAGCATACTTTTTTGGGTCCCACTGGTCGCCCCACCAAATATCTTGGCGATACACTTTATGTGGCGAGTCAGGGTGATGAGTGGAAATGAGCATTTCACCGGTAAAATCGCACTTTCGCTTATACAAAAT
>CAYJSA010000091.1:0-1914 GCA_964372785.1 uncultured Candidatus Saccharibacteria bacterium
TTGCCAGTCATGGCAAAAATCAAACCGACTTCGCCGCGCGGTATCATGCCAAAACCAACCACGGCTTTATTGACTTTGCCAGCCGCCAAGCCAGAAACAATTTTACCAATGAATGCCGCAACAGTAATGCCCAAAGCCAATAAAAGAACTTGTACATTTGCCATCGCATCTAATGTTACACTCATTCCGGTCATCACGAAGAAAATCGGCACAAGAAATAATCCGAGAGGTTCAATTAAATCTTCAATATGGCGATGGGCGTGCGGCTCCAATATTTCTAATATTTTTTTGCGTTCTGGTTCATGAAAGTTTTCCGCGCTTGTTTTTATTTCACTCACTATATCGGGATCCTTAAAATATCTAAAATGCACCGAATCCAAAACAAGCCCAGCGGCAAAAGCGCCGACGAGAGGAGCCAGTCCGATTTTTTGTGCCAGAAAAGCGAAAATCAAACCAAAAGAAAGTGCTAACGTAAATTTCATTCCCGTACCGGTATGAATTTTAGCGAAAAATTTGCCCAACCATGGCGCAATCATTTGGCCGATAATAATTGACCCAACTAAAAATAAAATCGCCTTGGCGGTAATCCACGTAATCAAACCAATGCCTACTCCGCCGATGGTGGCAATGGCCGATACTACTGCTAAAATAATAAGGCCCAACACATCATCTATCACCGCTGCTCCCAAAACAATCTGCGCTTCCGCTGTTTGGATTTTTCCAAGATCTCGAAAAACGCGCGCCGTAATACCCACAGAAGTGGCTGTTAAGATAGCGCCAATAAAAAGATACGCGTTAAAATGAAGTCCCGGCATTAGCCACGGACCAACGATGTAGGTTCCCAAAATAAAGGGTGCCACTACACCGACACAGGCGACAAGAAACGCTCTGGAACCGACCGCTCTCATTCTTTGGATATTTGATTCCAAGCCAATTTGGAAGAGTAGAATTATCACGCCTAATTCCGCCAGAAAAGCGATAATCGGGTCTTCTTTAATCGGTTCAAAAAAGTGAATGCCCAACAGTATGAGGTTTCCCAAAATAACGCCGATTATCAATTCTCCCAAAACAGCTGGCTGACCAACGCGCACAACCAAACTGGAAAGTTTGGCCATAATCAAAATGACGGTGATGAATAAAAAAGTAGTGGCATAATTATGGATATTCTCGCCTTCCAAAGATGAAGCCACGGCTACCGGGACGATGATAACAGCCACTAATGCGAGCGGCAGAAACTTAAAAATGTTTTTCCTCATTTTTTATTTGTGCGAGGAAAAGAGAATCTTCATTTGAATACTTAAAATGTTAAATTTCAAATATTCAAATGACATCCTCAATTTATCTCGCAATTATATCACTTTCTCTTGATTAAATTCGCGACAGGTCTATATTACTCGCAAATAACTAAATATGCAATAGCAATTTATTTTTTCCTCCAAAATTTGAATTTATCAAAAAACAAAATCTGCACACCCAATAATTCAAGACCAATAATCGCGAGCCATGAACCGGGCGTGAGAGGCGTGATGGGGGCGGCAAGTCCGACAAGAATTAAAATAATACCAACTACCTTTTTGATTTTCGGTCTGTTGCGGATATATTCTTTTACGCCTGAGGCGGACCCGCCTTTGGCGGAAACGGTTTTGAGTAAATTCATATTTAATGTCAGGTTGCTCTCTTAGAGCTGGCCCTTTGTAATCGGTCCATGATCGCCATTCCCAAACCGGTCTTGGGCATACTCTCGGCATAAATCATCTTTACCTCCGATTCATCAAGCCGATGCAAAGCGGAAAATAAATTGGCGGCGGCTTCCCGCAAATCTCCTTTCTTGCTTAAAACTTCTACGGCTTTTGCCTTTAATTTAAATGGCGGATTTTTGAATAACAAAACGCCAATATTTTTATCATCGGGAAT
>CAYJSA010000092.1:0-1830 GCA_964372785.1 uncultured Candidatus Saccharibacteria bacterium
AACCTCGGTGCCTTGCCAAAGCATCCGAGGTTTTTTTATGCAGTTTTTAAAACACTTGATTGTATTTTTCTTGGTTTAGTGTAATCTAATACACAAAGAAGCAAGAGGAGTACTCTTGCATGACCTGCAACTTGAAAAAGGGAGGATCGCAATATGAATAAGCGTATCGGTCTGGCCGTAGAAAAAAACATGTACGATCTGAGTCAGAACTCCTATCCTGGCCGCGGCATTGTCATGGGGATGAGTGAAACCGGCGGATACGTGGTCCAGGTGTATTGGATCATGGGCCGAAGTGAAAATAGCCGCAATCGCGTCTTCGGTGTTGAAGGTACTCGGCTGTTTACCGAAGCGGCTGATTCGTCAAAAGTCAAAGATCCCTCGCTCATCATCTACAATGCTATGCGCGAGACCCATCGGCACTTTGTGGTCAGCAACGGCGTCCAAACCGATAAGGTCATTGCTGGTATTTCCGCGGGCGATACTTTTCAAGGCTCGCTTCGTGGTTTGGAGTATGAGCCAGATGCTCCCAACTTCACGCCGCGCATCACAGGGATCTGTCGTTTAGATCTAGTGGATCGAGGAGATCCTTTCTTTGGTCTAGACATCATCCGCAAGTCGGTCTGGGACTATTCCTGCGACCGATTCTTCTACCGATATGACAGGATTGAGAGAGGCATCGGTTACTGCATCACTACTTATACCGGCGACGGCAATCCGTTGCCCGCATTCGTAGGCGAACCACTCCTAATGCCACTGGCGGGCGACATCGATGCTGTGGCCAATGCCTATTGGCAGGTACTCAACGAAGAAAACCGGGTGGCTCTTGCCGTCAAGTTCATCGCACTCCAAGGAACATCCTGTATTAAGGTGATCAATAAGTTCACCAAGGTTTGACAGGGAACTGTTCAACCAACATACCGCTAGCTCCTAAGGTGTTAGCGGTTTTTTTATTGTATTTTTTATTGTTGCGTTTCTTGTTTTTTTGTGGTAAAAGTAAAATACGCTAAATTACAAATTACAATACACAAATTACAAACATACTTTGAATTTAGGTGTTAGATATTGTTTGTGGTTTGGGATTTGTGATTTGTCAATTTTCGTTTATCGCGCCTTGGAGGAGTAGTACCTCGGCAGTCTCATAAGCTGCAGGCCCCCGTGCAATTCGGGGAGGCGCAACAAGATTGTAATATATTAGAACCCACGGTATAATTATTATATTAATATTAATCGTGGGTTTTATGGCAAAGTCAGAACAAAAAATTTGGGCACTTAAATTAAGAGAAGGGGGAGAAAGCGTTAAAGAAATTGCTAAAATAGTTAATGTCTCAAAAAGCACAATAAGTTTATGGTGCAGGGATGTTATGCTAACCTCAGCTCAGATTAAAGCGCTACATGATAGGATGGTAAGTAAAAGTTATGTCGGCAGAATGAAGGGGGCTCGCGCCCAATATGATGCTCGCTTAAAAAGAATTGAAACTGAAAGAGTAAATGGAATTAATAAAATTGCGAAACTTTCAGATAGAGATTTATTAATTGCAGCAGTGACCTTGTATTGGGCAGAGGGTTCTAAAAAAAGCAGGCAGCTAGCCATCAATAATTCTGATCCTGAAATGATAAAATTCATGATGGTGGCATTTAGAAGAATATGGAAAATCAGCGAAGATAGGTTCGCCTTTCATGTGGGAATAAATAAAATTCATAAAAGTAGAGATGAAGAATTAAAAGAATATTGGTCAAAAGTTGTTGGTGTTTCAAAAAGTCAGTTTCGGAAAACTATTTTTATAAAAGCAAAAAATAAGAAAGTATACAAAAACTTTTTGAATCATTATG
>CAYJSA010000093.1:0-1803 GCA_964372785.1 uncultured Candidatus Saccharibacteria bacterium
ATGGAAAAATATAAAGTAATCATTTTAATAGTACTGATATTGGCGCTGGGTTTAGTTTTTGCATTCCAGGGCAGTATTATAAGGTTTTACAATTATTTGGGCATTAATTTACACCAAACCGATAAAACCGACATCGGCAATGTAATAAAAGAGATTGCCAAAGAGGTTCTAACTTCTTCGCCGTTGAATATTGGCGGCAAGGAGAACCAAGTAATTTTAGTTAAAGAAAAAATAATAGCTCAAACCAACATCCAAAGATATAACAATGGTTTATTGCCTCCTTTGATTGAAAATGCAAAGCTAACTGCCGCCGCTCAAGCAAAAGCTGAGGGTATGTTCAAAAATCAGTATTTTGAGCACACTGCGCCATCGGGTGTCGGCCCTGGTGAGCTTGCAAAGAATTTTGGGTATGATTTTTTGATGGTTGGTGAAAATTTAATCCTGGGGAACTTTACAAGTGAACAGCAGCTGGTTCAAGATTGGATGGACAGCCCTGGCCATAGGGCCAATATTTTGAATGAAAAATTTACCCAAATCGGTGTGGCGGTGGCAAGGGGAACCTATAAGGGCCAAACCGTATGGATTGGGGTGCAGGAATTTGGTTTGCCCCTGCCCAATTGCCCCGAACCAAGCATTAGTTTAAAAAATAAAATTGATTTAGGTAAAAGTCAATTAGACCAAACATCTTTACAAATCAACGCTAAAAGGGAAGAAATTGATAATACGCCACCAGTGTCTGAAGATTACAATACTTTGGTTGATGAACATAATAAGTTAGTTGAAAAATATAATCTTTTAAATGTAGAAACTAAAAAAATTATTTCGCAATATAATATTCAGGTTAATAATTTTAACCAATGCGTAGTAGGCAAGTAGTAATTTAAATTTTATGCAAAAAGAAATTGAAAAAAGACCAAAAGTTGGCATAGGCGTCATGATAATTAAAGATAGCAAAGTACTTTTGGGTAAAAGAAAGAGTTCTCATGGTCAAGGAGAATATGCTTGGCCTGGTGGACATATGGAGTACATGGAGTCTTTTGAAGGATGTGCTAGACGAGAGGTCAAAGAAGAAACTGGAATGGAAATAGAAAATATTCGCTTTTTAAGGCTTTTAAATTTAAAAAATTATGCCCCAAAACATTATGTTGATATTGGGTTAATAGCAGGTTGGAAAAGTGGTGAACCTAAAGTTATCGAGCCAGATAAAGTAGAAAATTGGGATTGGTATGAAATGGATAAATTACCAACGCCCTTGTTCAGTACTCTGCCGACTTATTTTGAAGCTTATAAAACGGGTAAAAATTATTATGATAATTAAAAAGAAAATTTGGCCGGAATATTTTGACCTTATCGTATCCGGAAAGAAAAAATTTGATATGAGAGTAGCCGATTTTAATATTAATGAAGGGGATACGTTGTTGCTTGAAGAATGGGACCCTAAAACAAAAGAATATACAGGAAGAAAAGTTAAGAAAAAGGTAGGGTATGTTGCCAAATTCAAGTTGGATGCCTTCGGACAAGAAAGCCAGATAAAAGAAAAAGGAATACAAATAATTTCAATGGAATGAAATACAATAAATTAATAAGAGACAAAGTTCCTGAATATATCAAAAGCAAAGGAGGTAATGCCATTTTTCATATTGCTGATTCTAAAGAATTTAAAGAAAAGTTAAAGGAAAAACTTCAGGAAGAAGTCCAAGAATTTTTGGAATCAGAAAGTATTGAAGAAATGGCAGATATTTTTGAAATTATTTCGGCGATCGTAGAACACAATGGTTGGACTATTGCCCAAGTTTCTAAAGT
>CAYJSA010000094.1:0-1740 GCA_964372785.1 uncultured Candidatus Saccharibacteria bacterium
CATGGATTCTCAAATTGAAGAGATAAAAAATAAATTGAATGTACTGGACGTGGTGGGGAGTTATTTGAAATTAACCAAAACAGGCATTAATTATAGGGGAGTTTGTCCTTTCCATTCCGAAAAATCACCCTCTTTTTTTGTTTCACCGACCCGCCAAATGTGGCATTGTTTTGGTTGTGGGGCCGGGTCAAGCATCTTTGATTTTGTCATGAAAATAGAGGGTGTTGAATTCGGCGACGCTTTGAGGATTTTGGCGGCAAAAGCCGGCATTGAATTGAAAAGAGAAAATGTGCAATTACGCACAGAAAGGCAAAGACTTTATGAAATCTGTGAATTGGCCACGAAATTTTATGAAAAACAATTGGAGGCAAGCGTGGCGGGAAAAGAAGTACAAGATTATTTACTGAAACGGGGAATTACTAATGAATCTATAAGAAAATGGAGAATAGGATATTCGCCGGATTTGTGGAACAGTTTGTCTGATTTTTTAGTGGGGAAGGGGTATGGGCGCGAAGAGGTCATCAAAGCGGGACTGGCAATCCAGAAAGCCACCGCCTCGGGCGGGGTCCCGTCCGAAGGCGGGAAAGGCAGCACAGATTCGTACGACAGGTTTCGCGGACGGATTATGTTTCCGGTATTTGATTTAAATGGCCAGCCGGTAGGTTTTGGCGGAAGAGTTTTTAAACAGCAAAATGAAACAGCAAAATATATCAATACACCCCAAACACTTTTGTATGATAAAAGCGGGGTAATGTATGGATTACATAATGCAAAATTAGCGGTACGAAAACAGAACCAGTGCGTGGTGACCGAAGGATATACAGATGTGATTATGTGCCACCAGGCAGGGTTTGAAAATACGGTGGCGGCTTCAGGAACAGCCTTGACCAGTCACCATTTAACTATTTTAAAACGATATTCTGAAAATTTGGTGTTGGCGTTTGATATGGATGTGGCGGGAGATTCGGCTACCAAGCGCGGAATTAGTTTAGCCCAAGAGCAAGGGTTTAATATAAAGATTATTGAAAATTATGGAGAAGGGAGGGGAACCACCGCTTCGGGCGGGGTCCCGCCAAAGGCGGGAAAGTCTGACCCGGCCGATATTATTTTAAAAGACCCGAAGATTTGGCAAGAGAGTGTCGAAAAAGCCAAGTCTATTATGGATTATTACGTTGATTCAGCTTTTGCCAAATTTGACAAAAATACTCCGGAAGGCAAAAAAGAGATAAGTAAAATTGTCTTACCTGCTATAAAACTGCTCGCAAATAAAATAGAACAGTCATATTGGATTCAAAAATTATCGGGAGATTTGGGAATAAACGAGGAAGCTATCGTTGCTGAATTGGCTAAGATAAAAACAAACACTATTACAACGGATTCTGCAGAAGCTGATGTGAAAACAGATTCGGGCAAAGAGAGCTTGGGGGCGGAAGGAAGAAAGAAAATGCTGGAAGAGAAAATTATCTCATTAATTTTAAAAAATCCTGAATACATAAAATTGATAGAAACTCCGCAACATGCTCTATTTTCCGAAAAAATACAGCATTTTTTACAGGAGATTAAAGATATTGTTGAAAAGCATAAGCCGGCGGAAGAGGGAGAGTTGAAAAAAGATTTCAAAACGATTTTTAGCGAGATAGCATCTTCTGGTGACCAGGCAAGAGAGAGCGAAGATAATTCTGAATTCAAAAATTTCATTGCGGCCATAACCTTAACCGGTGAAGTTGAATTCGCTGAAGA
>CAYJSA010000095.1:0-1729 GCA_964372785.1 uncultured Candidatus Saccharibacteria bacterium
AACTAGTGCCTTGTGGGAGCTCTAACTTTCATCAGAGTTTCACTAGAATTTCAAGACCTGGTAAGGTTCTTCGTTTACCGTCGAATTAAGCCACATGATCCACCGCTTGTGTGAGTCCCCGTCTATTCCTTTGAGTTTTAAACTTGCGTTCGTACTTCCCAGGCGGGATGCTTAACGCGTTAGCTTCGCCACTGGCAGGGTCGACACTGCCAATAGCCAGCATCCATCGTTTACGGCGTGGACTACAAGGGTCATCTTGTAGTTTTCTTTTACTCCAATCACTCGGAGGATTGGACTATATCATTTTCTGAAGCATCTTTATAAATTTTCCATTTATTTTTCTTTTGGGCAACATATTTTTCAATAATTGCTTTAGAAAAACCTGTTGACTCACTAACTTCAGAAATCCAGCGTTGTTGTAAATCATGGTCTTTATACATAGTTAAGACCTTAGGTAGCATTTCTGCTACTTTCATTTGCGACAATATAATCCGCAAAAACTTTTTAAGTTGGTCGCTTGAGCGAATCCATAAGCGGTAATATACTTTTCCCTCTCCTTTCCATTGTCTAGTTATTTTACCGATATGAACCTCTACATTCCATACTTTTTTTAAGTATTGAGAGAGTATTTCTTGCTCTTCATAAGAGAAACCGTCAGTGCAAAATACACCTTTGCGGCCATTTCCTATAATAGAGCCGTCGTCAAGCCACCATATTGCCAAAGACAAAGGAGTCAATAAATTCAGCCACTTGCGGCGAATTTTAAATACATTCTTTCTATGAGTTATATTATATAACTCGGTTAATTCTGGTGTTGCTAAGCTTTGGTACCTAAATTTTTGACCACCAAATCCATCCATAGCATCTGATTTCCAAAAACAATTTTCTCCTGAAATTTCTTTTAACTGATTCATTTTCCAGAAAAAATAATTTTTTTGTTTGACAGAATGGCGGAAAGAAAAGCGAGCATTTTTGTAATTGTCGCCAATCTTTAACGAACCATCGCCCAGCAAAGAACCTAAAATGATATCTTTGCAATTTTTTGACAAAAATGATTTAATCATTTTCTATCTTTTTGATTTACATAGTCTCTACAGGGTTAATGTAATAATTTTTATTTTTCTTTTGTAAATAAATTTTATCACTACTTTAATTATTACACAACTTCCCTCGGGATTGCCCATGTGACTAACATGGGTTTCCCCGATACAGCTAGATGCTCATCATATTGTCGCCAATATGAAGGACACCGTTTAGTCCATAAAAATTTTACGGACAAGGATTTATCTAATCCTTTTTGCTCCCCACGCTTTCGTCTCTCAGTGTCAGGGTCGTCCCAGTTAACTGCCTTCGCTTTTGGTGTTCCCGACGATATCAACGGATTTCACCCCTACTCCGTCGGTTCCGTTAACCTCTAACGCCCTCTTAGTATAGCAGTATTGAAAGCACCTCAAAGGTTAAGCCGATGAGTTTTAACTTTCAACTTACTTTACCACCTACAGACCCTTTACGCCCAATAAATCCGGGTAACGCTCGGGGATTCTGTATTACCGCTCCTGCTGGCACAGAATTAGGATCCCCTTATTCATCTGGTACTGTCTGTCCCGCCAAAAGCGGGACTTCCTCCCAAATAAAAGGTGTTTACACCCCTAAGGGCTTCATCCACCACGTAACGTCGCTCCGTCAGGCTTTCGCCCATTGCGGAAGATTCTCGACTGCAGCCTCCCGT
>CAYJSA010000096.1:0-1700 GCA_964372785.1 uncultured Candidatus Saccharibacteria bacterium
AGCAGGGCGTTTTAGATCGGGGAAAAGAATTTTTGATTGGTAAGGAATACTGGGACTTTCTCGGCGGTGAAAACACCTTTAAGGAATTACTAGCGCTATTTGACACAGTTGGTAAAAAGTTCAAAGAAAGAATCAAGAATAAAATTCAAGAAGTAGCGCGGAGTAAGATGTCCGGATAAATTTTTCGGAATATAAAAAATTTTCTACAATTAACTTATTTCTATGGAAAAATGGACACTAACTTGGACAAAACTTACCGCCCTTACCGAAGGCGTTATTAATAATATCCCAACGGATAAGTCGGGTTTTTATAGGTTGTCGTAAAAATCAAATGATGGCAATTATTATGTTTTTTATGTTGGTCAAGCAGAAGATATTAAAAAACGACTGCTCGAACACCTCTCCGTCTATGAAGAAAATGAGTGTATTAAAGACCATCTCAGAACCAAGGAGTGTTTTTTTAGATACGCTGTAATCACGAGAAAAAATGTGCGCGACGCAACCGAGCGCGCTGCTTATCGAGAATATAAACCATCCTGTAATTATCAAGAACCATCAGGAAACGACACAATACAAGTAAATCTATCCTAATATGACACTTACGATTTGCATAAAAGCTGCTGACGGAATTGTTTTAGCTTCTGATAGCCGTGCAACATCTAGGGACCCGAGATCGGAAACAACCATAAACGATACTGTCAAAAAAATATTCCCTGTTGGGAAATTTAGTGGTATTGGAATAGCCGGAGATGGTGGATTGGCAATGACACTATTAGATGAACTAAAAGACAAAATTCATCATGATAGCGAAATCAGAAAACTAATGCACGAATTTCACAAATTTGGGAAAGATATATTTGATAATTGGTTTCCCCACGAAAAACCAAAGGAGAGATCGGGGTTATTAATAATTTTGGCAGGTTATGCTAATGGTGGCGACGCGGAAATTTATAACCTATTCAGTTTTGATAATTTTGTACCAAGAAAAAGCACTACTGGTTTTTCGTGTCTAGGTATAACTTATCTGGCACAGTACCTTCTAAACAGATTTTATCAACCAGATATTACTGCCGAACACGCTGCCGAGTTAGCCGCATTTTGTATTAAAGAAACAGCGTCACAAGATGGCAAGGTTGGTGGCAATCTACAACTTGCCTATTTCTCCTCAACATCAGAATTTCATGAATTTACACCGCAGGAAATCAGAAGAGTCGAGGGTAAATATGAAAGATTGAGGCTTGATTTTAGAGAAAGGGTGTATAAAAGCGAGACCGAAGGAGCTGACAAACCGGATGTTGATAAACCAACTGGAGAGATAAAACAATCATAACGCCGCCGAAAAAAATTTCGCCAGCCCAAGCGAGGGCGTGGCGGAAGGGGGTTGGGGCATGGTATTCCCCGCCTGCATTGGCTATGCCAAAGGCATTGCGGGCAGGTGCCAGAAAAAATAAAATTAAAAAAAACCATGAGTATTTTGCTGGGTATAAAAAACGTTCGCAGAAATCCGGTTCGCCTCATTGTTGCGGTACTGCTGATCAGCATTCCGATGTTTTTAGTATTAGTGGTAAATGTCCTTAGTGTTGGGGTTGCGGAAGATACCGCGACCTTGAAAGAAACCGTTAGTAATAAGTTACAGATACGAGCGAAAGGGGCGCTGGGTCATGTGAATATGCTCCAAGGCCAGAATAAGCTCTTGCCCG
>CAYJSA010000097.1:0-1651 GCA_964372785.1 uncultured Candidatus Saccharibacteria bacterium
CTCTTTTTTCGCTTTAGCAAAGTAATATTTTAATGTTTTCATATCATTGAAAGAAAAAATATAGTAAAAGAATTAACCACAGAATATATCCATATCCCACACCCTTCTTGTGATCCCCTTTCGATATAAGAAATACGATTGAATTTAAAGGGAGGAACACAGCCAATGGTACCAGTATAAAAAAAATGGGAGAACAAACTACGTGACTGCTATCAAAAGCACAGCCCCAAGTAATCCTTATAAAGACAAACAAAATTATAAAGGAAAATATAGTTACTGCAAAAGAATATAGTAAACCAAAAATCACGTGCCTGTTCAAAAATACTCTCTGGCCTTGGTGAAAGTTATCAGAATTTCCGTTTTCCATATTTATATATTTTCTTTTTTAACTTCTACTCTCCCAAACTCCTCGCCCTTTTTTTAGTAATCCGTTTTTGGCGCCGACGGATAAGATGCAACTACTCTCACAATTGCATTATAACTTTTTTAGTCTCTCATAACAACATTCCAACATTCTCAAGAATGTTGGAATGTTTGAAACGCTCTTATGAACCTTACAAATTCTTTGCCGTACGGCGATAAAAAATGAGCCACCGTTCTACCCCGATATTCTTTATTTAAAAGCCCGGCCTGTACCAGCCGCCTAGTGTGTTCAGAAACAGTTTTAAAATTTCTATTCAAATTTCGAGTAATTTGATCTACGGTAAGTCCCGAAGCAACGGCCACTAATAACAAAATGTCAATTCTTTGATGGTTGGCTACCCCCTTAAAATGCCGCTCCATCTGTTTTGCTGTTTTCTTTTTATTTTTTTTGTTTTCCATATAATTCTATTTTAGCATATTCTTCAGTTAACATTCCAACATTCTTGAGAATGTTGGAATGTCGTAAGGTTTTTAGAATGAACGAGAACAAAAGAATGGGGGTTAGAATGGAATAATTATTTATTTCACTTGCGACCAATCCGAAAAATTAAATTGTCCTATTGCCCAGTGTTCTTTGTATGCCCTACTCAAATAATGCTTAATGTTTTTCATATTTGACTTAATTAAGATGATATAGTATACTTTTAGAAGATTTCAGGTAAATCTCTTGCCAAAGGAGCTCGACATGAAACTTGGAAATCCGGGCAATGGACCTGGGAAATGCGACGTACTCGTAGGCCATCACCCGAAAGGCCTAAAACGCTGGTGTCAAAAGTGCAAGAAGACGCTCGCGACGGGTTTTTACACCGTTGTGGTGACAGTCACCTATCCGGAAAAAACCTTCAACTATGTCCTCGGGAAACTGCCACACGAAACCTGTTGCGGTCAAGACACGATGGCTTTTCACCTCTTCAACCTTGAAGGCGAGGCTCAAGAAGAGGCGACTAAAGCCGCCGCAGAACTCAACCGTACTTTGGATACCAGTGGCCTTCGACTGCTCACAGTAACTCAAGTCATTAAGGGCTGTGATTTAAATTGAAGCCACGCCGAACCAATGTGGTTGGATTATTGCATTGCAGCAATCCAACCACTTTTTTTACAAAGTTTCTTCTCTCTTCACTTCCCCTCTTTCAAACTTCTGGTCTTTTTTCAATAACCCGTTTTTGGCGCCGATTTGAGATAGGCATCCCACTGAATTTGCCATTGCCAGTTGAATTGATTTTTCAAT
>CAYJSA010000098.1:0-1649 GCA_964372785.1 uncultured Candidatus Saccharibacteria bacterium
AAATACTTATACAACTCCGCTAAAGTATTATATGTGTCTTTGTTCAAGACGCTTCCCGGGTGATCTTCTTCGTAATTTAAGATCTGATCGGCGACTTTTTTAGATTGTTTAATATTATCGGCATCTTTGTGGGCAATGGCCAAATAGATCAAATACTCCGGTTTTGTGTCAGATAAAAACTCCAACAGACCGATTAACTTTTTAATCTGTCCGGCGGCTTTTAATTGTGTCCCAAGCCAAAACAAATCCTCTTGTTTTTGACCGGCAGGATTATGTTTAAACAATTCTATGGCCAAATTAAATCCTTTTTCTTTTTGGCCGCTGGCCACATAAGCTTTAGCCAATGAAAGTTTTGAAAAACCGTAATCTGGATTTAACTTATAAGCCCTTTCAAAGCTTTCCACGGCTTTGGCGGTGTCCCCTTTCATACCATAGACATTGCCCAACTCCAGCCAAAGAGAGGGCAAATTAGGAGCTACTTTTATTGCTTTTTCTAGTATATCCACAGAACGAATAAGTTTAGACGAGTCCACAAAATTAACATAAGCAAGGTTTAGAATATTATAACCAACATAGGCCTCCGCATACCCGGGATTACCGGCGATAGATCTCTCTGATTGGTCTAGGATGTAATCCAAATCACGCCTCAACTGCTCTTTGGGAATATGGTTGCTTCGATACAGGGCGTCTATAAATGTCGGCTGAACATTAAACAAGATATCACTAAGATACGGCCAGGGGATTTTATAAGATAAGGCCTTTTTCCATTTTTCCATCCCAGCTACATAATCATTATTTGAAAAATCAATAGCTGCTTTGGCCGAAAGAGTGTTGGCTAAAATTGGCTGGATAGAGAGATAATAAACTCCGTAAATCGTCAAAAAAATAATGGCGGCGGTTAAGACATTGGCGACCTTTTTCGGTTTTTGATCATTAAAGTTGTTAACGACTGCCGTTGCAGATACCGGCAAAACTTTAAAAACTTTCTCAAAATTTAAAAGTAAAGCCAAAACAATGGTCAGCATCAAATAAGAACTAAAAGAATCAAAAAAGAAAAGACCTTGTATCCCGTAGGCAAGGAATAAACAACCGAAGATAATTACTGCCCGTGAATATTTTTTATATTTCTTAAAAAGAAAAATAAAAATATTTAACCATAAGAAGAGATACGCCGCCAAACCGATTAATCCCTGGGTTGCCAAAACTTCCAGCACTATATTATGGGGACGGTCAAATATTGACCCGGCTGGCCCATGATAGACCTTGGGTTCAAAATATTTCCCATGAACCAGAGTAAAATTTTCCGGCCCCCAGCCCAATAACGGCCGCTCTTTAAATCCCTGCCAAGCTTCTTTCCAGACTAAAAGTCTTTGCTGGATGGTAACTTGCTGGAAATTAAAACTAAATATTCGATTAGTAAATTTAGCGCCGAAACCAAAATACCACAAACCAATTATAAACACCCCGGCAAAGACAATGGCAATAATTTTAATTTTCGCCGGGTTGCGGTTTTTTATCTTCCGGGCATATATTCCCTTCCAGATTAAGTAGACGGATAGAGATAAAATAAATGCCAATACTGCTCCCCTGACCGCCGTCATAAAGATTGCTATGGCGGATAACACCGCTAATCCCGAGTAATACCAGTA
>CAYJSA010000099.1:0-1635 GCA_964372785.1 uncultured Candidatus Saccharibacteria bacterium
ATGTCTCTTGCCACCTCATTGCCTAATCTATTTACCGATTTCAATGCTGCATTGCAGGGAAAACCAGAGCTTGCCTTTGGAGATGTTATCGGGGGCAATTTAGTTGATCTTACCTTTGTATTAGCAGTCGCAGTTTTTTTTAGTAAAAAGGGACTATCTGCCGAAAGCGAAATGGTTCAAAAAAGCGCCATCTTTACCACCTTAATTGCTATCCTGCCATTATTATTAATTTTTGACGGAAATTTAAACAGGGCGGACGGATTAATTTTAATTGGTTCATTTGCGCTTTATTCATGGTGGATTTTTTCAGAACGAGGGCACTTTAAAAAAAGATATTTCCGTCAGGGTCAAACTGCAACTTCGGGGTTTGGGGGTTTTGTAAAAAGTCTGATAAAAATAATAGTATTAGTGGTCCTTCTTTTGGGAGCTTCATTTGTGGTAGTGGGCTCAGCACAATTTTTTGCCGATAAATTGGGAATTTCGCTGGCGTTGGTTGGTATTTTGATTGTTGGGTTGGGCAATGCGTTTCCCGAAGCCTATTTTGCCATTATTTCCGCTAGGCAGGAAAAGAATTGGTTGGTGTTGGGGGATTTGATGGGCTCGGTTATTGTTTGCACCACGCTAGTATTGGGGTTAATCGCCTTGATTTTGCCATTTGAGATTAGGGATTTTTCCCCATTTGTAACCGCCAGGATTATTTTAATATGCGCCGCCGTACTTTCCTTAATATTTATACGAACCGGAAGAAAAATTACCAAAAGAGAGGGTTTGGCATTGCTCGGGCTTTATATTCTTTTTCTTACCATTGAAATATTTATGACATGATTTTTCATCAAGATGCTTCAAAAACGGCTAAATATATCCCTTCGTGAAATTTTATGCCGCGGCTTTTTTTGAAAACCGCGGCTTTTTCTTTCTTAAAAATAGCCTAAAAAAGTGAGTACAGAAAACCCGCGGTCGCGGGTTTTCTGTACTCACTTTTGTTTTTGTGTTTTTGTGATAGTATTGAGGTATGAACGAAATCAGTGAGAAAATTTTATTGCTTTTGGTGACTGGTGTTAAATTTAGTTACACTTACTCACACGGCAAGAAGTGGAGGATCTTGGAAAAGTTACCAGATGAATGGCGGAAAATAGAAAGGAAAAAACTGCAAGAGGGGATTCGGAATCTGTACCGGCTTGATATTATAGATAAACAAGAGGATATTGATGGCTGGATTATGGTAACTCCAACCGAAAAAGGAAAGTTGAGAGCATTGAACTTGAAACTTGATGGCATAAAGCTCAAAAAGCAAGCGTGGGATGGCAGGTGGAGAATGGTTGCCTTTGATATACCCGAAAAACATAAGCAGGGGAGGGACGCGCTCCGGCAACGGTTGCGGAAAATAGGTTTTCGCGAGTTGCAAAAAAGTGTTTTAATCACGCCCTATGATTGCCGCCAGGAAATAATGCTTTTGGTGAAATTTTTCCGCGTAGAAAAGTATGTTCGTTTCGGCGAGTTAGATTTTATTGATAATGAAGAGCATTTTAAAAAAGTATTCAAGTTACCATAAGAAACGTAGGTAGGTATTTTAAAAGTGAGTACAGAAAACCCGCGGTCGCGGGTTTTCTGTACTCACTTTTTCGTTGAGTTTTA
>CAYJSA010000100.1:0-1615 GCA_964372785.1 uncultured Candidatus Saccharibacteria bacterium
ATAATTTGCGTCAGCAATCCAGTATGTGGCAGGCAATGTTGATGTCGGCTGGTTTACCAAATTCAAAGCAGATTTTTATTCATGGCTTTATAACAGTTAACGGACAAAAAATGTCTAAGTCTCTTGGGAACGTGATTGACCCATTTGAATTAGTGAAAAAATATGGTGTTGATGCGGTTAGATATTACTTGTTGCGCGAAATTACACCTACTGAAGATGGTGATTTTACTTACGAAAAATTTGAACAACGATATAATTCGGATTTGGCCCGTGGCATCGGGAATTTAGTTGCTAGAACCCTTGCAATGGCAACTAAATTAAATATCAAACCCCAAACCCCAAACCCCAAACAAATCCAAAATACAAATTTACAAAAAGAAATTAAACGAATAAGAAAAGAAGCTGAAAAATATCTGGATGAATTTAAATTTAATGATTCGTTAAAATCAATTTGGGAGCTTATAACTTTTTGTGATAAATACATAAACCAAGAAAAACCATGGGAGGGCAAAGAGAGTGATTCGCAAGTCATTTCAGATGTTCTATTTTCATTAAGTGAAATTTCAGACTTACTATTGCCGTTTTTACCAGAAACTGCAGTAAAGATAAAAAAAGCTATTGAAAACAACCCACCACTACCAGTCCCGCCAGGGCGGAATGGTGTGGGGGCAAGAAAATCAGAAATTTTGTTTCCTCGGCTTGACTTAAAGAAAAAAAATAGTATACTGTAACAAGTCCCAAAATTCGGACTCAAGGTGGGTCTGAACAACAGGATGTTTTTACAAAGGGGATGGACATGCTTGTTCTCAGTCGCAAGTTAGGCGAAAAGTTTATGATTAAACTTCCCGGGGGAGCCGTTGTCACTGTCACGGTGGTGGACATCGAGCCCGGCAGACGGGGTAAGCCTCCCAGGAAAATCCGCCTGGGGATTGAAGCCCCAAGAGAGGTGCCAGTCTTCCGGCAAGAGCTTCTGGAAGATAAACCACTCCCCCTCACAGGAGGAAAGCCCGAATAAGTTTGGGCGCACAATAACACGAAGCGAGAAGTCATACCATTGATTTCTCGCTTTTTTAGTTAAATTCGGATAAGATAAACCCATGATTATTGATACTCATAGCCATTTACAATTTAATGCTTATAAGGAAGATTTAGATGAAGTGTTGAAAAGAACTCGCGCCCAAAATATTTCTTGCATTAATGTTGGCACTAGCTATCCATCAAGTAAGGAGGGAATTGAATTTGCCGAAAAATACGGCGAGGGTTTTTATGCTGCTATTGGTTTACACCCCATGTATGCGGGAGCTGAATTTTTAAATATAAAAAATGACGATAGTGAAAGCAAAAGTCTCATTTTAGAAGATACTTTTGATGCTGAAAAATATAGGGAATTAGCTAAATCAAAAAAAGTAGTAGCTATCGGAGAAATTGGCTTGGATTACTACTATAAACCAAAATCTGCCACAAAGTTAGCAGAATTTAAAGAAAAACAAAAAAAGGTTTTTTTACAGCAGTTGGATTTGGCAAAAGAATTAAGCTTGCCAGTTATTTTACATTGCCGCATGGCCCATCAAGATCTCTTGGAGATCTTGGCGCAAAAATCCGCGGAATCTAACGC
>CAYJSA010000101.1:0-1537 GCA_964372785.1 uncultured Candidatus Saccharibacteria bacterium
AGCATGACATCAAAATGGATGCAGTTGTGACGGAATCAAGGGTGCTGCGCTTCTGGCCAGTGTGCGCCTTTCCCTAAATTGATTTTTTTATAATTTTTTCTAAATTTTCTAAAAACTCTCGGCTATCCACAAAATAATTCGGGTACGCCTTTCTTAAGTCGGTGACACTGTCCACCCCAACAAGAACCACGTCATATTCTTTTTTATCTTTGTTTCTTTTTTCAGCTTCAGCATAATCTGCAATTGCTTTTTGTTCCTGTTTTTTTGCGTACGGGGTAATAGTCATTTTTCCGCCCAAAATATCCAATTCCAGCAAAAAAAACTGCGCTTTTAATTTCTTCTTGCTTGTAAATTCCTCGAAGATTTTCATGGCTCTTGTCCAACCAGACATTATTTTTATCACATTCAACCCAGCTTCTTTTTTCTTGATTTCATGGTATAGCTCTTTTTCGTCGGTAGGGGTGTTCGGGACAGGGGGGCAATTTTCTATTTCGGCAAAAGCGGCGCTTACTAACCTGAAAAAATCCATCCACTCTTCTTGCCCTTCACTGGATTTAATGGCTTGCCGAGTAAAGAAATCCACCGTTTCAATGGCCGTTGCCCACAAGTGCTGTAATTTTGACCTTAATTGAATTTCAACAAGCAAGCCGTTAAAATCTTTCTTCCCTTCCTTATCGCTAAAATATTTGTAAATTACATGAATGCTTCTGTAACCATCTTTTTTGGGATTGGCAATATAATCCTTCACTCCGACTCTTTTATGTTTTAAATCGCCTTTTATGTAATAATCTTGATGGAGTTTTCTAACTTGGAAAACATTTGACAAAACTGCCCTGCATCCGCCAATGTCCTGCATTTGGATTAGCTTCATTGTCGGGTCGCGCCCTTCATATTTTCTCTTTAATTTCTTAATAATGGCCGGGACGCGCTTAAGGCGCTGTGCAGTTAATGCATTTTTATCGACTTTTGTTGAAGTATTTTTTAGCCTCATCTTAAATACGTGCATTGGATAACTATGGCTCGCCCTCCAATTATCCAAAATCTCAAGTGCCCTGATTTTTTCTTCATCCGTAGCCGTATCGCTGATTAAAATATCGCCTGCATGATTAATCCGCTCTTTGGAAATCTTTATTGGTTTTACCCATTGCATGCTATATTCTATAAAGCTTTCATTATTTAAACCTTCATTTTGCGCGGTTGCCATTAAAGTCTAATTTGGCTATAAAATGGCAAATAATGAGTTTATCGGGCATTTATAGAATTTAGCCAATAGTCTACCTAAAACTACAATCGGTTTGCGCGGTTGAATATGGTTAAGTGTTAACTCTAGCTTTAACTGTTTTTCCTATGTGTTTATCGGTTTGTCGGCTTCCGGCGCTTTACAACAAAAGGGGTTATTGGCATTAATGCTTCGCCACAACATAGTCATGAACATGCCTACAGCGTTGGTTATGGGCAGGCTTTGTGGGCGCAGCCCTTGGCCGTGCAAAACCTTTTATTCTCAGGATAAGTCATGGGTTATGGTGCCCTCATGCTC
>CAYJSA010000102.1:0-1532 GCA_964372785.1 uncultured Candidatus Saccharibacteria bacterium
TATATTTTACTTTTTTGTGGCTCCAAATTATATTTGGCGTTGCGCTATTTATGGCTGGTATTTACGAGCCCCGAACATTGATTGTACTGGGGGCGGTGATTAATGCCATTTCCATGACGGTCCATATCGCGCTGGTAAACATTACCAATTACAAATTATTGCCAAAAGTGTTTCAGGCTCGCTTGTGGCGCAAAATTATTTTGGTGATTATATTTTTAATTTTTACGGGGTTTAGTTCAATTGTTGTTATTGATACGCTATTTTCTTAAAATTCCTAAGATTTTTTACAAGAAAAAAGGAGTAATTCTGGGCGAATCACTCCTCTAGTGGATTAGTCTCTCGGCAAACAATCGTACAGTTCATTTCAACGAGGGTTTTTATCTCATTGAAATTCTTGGCGCAACAGGACAGCTCAATGTATGCCATTACGCCGTCGGGCATCTCGTGCCTCATATGATGGGGTCCATTCTGGACTTCGCACCTGTCGTAGAGGCGGTGGTCACCAGTAATTTGGTAGCCATAAGTGAGTCTTTTCGAAAACCCGACTTCCTTACTTCCCAGCATCGCCAGAATTTCGGTTACGCTGTTTGCCAAAGAAAAGCCCAAGATAAGATCCTCCTGCATGACCGTCCTTTCTTTTGGAAAAGTGCCAACTAACCAAACTATCGCAAACAATTCGCGACAATTTTCATCATCATATCATTTATAAAGCCGTTGTCAAATTACACTAAAAAACCGCCATGATCTTGCGACATGGCGGAATATTGGAGACAGGCGTTTTTCAGGCGACCGATTTTTTGAGCTTGTCAACTTGAGTTGCTATCTCAATTTTCAGTTCGGCCGGCTTGGCGATAAATTCTTCCCGCTGACCAATGGAAACGCCGTTGACCGTTTGGGCCAGTTCGGGCTCTTTGAGTATTGCTTCCTTGTCCACTTCTTCTTTTGTTCTGATGAAGCGTTCAAGCTTAAGGGCCTTAAGACCTGCCAAGACGGATTCAATGTCCCGGAGCTTTACCGCTGGCGGAGTCATTCTCCAGCCGAAAATTCCCGTAGGCATTTCAACTGTTTTGCGTTTCCCATTGTCAGTCAGCTGATCGCGGTTAGCTTGAGCAAAAACGAAGAGCCCTTCAATGAGCTGCAAAACCCTTTGTTGGTGGGGTTTGGCGTTAGCCATCGCCGTGGCCTTGAGCTTTTCCACTTCTTCATTCAAAGTGTTTTCGATTTCATCAACGGTGCGCTGAGCTTGACCGATTTGGGCCAAAAATTTGGCCGCCTCGTCAAGATTCTTTGGAACGTCAACAACGGTCTTTTTGGGCAATTTTGCCATAACGGTCTCCTTCTAGGGTAAAAGGTACTTTCTCACGATTATTAATGATTATGGCATTTATTGCCTGATTGTCAATAACGAAGCAAAAAAACCGTTTTGAATGGTTTTTTGCTCGTTGTGCGCCCA
The DNA here is from genome assembly GCA_964372785.1 of uncultured Candidatus Saccharibacteria bacterium. Lineage (GTDB taxonomy): Bacteria > Patescibacteriota > Minisyncoccia > Minisyncoccales > Staskawiczbacteraceae > VGLO01. The sequence goes on from CAYJSA010000102.1 coordinate 1,454, forward strand.
GAGGGAATCGAACCTGGAACCAATTGTCCCGATAAATTATTTTTTAAAAAATAATTGATACGGGATCCCGTATTCATTA
>CAYJSA010000103.1:0-1518 GCA_964372785.1 uncultured Candidatus Saccharibacteria bacterium
GCCACGGCCATTGCCAAAGAAGCGGGAATTTACCGGGCGGGGGATAAGGTGATGACAGGAATTGAATTGGAAAAAATGACTGATTTGGAACTGTCTCAAAGAATCCATGGCGTTTCTGTGTTTGCCAGGGTTTCGCCTGAACATAAATTACGAATCATCAAGGCTTTTAAAGCCAATAAAAAAATAATTGCCATGACGGGCGACGGAGTAAACGACGCGCCATCATTGGTGGCGGCGGACCTAGGAATTGCCATGGGGCTAATTGGCAGTGAGGTGGCAAAAGAGGCTTCAGATATTATTTTATTGGACGATAATTTTATCAGCATTGTGGCTGCCATAGAAGAGGGACGCAGTATTTATAGAACTATTAAAAAAGTGATTTTATATCTTTTTTCAACCAGCCTTGGCGAAGTGCTTGCTATCACCGGAGCGATTTTTTTAGGGTTTCCGCTTCCAGTTTTACCCGCGCAAATTATTTGGCTTAACTTTGTAACCGATGGATTTTTAGATGTTGCCTTAGCCATGGAACCTCGGGAGAAAAATCTGCTTTCAGAAAAGTTTAAAAAACCTAATAAGTTTTTGGTGGATTCACTCATGTTGCAAAGAATGTTTTTGATGGGAGTTTGCATGATGATAGGAACCTTATTTATTTTTAAGGGATTATTTTCGGTGGATTTAATAAAAGCCCAAACGATGTCGTTGGTTGTACTGGCTATATTTCAATGGTTTAATGCGTGGAATTGCAGGTCGGAAAGTAAATCAATTTTTCAGATGAATCCGTTTTCAAATAAATTTTTAGCGGGAGCCACCGGCATTGTTGTTGCGTTGCAAGTATTGGCCGTTTATAACCCATTTTTGCAAAAAATATTGCACACCACGCCTCTTGGTCTTTGGGATTGGTTACTGGCAATCGCCGTTGCTTTTTCTATCATTATTGTTGAAGAGTTAAGAAAGGCATGTTACAGGTTCTATGAAAAAGACAAGTGGTGATATTATCGAGCGGGAAACCACTTTTGGGGCGCTACCATTATTACCTTAGCTTTCGGAGTATACCAATTTTCAAAAGTGTAACTTTAATATATGAACAAAAAACCTCGGCTCGGTCCGATTGTAATCGGCGTGACCAATATTGAAAGGGCAAAAGAGTTTTATGTGAATGTTTTTGAGATTGAAGTGGAGCGCCAAGATAGTAATTATTTGAGTGCATATTTAGGTGATACCCACATTGAACTTGAAGAAGATTCAGAGTACAGGTTTCCAAATTGGACCAAACATCATATTGGAACTTATAAAAATAGCGAGTTCATTGTTGAGGATGTGAATACGTTCTTGGAAAAAGTAAAAGTTTATGGGGGCAAGGTGATAAGCGAGCCGGTTACTAGGCCATGGGGGACTATTGGTGCTGAAATAGCAGACCCCGATGGAAATATGTTTTTGATTGTTCAAGAAAAGTAACTCTAAAAAGTCAAAGACTCAAAAAACCGCCTTTAGGCGGTTTTTCGATTTATGGATTCAGTC